>DASYGS010000106.1:0-44661 GCA_035999465.1 Blastococcus sp. | reverse complement strand
GCGGGGGAGAGCTCGCGCAGGCCGACCAGGGCGACCAGGAACACGACCAGGCCGGCGATGCCGCAGACGTAGAACTGCCAGCGCCAGTCGGGGTGGCTGGCCAGGGTGTGGCTGGAGACCTCGGTGACCACCAGGCTGCCGAGCACGGGGCCGAGGGTCCAGAAGCCCATCGCGGTGCCGCGTCCCACCTGCGGGGAGAAGTCGCGGATCAGCGCCGGGGTGGCGACCAGGACGATGCCCTCGACCAGGCTCAGGACGGCGAACATCGCCGTGTAGACCGTCTTGTTCGGGGCGTTCGGCAGGCCGAAAGCGATGATGAGCCCGGTGAGCAGCAGGCCGCCCACGACCAGGTTGGCCCGGCCCCAGCGGTCGGCGAGACCGGCGAACAGGGAGGCGAACGCGCCGATCGCGTTGCCGATCACCGAGACGAACACGAAGAACGTGAACGTCATGTGGAACTCGGCGATGATCTGGGTGGCGACCGCGCCGGCGATGTAGAGCTCGTAGTAGAGGACGACGGTCGCCAGGACCGTGATGCCGAGGTACAGCGAACGCGCGCCGGACTCGGGGTAGTGCGGCAGCTGGCGGTTCCACAGCCGGCGGATGCCGCCGGAGGGAGGTGCCGGCTCGCCGGTCGTGCGCGTCGGGGCTGACGTCGTTGTCACGGGGTTCCTTCCCGGCCGGGGCCGAGGCGAGAGCGGAGTCGCCGGGTCGTCCACGCGTCGCGTGCCGCTACCGGCGATGTGGCGCAGGCCACACGCGCCGCAAGCTATCGACACGATGTCAGCCGGGTCAACGACCAGTCGAGTTACACACCGCCGTGTCGCACTCACATGGGGTCGCGACGCCGGCTGGCGTTCGCGGTTCGCGGACGGTGGACTGGCCGGGTGGACCCGACGACACCCGTGCCCGCGTCGTTCGTCCGCGCCCACACGCGCCCGGTCCGCCCCTCTCTGGTGCCTGAGATCACGCTCAGCATCGCGGCGGACGTCGTGGCCCTCTGGGAAGCCATCGAGGGGGAGCAGGGGCGCCCGCCGTCGGAGCCGCCGTTCTGGGCGGCCGCGTGGCCGGGTGGGCAGGCCCTGGCGCGCTACGTGCTCGACCATCCGGAACTGGTGGCCGGTCGCTCGGTCCTCGACCTCGGATCGGGCAGCGGACTGGTGGCGGTGGCCGCAGCGCTGGCCGGGGCCCGGTCGGTCCTCGCCAGCGAGATCGACCCGTTCGGCCGGGCGGCCGTCGGCGTCAATGCCCAGGTCAACGGCGTGTCCGGGATCGAGACGACCGGCGATGTGCTCGACGGGGAGACGGCCGCCGACGTCGTCCTGGCCGGTGACGTCTGCTACGACCGGCGCATGACCGAACGGGTCCTGCCGTTCCTCGACGCGGCCCGCGCCCGGGGCGCCGAGGTGCTCGTCGGCGACCCCGGCCGGCCCTACCTCCCGCACGACCGGTTCGCCCCCGTGTACGTCGTCGACGTCCCGGATACCGAGGGGCCGCAGGTGCGACGGACGACGGTGTGGCGCCTGCCCTGAGCGAGATGCGTCACCAAGGTAATTCGGCCCTGGAATTGTCACGGATCTGTAACGCGGTTACGTTGGCTCGGTCCAGTCGGTCGTCTCGCCCCCAACCGGGGGAGTCCGCGCTGGACGCCGCCGAGTCGTCGTCCCTCCTGTGGACGCGAGCCGGGGACCCACCGCAGTACTGGGGTGAATCCCGCTGCCGAGCACATCGCTCGGAGGCGGGTAGGGCTTCTTCCCGCCCGAATCCGTCAGCTAACTCGGTAGGCGGCTACGGAAGAAACGGAGAGCCGCCGCATGGCGCGCCTACGGGCCACCCTGCACGGAGACGCAGTCGGTACGGAACGTCGCGCAGAGCTACCTCTGCGCTGACCTGAGCTCAGCCTGAGCTGAGCAGGGTTCCGCCGGGCATCCACGCCCGCCGCTGCATCTCGTCCAATCCGCAACAGATCGCGCACCGCCCGCGACCCGGGCCGGTGGCACTGCTGCGCCTTGACCCCCCGGAGCAGTCCTTTCATGACCCCCAGCACTACCGGTTCAGACCTGAACGACCCCATTCCGACCACTGAGCTCCCCGAGGCCGCCCACGGCCGCCACCGGCGTCGCCCGCCGGTGACGCTGCGCCGTCCGGCGCTCTACCTGGCCGTGGCCGCCGCCGGCGCGCTGATGGTCAACGTGCTCACCTCCGGTCAGCCCGCCGCGCGGGCCAACGCGGGCCAGCTCGAGTCGGTCAGCATCGCCAAGCAGCTCGGTGTCTCCGGCCAGACCCCCGGCACCGTCCGTCCGCTCGAGCAGCTGGTCGCCGACCGCAGCCAGCGGCAGAGCGAGACGACGGCCGCCGCGCAGGCGCAGGCCGCCGCGGACAAGGCCGAGCAGAACCGGCGGGCCGCCGCGGCTGCTGCCGCAGCTCAGGCCAAGGCCGCCGCCGCGGCGAAGGCTGCCGCCGCGGCCAAGGCTGCCGCTGCCGCCAAGGCCGCCGCCGCCGCGGCTCCCGCGCCGGCGCCTGTCGCCGCGGCCGCGCCGGCAGCCAGCGGCTCCTTCCAGTCCTATGCCATGTCCAAGGTCGGCAGCGGGCAGTTCTCCTGCCTCGAGAACCTCTGGGGGAAGGAGAGCGGCTGGAACCCCAACGCGCAGAACCCGAGCAGCAGCGCCTACGGGATCCCGCAGTTCCTCGACTCCACGTGGGCCGGCACCGGGATCGCCAAGACCTCGAACGGCTACCGGCAGATCGACGCGGGCCTGATCTACCTCGACCAGCGCTACGGCTCGCCGTGCGGCGGCTGGGCCCACTCGCAGGCCGACGGCTGGTACTGAGCACCACCATCCGCTGAGCACCACCGCACGCTGAGCACCACCGCACGCTGACGGCGTCGCCCTCGTCCCCCTCCGGGGACGGGGGCGACGCGCGTCTCCGGGGGCGTCAGCCGGCCGGCAGCAGCCCGGCGCGGGCCTTGGCGAGCAGCGCGGTGTGCACCGCCGCGTCGACACGTGCGGCGAAGGCCGGGTCGGCCGCGCTGCGGGCGAGGACGGCGTCGATCATGGTGGGCACGGTCGAGGGCGCCACGGTGAGCACCAGCGTGCCGCCGGCCGCCAGGAAGCGGACCGCCCGCTCGCCCGCAGCGGTCCCCGCCACGGCCTTGGCGTTGCCGAGGTCGTCGGAGACGACGACGCCGTCGAAGCCGAGCTGCCCGCGCAGCAGCCGGGTGACGACGGCGGGGGAGAAGGCGGCCGGCGCCGACGGGTCGATCCGCGCGTAGACCGCCGACGACATCATCACGAACGGATGGTCGGCGGAGGCCGCCAGCGACCCGAACAACGCCACCTGGGCGTCGCCGGCCGTGGTCACGGTGTCGGTGGTGGGGCCGGTGTCGGTGTTGCCGCGCACCCGCCCCAGGCCCGGGAAGTGCTTGAGCGTCGCGGTCACACCGGCCGAGGCGAGGCCGTCCATCACCCGGCCGGCGGCCGCCGCGACCACCGGGGGAGTGCTGCCGTACTGGCGCTGGAAGTGCCCGATCGGCGCGTTGGCGCTCTCGGTCCCGGCCGGCACCACGTCGGCGACCGGCGCGAGGTCGAGGTTGAGTCCGGCGCTGTGCAGCGACGCGCCCATGCCCCGGGCCAGCGCCGTCAGCGAGGCGGGGGGCAGTGCGCCCTGGGCGAGCGCGGTGGGCAGCGGAGCGAAGCCCGGACCTTTCAGCGTCTGTACGTTGCCGCCCTCCTGGTCGGTGGCGATCCACAACCGGGGACCGTGCGCGAGGGACTGCCAGCGGGCGGTCGTGCCCGCCAGGGCGGTGGCGGGCAGCGTCGAGCGGCCGGCCAGGAACAGGCCCCCGACGCCGCTGCGCACCAGGGCGTCGCCGCCGGCCAGGTCGGTCAGCGGGACGCCGGCGAGGAACAACTGGCCGACCCGGCCGCGGCGGTCGAGCCGGGCGAGCGCGGCCGCGACCTGTGCCTCCGGCCCCGTCGGTGCCGCGGTGGTGGCAGGGGCGGAGGAGGCCGACCTCGTGGCGGTGGGGGACGTCCGTGAGGTGGACGCCGCGGACGGGCCGGCGGGATGCGCGGAGCAGGCGGTGAGGACGGCGCAGAGCAGCACCGCGCCGATGGTGGACCGCCGCCCCGACGGCGTCCTCATCGCTGGTCGCGGCGCAGCGGATGGTCCGCGGGCACCTCGACGAGCACGATCCCGACGCCGTCCGGGTCCTCGATCCGCATCTCGATCAGCCCCCACGGCTGCTGCCGCGGCGGCCATGTGACGGGCACCCCCGCCGCCACCAGCCGGGCGTGCTCGGCCGCGACGTCCCGGACCTGCACCCACAGCGCAAGGCCGCGGGCCGGCTCGGCCGACCGCCCGGAGACCTCCAGCAGCCCGTTGCCGAGGAAGAACACCAGCCCCGGGTCGTCCGGCGGCCCGAACTCGCGGTAGACGGCCAGACCGAGCACGTCGCGGTAGAACGCCCTGCTCCGCGCGGGATCCGACGGGCGCAGCAGGACCCGGCTGCTCAGCACGTCCATGCCGGCATCCTTGCCTACGCCGGCGGTCGTCCGGCGGCCCCGGTCCGCCGGGGCGTCGCCGGCGCCCGCGTAGCCTGCGACCCGTGTCGATCCCGTTGACCGCGCGCGCCGACGTCCGTACCGACGCCCCCGAGCGCTACGCCAAGCAGCTGGTCTCGCACCTGGGCCACAAGCTGGAGTTCACCACCGTCGGGAACGTCTCGACCGCGACGATCGGTGCCGGGGTCGGCTCGGTCGAGGTCGGCGACGGCGTCTTGACCCTGCACGCCGCCGGACCCGACACCGCGGCGCTCGAGCGGGTCAAGGACGTGCTCGGGCGGCACCTGGAGCGCTTCGGCACCCGGCAGGAGCTCGCGGTCGTGTGGGACCCCGCCGAGGCGCCGCAGGGCGGGTGACTGCTGCGGGCTCGCCTGCGGCAGGCGCTGGCCGTACCGTCGACGCATGGCGGAGGAGCAGCCGACACCGGAGGCCGGACCGAGTGGCCTGGTGGTGAGGTCGATCGAGGAGTTCGTGCAGCAGTTGCGCGGGTTCACCGACCGCGCCCGGTCGATCGCCGGGGCGGTGCCGTCGCGGCTGTCGCTGCCGGCGCTGCCCAGCCCGCCCGGAGCCCTGTCGGCGTCGCAGCTGCGGGCCGTCGCGCAGACGGTGAGCGCGCAGCGGCAGTCGATCGCGGCGATGTCGGCGCAGTTGCAGGCCTTCGACCAGCAGCTCGCCGTCTTCGAGCGGATCCTCGACCCGCTCGTCGAGTGGAGCTCCACCTGGGCCCGCCTGGAGGAGGCCGTCGGCGACCTGGTCCGGCGGGACGGCTCCGACGGAGCCTCGTCGGACAGGTCGCCGTCCGACAAGCCGTCGTCCGGCACGTGACCGGTCAGCCGGCCGGGTAGCCGTCGTCCTCGTCGTCCTCGGCGTGCGGGCGGCGGCGGAGCAGGCCGGTCACCGAGCCCATGCGGGTCTGCGCCTGGCGCAGGCCGTGGATGAGCGGCATCAGGTCGTCGTGGATGCGGTGCAGCGTGTCGGGGATCGTGTCGACGACCGGGTCGTCGAGCACCTTGCCGACGCGCGCCAGCCCCGGCCGGAGCGCACGGACCGGCTCCTCGAGTTCCTCGACGAGTTCCTCCAGCCGTTCCGCCGTCCGCTGCGCCGAGGCGATCGTGTCGCGGGCCATGCGCGTCGCCTCGGTCAGCTCCCTGACCGTCCCGTTCAGGTCGCTGAGCGTGCGCGGCAGCTGGGCCAGCGCCTCGGTCTGCGTCTGCAGCAGCGAGAGGAGGTCGCTGAGCCCGGGGATGCGGGGCATGCCCAGGCCTCGTAGGGGATCCACGACCGCAACCGTCCGCGTCCGCGGGCCCCGGCGCAACCTCGGCGCGGGGTCAGAGCGCCCGCAGGATGTCCTCGACCCGCTCCCGAGCGTCACCGAAGAGCATCCGGCTGTTGTCGCGGAAGAAGAGCGGGTTCTGGACCCCCGCATACCCGGTGTTCATCGATCGCTTGAAGACGACGACGTGGTCGGCCTCCCAGACCTTGAGCACCGGCATGCCCGCGATGGGGCTGCCCGGGTCCTCGGTGGCGGCGGGGTTGACCGTGTCGTTGGCGCCGATGACGAGCACGACGGAGGTGCCGGCGAAGTCGTCGTTGATCTCGTCCATCTCCAGGACGATGTCGTAGGGCACCTTCGCCTCGGCCAGCAGCACGTTCATGTGCCCGGGCAGCCGGCCGGCGACCGGGTGGACCCCGAACCGGACGTCGACGCCCTTGGCGCGCAGCGTGCGGGTGAGCTCGGCGACCGCGCCCTGGGCCTGGGCCACCGCCATGCCGTAGCCGGGCGTGATGATCACCGAGTCCGCCTCGCGCAGGAGCTCGGCGGCACCCTCGGCGTCGATCTCGGTGTGCTCGCCGTAGTCGCGGTCGTCGGTGCCGGTGCTGCCCTCGTTGCCGAAGCCGCCGGCGATGACGGAGAGGAACGACCGGTTCATCGCCGTGCACATGATGTAGGAGAGGTAGGCACCCGACGAGCCGACCAGTGCGCCGGTGACGATCAGCAGGTCGTTGCCGAGCAGGAACCCCGACGCGGCGGCCGCCCAGCCGGAGTAGCTGTTGAGCATCGAGACCACGACGGGCATGTCGCCCCCGCCGATGGAGGCGACCAGGTGCCAGCCCAGGGCCAGCGCCAGTGCGGTCACGACGGCCAGCAGGACGACGTTCGGCCCGGCGACGAAGAACACCGTGAGGACGACGAAGGTGACCAGCGCGCCCAGGTTGAGCAGGTTGCGGCCCGGCAGCATCAGCGGGTTGCTCTTGATGCGGGCGGACAGCTTGAGGAAGGCGACGATCGACCCGGTGAAGGTCACAGCGCCGATGAACACGCCGATCACGACCTCGGCGGAGTGGATGCCGAGCAGTGACGCCGGGATCTCGCGCTGGGCGGCGCCGCGGGCCTCGACCGACAGGAAGCCGTTCCAGCCGACCAGGACGGCGGCGAGACCGACGAAGCTGTGCAGCATCGCGATCAGCTCGGGCATGCCGGTCATCTCGACCCGGCGCGCGCGCCACAGGCCGATCGTCGCGCCGATGACCATGGCGACCACCAGCAGCGTGAGGCCGGCGGCGGAGATGCTGCGGGTGGCCAGCCCGATGGTCGCGGCCAGCGCGATGGTCATGCCGGCGATGCCGAGGCCGTTGCCGGCCTTCGCGGTCTCGTGCCGCGACAACCCGGCCAGGCTGAGGATGAACAGCAGCCCGGCGACGATGTAGGCCGCCGCGGCGGCCGAGGCGGCGGTCATCGGGCGTCGACGGTCGGCCGGGCGCCCGGCACCGGGCCGCGCGAGAACATCGACAGCATCCGCCGGGTGACGGCGAAGCCGCCGAAGACGTTGATGCTGGCCAGCAGGATCGCGGCGAAGGCCAGCACGGTGACCGCGGCGTCGTGCCGGCCGATCTGCAGGAGCGCGCCGACGACGATGATCCCGGAGATCGCGTTGGTCACGCTCATCAGCGGGGTGTGCAGGGCGTGGTGCACGTGCCCGATCACGTAGAAGCCGACCACCACGGCCAGGGTGAACACCGTCACGTGCTGGATCAGCGCGCTCGGCGAGAAGGCGGTGACGAGGAAGAGCACGGCGGCGGCCGCCCCGATCAGCGCGAACCGGCGCCACGGCGGGGGAGGCGCCTTCGCGGGCACGGGCTCGGCGGCCCGCGCCGGCGCAGGGGGTGGTGCCGCCGAGACCTGAACCGGGGGTGGCGGCCAGGTCTTCTCCCCGGCCCGCACGACGGTCATCGAACGCTGCACGACGTCGTCGAAGTCGAGCACGACCTCGCCGTCCTTGCCCGGCGTCAGCAGCGTGAGCAGGTTGACCAGGTTGGTGCCGTACAGCTGGGAGGCCTGGGCGGGCAGGCGTCCGGCCAGGTCGGTGTAGCCGATGATCGACACCCCGTGGTCGGTGACGACGAGTTCGTCGGCCACCGACCCGGCCACGTTGCCGCCCTGCCCGGCGGCCATGTCGACGATCACGCTGCCCGGCCGCATGCTCGCCACCATCTCCTCGGTGAGCAGCCGCGGGGCCGGCCGGCCCGGGATCAGCGCCGTGGTGATGATGATGTCGACGTCGGCGGCCTGCTCGGCGTACATGATCGCGGCCCGCCGGTTGAAGTCCTCGCCCATCTCCCGGGCATAGCCGTCGGAGCTGGCCTCCTGCTCACCCGCGGGCACGGCGACGTACTCCCCGCCGAGGGACCGCACCTGCTCGGCGACCTCAGGCCGCACGTCGGTCGCCCGCACGATCGCGCCCAGGCTGCTCGCCGCGCCGATCGCGGCCAGGCCCGCCACCCCGGCGCCGGCCACCAGCACCTTCGCCGGCGGCACCTTGCCCGCGGCGGTCACCTGGCCGGTGAAGAACCGGCCGAACGTGTGCGCCGCCTCGATTACGGCGCGGTAGCCGGCGATGTTCGCCATCGAGCTCAGCACGTCCAGCGACTGGGCGCGGGAGATCCGGGGGACGGCGTCCATCGCCAGCACCGTGATCGGCCGCTGCGCGAGCGCGTCGACCAGCTCCGGGTTCAGCGCCGGGCTCAGCAGGCTGATCAGCGTCGCGCCGTCGCGCAGCAGCCCGATGTCCTCGACCGCAGGTGCGTTCACCCGCAGGACGACGTCGGCCTGCCACGCCTCGGTGGCGCTGCCGATCCGCGCGCCGGCCTCGGTGTATTCCTCGTCCGGGAAGCTGCTGGCCGCCCCCGCCCCGCTCTCGACGACGACCTCGTAGCCCAGCCGGACCAGTTTTCCGGTCGTGGCCGGTGTCGCTGCCACCCGCGTCTCGCGGGGCTTGGTCTCGCGCGGCACTCCGATAGGCAACGGGGGCGCTCCATTCGTCGCCGGGAGAGCCTCGTCGCTCGCCCGCGGTGGATGTCGTTCGCTGGTGCACGGTGATCCCGCAGGGATCATGCCTGGTAACGCCTCGGGGGACCGTGAGGGTCCGCCGATGTGACCGGCAACACGGTCGATCCGCCCCCTTCCCGCCGGTGACGGCCCGGAGGGGCCGACTCCCCCCAACGAGGGACCTCGCGCACGTCCGGGTGAAGGTCACCCCCCCGAGCGGCCGAAGTAGTCGGTGACGCGGCCGACCGGCGACGTCGAGCGAGCAGGGGAGGGAGGACTGTGTCCGTCAGCTTCAGCGCGGTGCACGACGACCTCGTGCCGCCCGAGATCATCTCCACGGTCTTCTACAGCGCCACGGTCAGCGACACGATGGCCGTGATGGTCGCGGAGATCGACGGCGGCGTCCCCCGGCTGACCTGGTGCAACCAGGGCGCCGTCCAGCTCCTCGGCTACGGCCTGGACGACCTGCGGGCGCTGCCGCTCGACCATCTGTTCCCCAGCCTCGGCAGCGGTGAGCTCAAGCTCCTGATGCGCCGCGAGCGCACCGTCCGCATGACCATGCCCGTCCGTACCGCCAGCGGCGCGGACGTGGAATCGCTGATCGTGTCCACCCCGTCGCCGGGCGGCCGGATGTGGGCGATGCGCGTGGTCTCGACCGCCAACGAGCAGGAGCGCGCGCTGCGCGCCACCGCCGACGCCCACGAGCGCCGGTTCTCCACGCTGACCGAGCGGTCGCCGGTGCCGACACTGCTCTCCGAGCAGGGTATGCGGCTGGCGCACGTCAACGACGCGTTCTGCACGCTGGTCGGGCTGCGGGCCGAGCAGCTGCTGGGCACCGGCTGGCTCGACACCGTCCACCCCGACGACCTCGACGACGTGATCGAGCGCGTGGCCGACGCCCTCGAGGGCGGGGACGCCGAGGCGAAGGCGCGGCTCGTCCTCGCCGACGGCGACGTCCGGACGACGATCATCCGCTTCGCGCACCTGTTCACCCCGGGCGTGGGCGCCGGCTTCGTCGGCACGATCGAGGACATCACCGACCGGCTGGCGTTCGAGGCCCAGCTCGCCCACCAGGCCAACCACGACCCGCTCACCGGGCTGCCCAACCGCACCCTGCTCGCCGAGTACGTGGCCGAGCGGTTCCGGCCGGGCATCGCCGGCCTGGCCTGCCTCTTCCTCGACCTGGACAACTTCAAGGTCGTCAACGACTCCCTCGGTCACGCGGCCGGCGACGAGTTGCTCGTCGAGGTCGCGGCCCGACTGCGGGCCACGGTGCGGCCGGGCGACCTCGTCGCCCGCTTCGGCGGCGACGAGTTCGTGGTGGTCTGCGAGAACGTCGACGAGACCTCCGCGGTGTCGCTGGCCGAGCGTGTGTCGGTCTCCCTGGCCGTCCCGCTGCACCTCGGCGGCGTGGGCGTGCGTCCCTACGCCAGCGTGGGCGTCACCGTGCAGACCGCGGAGCACCAGGCCGCCGACGACCTGATCCGCGACTGCGACATCGCGATGTACCAGGCGAAGGCAGGCGGGAAGGGGCGGATCACGGTCCTCGACCAGCAGGCGCGCGCCGAGGCCCGCGACAAGCTGCGCCTGGTCGCCGAGCTGCGCGACGCGGTCGAGCGGCGTGAGATCACCCTGCTGTACCAGCCGATCTTCGACACTGCCGAGCGCCGGCCGGTGGCCGTCGAGTCGCTCGCCCGCTGGCACCATGCCGAGCGGGGCACGATCAGCCCGGTCACGTTCATCCCGCTCGCCGAGGAGAGCGGCCTGATCACCTCGCTGGGCATGCTGGTGCTCGACGAGACGTGCCGCCAGATGGCGGAGTGGGACCGCCTGCTCGGTTCCGCCGCGCCGCCGCGCGCCAACGTCAACGTCTCGGCGCTGCAGCTGGACACGAACCTGGCCGCCCAGGTGGCCGACGCACTCGTGCGGCACGGGCTGGACTCCTCGCGCGTCTCGATCGAGATCACCGAGTCGGCCCTGATGAAGGACCCGGACTCCGCCCGCGAGGTGCTGCAGCAGCTGCGCGACCTCGGTGTGGAGCTGGCGATCGACGACTTCGGCACCGGCTACTCCTCGCTGGCCTACCTGCGGCACCTGCCGGTCGACTGCCTGAAGGTCGACCGCTCGTTCGTCGCCGAGCTCGCCGAGGGACACGCCGAGATCGCGTCCGCGGTCATCGCCCTGGCCCGCAACCTCAACCTCTGTACGGTCGCCGAAGGTGTCGAGACGGCCGAGCAGGCCGACGAGCTCACCCGCCTGGGGGCCTCCTACCTCCAGGGCTTCAGCCTTGCCATGCCCATGACCGGCGGCGCCTCGGCCGCCTGGTTCGCCGCCCACGGGGAGCCCGCTCGATGACCGTCACACCGTTGCCCACGCCGGGCTCCGTCCGGACCGCGGTGCCCGTCTTCGACATCGAGAAGGTGCTGGCCAGCATCGACACGATGGCCACCCAACGGCCGGTGGCCGCCCAGATCGTGTCGGTGGCCAACTCCGACGACACGAGCGCGAAGGCGCTCTCCCGCATCCTGGCCGCCGACGTCGCCCTGGCCAGCCGGGTCATGAAGCTGGCCAACTCCGCCTACTTCGGCATGCGCGGCCGTGTCACGTCGCTCCAGTTCGCCGTCACCGTCGTCGGCTTCACCACCGTCCGCACCATGGCGACGGTGGCCCTCACCAACCTGGACGACGAGTCGCGCCTGCCCGAGGACTTCTGGCAGGGCACGACGAGCCTGGCACTGGCCGCCTCGCTGCTGGCCCCCCGCTTCGGGGAGCGCCCCCAGGACGCGCTGTGCATGGGGCTGCTCGCCCAGCTGGGCGCGGCGCTGTTCCACCACAACGACCACGACGGCTACGCCCAGCTCTGCGCCGAGCACCCCACACTGGTGGGCCGGCGTTACGCCGAGGGCCGCCGCTACGGCATCTACGCCTCGCGGCTGACCGCGATCGCGCTGGAGCAGTGGGGCTTCCCGTCGACCATGACGGTGCCGCTGAACCAGATCGACGACCTCTCCTCCGGCGAGGGCGCGCTGCTGCGGGCGGCCTTCGAGGTGGCCGCGCGGCTGACCGTGCCGGACTACGAGCCGGTGCCCATCGCGCGGTTCACCCGTGGGCAGCTGCGGGAGGAGGACCTGCCGCCGCTGCTCGAGCAGGTCCGCACGGATGCCGACGACCTCCGCCGCGCCATGCTGGGGGAATAGCCCGCGCCCGCTGGTCGTGCGCACCGAGCACGCGGAGTTCGCGGTCGGACCGGACGGGTCCGCCGAGGGACCCGTGGTCCTCCGGACGACGACGTTCGAGGCCTTCCGCTGGCGTCTCGGCCGGCGCAGCCGGGCGCAGCTCGCGGCGATGGACTGGACCGGCGACCCGGCGCCCTTCCTCGACGCCCTCTGCGCGTTCGGTCCGTCCGAGGTCGACCTCGTCGAGTAGCGACTGCCGGCGCAGGTGCAGATGTCCGGAACCCAGTGCTCTGCCCCCAGGGGTGGGCAGAGCACAACGTTCCGGCAGGTACTCCGGCGACGGGCGGGGACGGCGGCCCGGCCGCGCCGGACGGTGACCGCGCGGGGCCCCGGGGCGAGGGCGGCGCACCGGAAAACGTTGACGCCGCCGACCGGCGCGAGAACGCTCGCCGTCACCGTTCCGGGCAGGGGGCTCCCATGGTCGACGACGAGGGGTCTGCGCCGGCGACCGCGCCTCCCCGGTTCGCCTCGACCGGAGCGCTGGTCACGGCCGTGGTCGCTGTCGCGGCACCGGTGCTGGGCGGCTACCTCTACCGGCAGCACACCGAGGTGCTCCCGGGTGGCGGCATCGCCGGGATCGAACTGGACGGCGGTGCCCTGTCGCCGGCGCGGGTGGTCGCCCTCGCACCGGCCGTGCGGGCTCACCTGCTGTGGGACCTGCCGCTGATCGCGCTCTACGGGCTCGGGCTGGTCCTGGGTGCGCTGCTGGCGCTGTCGGTGTCCCGCTCGGCGACGGGCCGCCGCTGGGCCCGGTTCGGCTTGTTCGCCACCGCCGTCACGGTGCTCGCCGACCTGGTCGAGGACGGCGCGCTGTGGTGGGCGTTCCGCGACGGGGCGCCCGCCTCGTCGTCGGCCCGCGGCTTCGACGTGGCGTCGGTGGCCGCGGTCGTGAAGTTCAGTGCCTCCGTGCCCGCGGCCGTGGTGCTCGTCGTCGGCGTGGGGCTGACCGTCGGCCGCGTCGTAGCCGGCTGGTTCTCCTCCGCGGCGCCCGACCTCGCCCCCGACGAGCACCGCGCGGCGCTGCCGGTGCTGCCCGGCGACGCCGGGCCGCCGGAGTCGACCGGCGTGCCCCCGGCCACGCCGGCGGCGGCCGAGCGTGCCCGGTGGTGGCGCGGCTACAACGTGCCGGCGTGCGGCCATCCGCATCCCGGCACGCACGGGCAGCCGACCGGGATCTGCCTGTCCGGTGGCGGGATCCGTGCCGCCAGCGTGGCGATGGGTGCGCTGCAGTCGCCCGAGTTCCGCGCGCGGGTGGTGCCGGCGGCGCAGTACCTGGTGTCGGTGTCCGGCGGCGGCTACACGGCGGGGGCGTTCCAGCAGGCGCTCACCGGCGCCGGGGCGGGCGCGGCGGTCGGCGAGGGCGAGCAGGTCGTGACGTCGCCGGCGACGGCGTTCCTGCCCGGCACGGCGGAGGAGGACCACGTCCGCCGGCACGCCAGCTACCTCGCCTCGAACCTCGTCGAGATCCTGGTGGCGCTCGCCCTGCTCGCCCGGCACCTGCTGCTCACCCTGATCCTGCTGTTCGGGCCCGCGGTGCTGCTGGGGGTGGCCGCCGGCGCCTGCTACCGGTTCGCGCCGGTCACCGTGCTCGGTCCCGTGGCGAGCGCCGCGGCGGACGGAGGCGCCGGTGCCCCCGCGTTCCCCGCCCCCCGCGCCGCCGCCTGGTGGGCGCTGGGCCTGCTCGCCGCCCTGGCCGTGGGCGCCTGGCTGATCGGCCAGCTGGCGAGCGCCCACGGAACGTCCGCGGCGTGGGCCCCCGTCCGTCGCGTCGCCGGAGCGGCTGCGCGGATGCTTGCGGGACTCACCCTCATGGTCGCCGGGGTCACCCTCGTCGTCCCGACGGTCGTGTGGCTGTCCGGCTGGCTGCTGCACCAGACCGGCGGCTCGGTGCACGTGGCGGGGCCGGTCGCCGGCGTGCTGCTGGCCTACGGTGCCAGCATCGCGTCGGTCGCCTGGCGGCACCGGAAGCTGGTCACCGACAAGAGCAGCGGTCTGACGGTGGCCAAGGCGGCGCCCCGCGGGGCGGTCCAGCTCATCCTCGTCGTCGTCACCCTGGTGGTGCTCTCGGCCGGGTGGCTGCTGCTCGTCGGCAGCATGGCGACCGTCGGCCTGCGACCGCTGACGGCGGCGACCCGCGTCACCCTCGGCGTGCTGGCCGCCGTCGTCGTCTTCCTCGGCGGCCTCAGCGACGAGACCACCCTGAGCCTGCATCCGTTCTACCGGGCCCGGCTGGCGTCGGCGTTCGCCGTCCGGCGGGTGCGTCGCGCCGACGGCCAGACGGTCGCCCGGGCGTACGCCCCCGAGGAGCGGACCGTGCTGTCGGAGTACGGCGCGCTGGCGAAGACGACGGCGTTCCCGCACGTCGTGTTCGCGGCGTCGGCGACGGTGGGGGAGAAGCGGACCGCCCCCGGCGCCCACCGCGTCACCTACACGTTCTGCTCCGACTGGGTGGGCGGCCCCGACCTGGGCTACCTCGCTACCGAACGGATGGTGGCCCTGGCCCCGCCGCGGCTGCAGCGCGACCTGACCGTGCAGGGCGCCGTCGCGCTCAGCGGGGCGGCGATCGCCGCCTCGATCGGCGGGGAGCGCACGGCCTGGTACGAGACGCTGCTGGTGGTCACCGGGGTGCGGCTGGGCGCCTGGATGCCCAACCCCGCGTACCTGATCGACACCTACACGCGGCCGCGTCCCTGGCACGAGCCGGGCCTGCCGCGCGCGCGCCGGCTGAGCTACCTGGTGCGTCAGCTCTTCGGCGCGCACTCGGTGACCGCCCCGCTCGTGCAGGTCACCGACGGCGGCTTCTACGACAACCTCGGGCTGGTCGAGCTCTTCCGCCGCGGCGTCACCCGCATCTACTGCATCGACGCGTCGGGCGACAGCCCGCCCGCGGCCACCACCCTGGCCCAGGCACTGACGCTGGCGCAGCAGGAACTGGGCGTGCACACCGATCTGGAGGCGGGCACCTGGACGACGTTCACCGCCGGTGGCGCCGATCCGCTGGCGCCGGCCAGTCCGCTGGCCCGCCTCAGCGCCCGCCTCTCGCAGCGCGGCGTCATCACCGGCACCTTCCGCTATCCCGAGGGTTCGCCGTACGCGGGCCGCGGGCAGGGTGTGCTCGTGGTCGCGAAGGCGTCGCTGTGGCCGGCGCTGGCGTACCCGGTGCTGGCCTACGCCCAGGACCAGGGGGCCTTTCCGCGGGACAGCACCGGTGACCAGTTCTTCGACGACCGGCAGTACGCCGCGTACACCGCGCTCGGCCGGGCGCTGGGCACGGCCGCGGTCGCGGCGATGGACCGCTACGACGCGGGCGGCAACCTGGTCCCCCCACCGGCGGTGCCTGCCCCGGTCGCCGACGGGTTGCCGATCCCGCAGCAGCACGGCGCCGGCATGGCGTGAGCCCGACGTGGCTCGGCCCCGGCCGGGCAGCTGCCCGGCCGGGGCCGATCACGACGTTCTCGCGTCAGGCGTAGGGCGCGCCCAGCGGGTCGACCGTCTCGTAGCTGCCGACGGACTCGGCGAGGCGGGCCAGGGCCCAGTCGCCGTCACCGAGCAGGTGGTCGATCGCGGTCAGCCGGCTGGTGTAGTGCCCGACCGAGTACTCCGCGGTCACGCCGATCCCGCCGTGCAGCTGGATCGCCTCCTTGCCGATGTGCCGGCCGGCCCGGCTGACCTGCAGCCGCGCCCGGTCCGCCGCCGAGACGACGTCGCCGTCCGCCTCGACCACCATCGACGCCCACAGCGCGATGCTGCGGGCCAGCTCCAGCGACACGTACATGTCGGCCGCCCGGAAGGTGAGCGCCTGGAACTTGTTCAGGGTGACGCCGAACTGCTTGCGCGTCTTCAGGTACTCGGCCGTGGTCTTCAGCGCCGTGTCCATGGCGCCGATGGCCTCGTGCGCGTAGGCGATGCGGGCCTCGGCCAGCGCCCGCTCGATCGCCGCCGTCCGGTCCCCGTCCCCGCCGAGCAGCTCGGCCGGGGTGTCGGCGAGGTGGACGTGCGCCGTCCGGGTGCCGTCGTTGGTCCGGTAGCCGGTGCGGCTCAGGCCCGCCGCGTCGCCGCGGACGAGGAACAGCCCGGTGCCGCCGTCGACCACCGCGCTGACCACCAGCACGTCGGCGCGGGCGCCGCTGGGCACCGGCTCCTTCACGCCGGAGAGCGTCCAGCCGTCGCCGGTGCGCGTGGCGGTGACGCCCTCGGCCGAGGCGCTCCACCGGGTGCCGGGCTCGGCGTGCGCGAAGACGGCGATCGTCGTCCCCTCGGAGATGCCCCCGAGGATCTCGCCCTTCTGCTCCGCCGTGCCGACGGCGGCGACCAGGCCGCCTGCCAGCACCACCGTCTCGATGAACGGCTCGGGTGCCAGCACCCGCCCGATCTCCTCGGCAACGATCGCCACCTCGACCGGGCCGGCGCCCATGCCGCCGTCCTCCTCGGCGAAGGGCAGGCCCAGCAGGCCCATCTCCGCCAGCCGCGACCAGGTCTTCTCGTCGAAGCCGGGCTCGGCCTTGACCACCGCGCGACGCTGCTCGCTGTCGGAGTAGGCGCGGGCCAGCAGGCCGCGCACCGCCTCCCGGAGGTCGTTCTGCTCGCTGTCGTAGTCGAAGTTCACGGCTATCTCACAACCCCAGGATCGAGCCGGCGATGATGGTGCGCTGCACCTCGTTGGAGCCCCCGTAGATGGAGACCTTCCGGTAGTTCAGGTAGTGCGGCGTGGCGGTCTGCGCCCAGCCGGGCACGTCGGAGTCCTCCCCGGCGAACGAGGCCACCGCGAGCGGGCCGGCGATGTCGACCATCAGCTCGGTGGCCGCCTGCTGCAGCTCGGAGCCGCGGAGCTTGAGCACCGACGACGCCGGGTGGGGCTTGCCGTCGGCCGAGTTCGCGACCACGCGCAGGGCGGTGAGCTCCAGCGCCACCAGCTCGTTCTCGACCTCGGCGATCCGCGCGGCCATGCGCGGGTCCTCCGCCAGGGGACGGCCGCCGACGGTGATCGCCTGGGCGTGCTCCTTCGCCTGGGCGAGCATCCGCTTGGTCGCGCCCACCCGGGCGATGCCCACGCGCTCGTTGCCGAGCAGGAACTTCGCGTAGTCCCAGCCGCGGTTCTCCTCGCCGATGAGGTTCTCCGCGGGCACCCGGACGTCCTCGAAGAAGACCTCGTTGACCTCGAAGCCGCCGTCGATCAGCTCGATCGGGCGCAGCGTGACGCCGGGGGAGTCCATCGGGAAGACCAGCAGCGAGATGCCGCGCTGCCGCTTCTCGGCGGTCGGGTCGGTGCGGCACAGGCAGAAGATCCAGTCGGCGTACTGGCCGAGCGTCGTCCAGGTCTTCTGGCCGTTGACGACCCAGTCGTCGCCGTCGCGGACCGCCGTCGTGCGCAGCGAGGCGAGGTCGGAGCCCGCGTCCGGCTCGGAGAAGCCCTGGCACCACCAGATGTCGAGGTTGGCGGTCTTCGGCAGGAAGCGCTCCTTCTGCTCCTGGTTGCCGAAGGCGGCGAGCACCGGGCCGATCATGCTGGCGTTGAAGGCCAGCGGCTCGGGCACGGAGGCCAGCTGCATCTCCTCGCGCCAGATGTGGCGCTGCAGCGGCGTCCAGTCCTTGCCGCCCCACTCCACCGGCCAGTGCGGCACGGCGAGCCCGGCGGCGTTGAGCACCCGCTGCGTCTCGACGTACTGGTCCTTGCTCAGCTCCCGGTGGGCCGCGACCTGGTCGCGGATCTCCTGCGGGACCTGGGTGGTGAAGAAGGTCCGCATCTCCTCCCGGAAGGCCTCGAGCTCCGGGGACAGCTGCAACCGCATCGGTCCTCTTTCCTGACGGCGGCCGCCCTGGGCAGGACCCCGTCGTCGTCGACGTGTACCCCGACGATCCCACATTCGCTACCCGTGGGTAGGAGTGGGCAGCGATCGGCGCGTGGACAGGCCGCGGCGTGCGGGCGATCATTCGGCGGACCCAGTCCTGGCAGGGGGACCACATGCGCGTCAACCGCATCATCGCCGACCTCCCGGTGGCCGATCTCGAGGCGGCCCGGAGCTT
Source organism: Blastococcus sp. (assembly GCA_035999465.1). Lineage (GTDB taxonomy): Bacteria > Actinomycetota > Actinomycetes > Mycobacteriales > Geodermatophilaceae > Blastococcus_B. The sequence goes on along the minus strand of DASYGS010000106.1, from coordinate 26,509 downwards.
CTACACCGACTACCTGGGGCTGCGCACCGAGGAGTTCAACCTGGGCTGGGTGGCGCGCTACACGTCCCCGGAGACGGGGGCGAACGTCCAGCTGGTCACGCGTGACGCGTCGGCACCGGAGTCCCCGCACGTCTCGGCGCTGGTCGACGACGTGGACGACGCGTACGCGCGGGCCCAGCAGCTCGGCTTCGAGATCGTCCACCCGCTGACGACGGAGCCGTGGGGGGTGCGCCGATTCTTCGTCCGGGCGCCGGACGGCACCGTGATCAACATGGTGAGCCACCCCGACTGAGACGTCGGGTCACCCCGACGCGGGGTCGACGAGGTCGGCGAGCACGCGGGGGAGCAGGTCGTCGGACACCGCCGCGGGATCGGGCAGCGCCTCGAGGGCCAGGCCGTTGGCCAGGGCCAGCAGGACGACGGTGAGCGAGGGCGCGTCCCACCCCGTCCGGACCGGCTGCTCGGTCAGGAACCGCTCGACGACGGCGGTGACCCGGGCGCGCAGCGTGCGGCGGGAGGCGACGAACGCCGTCCGCGCGTCGGCGTCGCGGACCGCCCGCTGCCAGAACTCCAGGAAGAGCAGCTGCCAGGTCGGATCGCGGCGGGAGAGCTCCGCGCCGACGGCGGCCAGCGCGCCCGCGAGGTCGCTGGTCGCCCGGAGGGCCGCCTCGACGGCCTCCACGCGCCGCCCCACCTCGGCCTCCATGAGCGCGAGGAACAACTCGTCCTTGCTGCCGAAGTTGGAGTAGACGGCGCCCTTGGTGAACCCGGCGGCCGCGGCCACCTGGTCCAGGCTGGCCGCCGCGAACCCGCGCTCGGCGAAGACCTCGCCGGCGGCGCGGAGCACCCGGCCGCGGACCTCCTCCTTGCGGGGGCGCGGGACCCGGGCGGGTGTGTGCGGCATCGCAGTGCCGTCGCTTGTGCCGGTCACAGGAGGGAGCATACTGGACAGTATCGGATACCGATCAGTATCGAGGAGTTCGTTCATGAGCCACGGCGCGCACGAGGCACCCGCCCGCGAGCTGATCCCCGGCGTCACCCGCCGGGCCGCCGCTCTGGTGATCGGGGTCCTGCTGCTCCAGTTCGGCTTCGTGCTGAGCTACGTCGGCGCGTTCCACGCGCCCGCGCCGCGCGACGTCCCGCTGGCGGTGGTGGCTCCGGCGGGAGCCCCGGCGGGGACCGCCGCCTCAGTGGCCCACCGCCTGGGCGCGCTCGACCGGCACCCGCTGGACGTGCGGGTCGCCGGCACCGAGGCTGCCGGCCGCCGGCTGCTCGCCGACCGCGAGGTCGACGGTGTCCTGCTGCTCGGCGCCGACGGCGCCGACCAGCTGCTGGTCGCCGGCGCCGAGGGCGGCGCGGTGAGCTCGGCGCTCACGCAGGTGCTCACGCAGGTCGACACCGCCCAGCACCGCTCGCTGGCCACCACCGACGTGCAGCCGGCGGCCGCCGGGGACGCCCGTGGGTTGTCGGCGTTCTACCTGGCCGTGGGCTGGGTCGTCGGCGGCTACCTCGTTGCCGCGATCATCGGTGTCAGTGCAGGCTCCCGACCGCGGACCCGCCTGCGCGGCGCCGTCCGGCTGGGCGCGCTCGCCGTCTACGGCGTCGTGTCGGGCCTCGGCGGGGCGCTGATCACCGGCCCGGTGCTGGGCGTCTTCTCCGGGCACCTGGTCGCGCTCGCCGCGTTCGGCGCGCTGCTCGTGTTCGCGGTCGGGGCCCTCACGATGGCACTCCAGGTCTGGACCGGGCTGGTCGGCATCGGCCTGGCGATCCTGCTGTTCGTCGTCCTCGGCAACCCCAGTGCCGGTGGGGCGTACCCCGCACCGCTGCTCCCGCCGTTCTGGGCGGCCATCGGCGGGTGGCTCCCGCCGGGCGCGGGCACCGACGCCGTCCGCGGGATCGTCTACTTCGGAGGTGCCGGCGCGGGCCGGGCCTGCCTGGTGCTCGCGGTCTACGCCGTGCTCGGCCTGCTCGCCACGCTCGCGGGCGCCGGGCGTGTGGCGGTCGAACCCGGCGAGCCGGTGGCGGCCTGAGCCCCCGTCGTCAGAGGTCCAGCGGGAGGCCCGTGTAGTTCTGCGCCAGCTCCTCGGCGGCGGCCCGCGAGCTGCACACCCGGCGCAGCTGGGAGAGCTGCAGTTCGGCGTCGAAGTCGTCGCCCGAGCGGTGCAGCATCGACGTCATCCACCAGGAGAAGTGGGTGCACCGCCAGACGCGGGCCAGCGCCCGGTCGGAGTAGGTGTCGACCAGGTCGCTCCTGTTCTCCTGCAGCAGGCGGACCAGCGCGGTCGCCAGCAGCGTGACGTCGGCGAACGCAAGGTTGAGGCCCTTCGCGCCGGTCGGGGGCACGATGTGGGCGGCGTCCCCGGCGAGGAAGAGCCGGCCCCGGCGCATGGGGGCGCTGACGAACGAGCGCATCGGCAGCACCGACTTGTCGGTGATCGTGCCGGTGTTGATCTCCCACCCGTCGAGGGCGAAGCGCGTCGCGAGGTTGTCCCAGATTCGGTCGTCGGACCAGTTCTCGATCTTCTCCGACGGATCGACCTGCAGGTACAGCCGCGAGACCTTCGGCGAGCGCATCGAGTAGAGCGCGAAACCCTCGGGGTGCCAGGCGTAGATGAGCTCGTCGGTCGCCGGCGCCGCGTCGGCCAGGATGCCCAGCCACGCGTAGGGGTAGGTGCGTTCCCACGTCCGGCCCGTCGCCCGCTGCTGCACGACCGCGCGGGAGGGGCCGTGGAAGCCGTCGGTGCCGGCGATGACGTCGCACTCCAGCACCTGGGGCGTGCCGTCGGCGTCGGTGTACTGGATGCGCGGGTGCGTGGTGTCGACGTCCTTCACGACGACGCCGGAGACCTCGAACTGCAGCGGCGGGCCGTCGTCCAGCTGCTTGGCGATCAGGTCCTTCACCACCTCGGTCTGCCCGTAGACCCACACCGAGCGCCCGCAGAGGTCGGGGAAGTCCAGCTTGTGGCGGGTGCCCGGGTACTGCAGGTAGATGCCGCGGTGCTCGAGGCCCTCCCGGTGCAGCCGGTCGCCGACGCCCGCGGCGATCAGCGTGTCGACGGAGTGCTGCTCGAGGATGCCGGCACGGATGCGCGCCTCGACGTACTCGCGCGAGCGGTTCTCCAGGACGACGGAGTCGATGCCCTGGAGGGCCAGCAGACGGGAGAGGAGCAGACCGGCCGGGCCGGCCCCGATGATGCCTACCTGGGTGCGCACGCAGCCGAGTGTGCCGGGGCGAACGCGGCCCTGGGAACCGCGCGCTTCTGCTCAGTGAAAATCGCGGGTGCGTGCCAGCTCCCGGCCGATGCCCCGCGCGGCCACCTCGAGCACGGGCACGAGCCGCAGCAGGTCGCGGCGGTGCGGGGGGACGACGATGCCGAGAGCGGCCACCACGGCCGGCCCGCTGCGGCGCTCCACCTGGACCGGGACGGCCAGCGAGGCCGCGCCCGGCGACATCTCCTCGTTCGTCCGGGCGTAGCGCCGGCGGCGCACCTCGGCCAGCTCGCGGCGCATCCGGCCGGGGTCGACGAGGGTGTGCCGGGTCAGCCGGGGGAGCGAACGCAGCGCCTGCTCGACGACGTCGTGCGGCGCCGCTGCCAGCAGCACCTTCCCGACGCCCGTGGCGTGCAGGGGCAGCCGGGTGCCGACCTGGCTCACGACCGGCACCGACTCGCGGCCGGAGATCCGCTCCACGTAGAGGGCGGCCAGCCCGTCGCGGACGGCGAGGTGCACGGTGTCCCGGATCGTCGTGTGCACGTCGGACAGGAACGGGGCGGCCACCTGGCGCAGCTCCAGCTGCACCGGGGCCAGCAGCCCGAGGTCCCACAGCTTGCGGCCGATCTCGTAGCGGCCGTCGGACCGCCGGGTCAGCGCACCCCAGTCGGCGAGCTCGCCGAGCAGCCGGTGGGCGGTGGTCAGCGGCGTGCCGGAGCGCTCGGCGATCTCCGAGAGGGTGAGCCGCGGGGTGGCGGTGCCGAACGCGTCGAGGATCGCCAGGGCGCGCGAGGTCACCGAGCGACCCGGGGCGTTGCTCCGGCCGGCCATCCGGCCTCCTCTCCCGCTGAGTGGAAGTTCCGGCTTGGGGAGCCTAGCTCCCGGGCCGTACCGTCCCGGCATGACCGGGACCACATCCGGCAGCCGGCTGCACCTGCCGCGCTACCTGCGCGAGGACGAGTCGCTGCGCACCCCCGTCGGCTACGCCGGCTACAAGAGCACCGGGTTGCGGGCACCCCTGCGCACGCCCGTCGACCTGCCGCAGCGGCTCACCGAGATCACCGGCCCGGTGCTCGGCGAGGACCGCGTCACGGCCCAGGACGCCGACCTGACCTGGCGCAACGGCGGCGAGGCCGTCGGCCAGCGGATCCTGGTGTTCGGGCGGGTGCTCGACAGCGACGGCCGCCCGGTGCCCGACGCGCTGGTCGAGGTCTGGCAGGCCAACGCCTCCGGCCGCTACCGGCACGTCGTCGACAACTGGCCGGCGCCACTGGACCCGCACTTCGACGGGCTCGGCCGCGTCGTCACCGACAGCCTCGGCCGCTACGAGTTCCTGACCATCAAGCCCGGGGCGTACCCGTGGGGCAACCACCACAACGCCTGGCGCCCCGCGCACATCCACTTCAGCCTGTTCGGGCGGGCCTTTCCGCAGCGACTGGTCACGCAGATGTACTTCCCCGGCGACCCGCTGTTCGGGCAGGACCCGATCTACAACGCGATCCCCGACGCCGCCCGGCACCGGGCGGTCAGCCAGTTCTCCCTGGAGCGCACCCAGGACAACTGGGCCCTGGCCTACCAGTGGGACATCGTGCTCCGCGGCACGGGTCAGACGCCGTTCGAGACCGACGACGACGGAGATGTGGCGTGATGACAGCCGGGCGAGCATCGCAGCGAGGAACGAGCGAGGAGCGGAACGAGGCGCGGAACGAGGCGCGGAATCGCGCAGGAGGCATCGCGTGAACCCCCTGGACGTCCCGCCGGACCCCGCCGTCCCGTTCCAGCCCCGGTCGGGGCAGCGCGGCACCGGCTTCCTGACCGAGCCCTTCCAGCTCGGCGTGACCCCGAGCGCGACGGTCGGGCCCTACCTCGCCATCGGCCTCACCTGGGCCGACGGCGTCTGGGCCGCCGCGGAGGGGACGCCGGAGGGCTTCTGGATCCGCGGCCGGGTGGTCGACGGCGCCGGTGCCGTCGTGCCCGACGCGATGGTCGAGACCTGGCAGGCGGATCCGGACGGCGGCTTCCCGTCGCCCGACGACCCGCGCGGCGCCGCGACCTACCCGGGCTTCCGTGGGTTCGCCCGCGCGCAGACGAGCACCGGTGAGTTCGCGATCTTCACCCTCAAGCCGGGCCGGCTGCCCGACGGCGAGGGGGGCGTGCAGGCCCCGCACATCGACGTCTCGGTCTTCGCGCGCGGCCTGCTCGACCGCGTGGTCACCCGCATCTACTTCGCCGACGAGGCCGACGCCAACGCCGAGGACGCCGTGCTGACGACGGTGCCCGAGGACCGCCGCGACACCCTGCTCGCGACGCCGGCCGCCGACGGCTACCGGTTCGACATCGACCTGCAGGGCGACCGCGAGACCGTGTTCTTCGCCGTATGAGCGACGGGCCGCGACCGGGCTGCGGTAGGACTTGCGGGTGACTGCACCGCGGGACGACCACGCATGACCGGACTCTTCGACGCGACCTTCGCCCGTGGCGGGGCGTCGCTCGCCGTGTCCGACGCGGCCTGGTTCGACGCCCTGCTCGACGTCGAGGCGGGCCTGGCCCGGGCGGCGGCCGCGACCGGGCTGGTGCCCATGACGGCGGCCGACGCGGTGACGGCGGCGTGCGCCGAGCCCGCCGGCCTCGACCTCGCGACCGTCGTGGCGAAGGCCGCCGACGCCGGCAACCCGGTGCCCCCGCTGGTGCGGGTGCTGCGGTCGGCGGTGGGCGAGCGCGACGCCGTCGCCGTCCACGTGGGGGCCACCAGCCAGGACATCATGGACACCGCGCTGATGCTGCTGGCGCGGCGGGCGCTCGCGGCGATCCGCACCGAGCTGGCGACGGCGGCTGACGCCGCCGCGAGCCTGGCCCGGGCGTACCGGGACGACGTGATCATGGGCCGCACGCTGATGCAGCAGGCCCTGCCGACGACCTTCGGCCTCACCGCCGCGGGCTGGCTCACCGGTCTCGACGGCGCCCGGGCCCGGCTGCACGCCGTCGACACGTCGCTGCCCGTGCAGTACGGCGGCGCCGTCGGCACGCTGGTCGCCAGCCGGGGAGCGGGGGTGGACGTGCGCGCCGCCCTGGCCGCCGAGCTGGGCCTGACCACCACCCCGGTCGCCTGGCACACCGTGCGGCTGCCGATCGCCGACCTCGCCGGCGCGCTCGGTGCCACCGCCGGGGTGCTCGCCACGATCGCCCTCGACGTCGTGCTGCTGGCCCAGACCGAGGTGGGCGAGGTCGCCGAGGGGGGCGAGGGCCGCGGTGGCTCGTCGGCCATGCCGCACAAGCACAACCCGGTCGCGGCGATCTCCGCCCGGGCCTGCGCCCGCCGCGCGCCCGGCCTCGTGGCCACGCTGATGGGCGCCATGGAGCAGGAGTACGAGCGCGCCGCGGGCGCCTGGCACAGCGAGTGGCCGACGCTCACCGCCCTGCTGAGCACCGTCGGCTCGGCCGCCGCCTGGCTCACCGAGAGCCTGTCCGGGTTGCGGCCCGACGCCGACCACATGGCCGCGACGGTCGCCGCCGCCCGCGACCCCGAGCTCGCCGGCGCCCTGGCCGACGCGCTGACCCCGACGCTGGGGCGCGGCGCGGCCCACGACGAGGCCGCAGCCGCCGTCCGCGAGGCGGCCGCCACCGGCCACCCGCTCGCCGAGGTGCTCGCCGCGCGCACCGACGTCGACCTCTCGGCGCTCTCCGGCTATGGCCCCGACGTCGGCGAAGCCGGCGTCCAGGTCGACGCCGCCCTGGCCGAGCACGCCACCGCCACGAGGAGGATGTCCTGACCGCCGTCGCCGTCTCGTACACCGCGCAGGGGCCGGCCGACGCGCCGGTGCTGCTGCTGTCCAACTCCCTCGGCGCCACCCGCGCGATGTGGGACGCGCAGGTGCCCGCCCTGGCCGAGCGGTTCCGGGTCGTCACCTACGACACCCGGGGCCACGGGCAGTCGCCGGTGCCGCCCGGCCCGTACACGCTCGACGACCTGGTCGACGACGTGCTCGCGCTGCTCGACGAACTGGGCGCCGAACGCGTGCACATGGCCGGGCTCTCGCTGGGCGGCATGACCGCGATGCGGCTGGCCGCCCGCGAGCCCCGGCGGCTGGACCGGATGGCGCTGCTGTGCACGTCGGCGCGCCTGTCCGGATCGGTGTACGGCGACCGCGCCCTGGCGGCCCGCGCGGACGGGACGGCGTCCTTCGCGGAGTCGGTGGTCAGCCGGTGGGTGACGCCGGAGTTCGCCGCCGCCCACGCCGACGTCGTCGCCGGCCTGGAGGCGATGGTCGCCGGCACGCCCGACGAGGGCTACGCCGGCTGCTGCGAGGCGATCGCGGCCATGGACCTGCGCGCGGACCTGGCGCGGATCAGCGCTCCGACGCTGGTGATCGCCGGCGCGCAGGATCCGGCGACGCCGCCGGAGATGCTGCAGGCGATCGCGGCGGGCATCGCCGGCGCCGAGCTGGTGATCGTGAACCCGGGCGCGCACCTGGCCCCCGTCGAGTCGCCGGACCAGGTGACCGACGCCCTGCTCGCCCACTTCGACTCCGCCGGAGGCACCCGATGAGCACGCCCGAACCGACCGGCCCGGTCACTGACGAGGAGCGTCGCACCGCCGGCATGGCGACCCGCCGCGAGGTGCTGGGCGACGCGCACGTCGACCGCGCGGTCGCCGGGATCACGCCGTTCACCGCCGACTTCCAGGACTTCATCACGCGCACCGCCTGGGGCGACCTGTGGCAGCGGCCCGGCCTGGCGCGCCGCGACCGCAGCCTGCTGACGCTGGCCATCACCGTCGCGCTGCGGCACTGGGACGAGTTCGCCCTGCACGTGCGGGCGGCGAAGAACAACGGGCTCACCGATGAGGAGATCGGCGAGGTGCTGCAGCACTGCGCGATCTACGCGGGGGTGCCGGCCGCCAACCACGCCTTCGCGGTGGCCCGCCCGATCCTCGAGGAGCTGCGCGGCACCTCCGCCTAGTCGCGGCGCCAGCGGTCGAGTGCGCGGTAGAGAGCTTCGAACGCGGGGGTGGCCGGGTCGAGGAACTCGAAGTGGCCGACGCCCTCGAGCTCGACGAGCTCGGTGGGGTCGCCCAGGCCCGACGCGGCCGCCGCGAAGGAGCGGGACTGCTCGACGCCGACCCTGTCGTCGGCCGTGCCGTGGATCAGCACCCGTGCGGTGCCGGTCGGCAGGCGGCGGTAGAGGTCGGCCGCCCGGTATAGCTCCGGATCGTCGTCCGGCCCCGCTCCGAGCCAGTCGGCGACGGCGCCGGAGTCCCAGCCGGCGCGGACCACGCCCTCGAGGTCGGTGGCCGCGGCGAGCGGGACGACGAGCCCGACCCGCGGGTGCGGCGCCAGCCACTCGGTGAGGTAGCCGCCGGCGGAGTGCCCGAAGACGGCGACCTGCCCCGCGGCCGGGCCGGGTACCGCACCGAGCGCGTCGACGGCGGCCCAGACGTCGCCGGTCGTCTCGCGGAAACCGCCCGCCCCGGCCCGCCGGTACTCGACGTTCCACACCGCGAAGCCGCGCGCCACCAGCTCGGCGGCGATCGCCTCGTGCAGGTCGCGGCGGTACTCGTCGGCGAAGTAGCCGCCGTGCAGGCTGACCACCACCGGCGGGTCGTCGACGCCCTCGGGCAGCCAGAGGTCGCCCACCTGGTCGGGGTGTGGGCCGTAGGCGATCGTCGTCGTCACGCGGGGGTGTCCTGCGCCGGTGCGAAGCGGCTGCGCAGCTCGGGCTTGCGCACCTTCCCGGTGGCGGTCTTCGGCAGCTCGGTGGCGAACTCGACGTGCCGCGGCACCTTGAAGCCGGCGAGCCGCTCGCGCAGCCGGGCGCGCAGGCCGTCGGCGTCCGGCGGCGCCCCCTCGGCGAGGACGACGACGGCGAGCCCGGCCTCGCCCCAGTGCGCGTCGGGCACCCCGATCACCGCGGCCTCCACGACGTCGGGCAGCTCGAGCAGCGCCGACTCCACCTCCGCGGGATACACGTTCTCGCCGCCGGAGATGATCATGTCCTTGTAGCGGTCGCGGATGTAGAGGAAGCCCTCCTCGTCGACCGATCCGGCGTCGCCGGTGTGGTACCAGCCGTCGACCAGCACGGCGGCGGTCTGCTCGGGGTCGTGCCAGTAGCCGGCCATGACGTTCGGCCCTTGGACGACGACCTCGCCGACCTGGCCCGGCGGGAGTTCGGCGCCGTCGGGCCCGACCACCCGCACGTCGGTGAACACCAGCGGCTTGCCGGCCGAGCCGACCTTCCGCTCGGCGTCGGCCGAGTCCAGCGACGTGCAGCCGGGGGAGGCCTCGGTCATGCCGTAGGCCTGCTGCATCGTCACTCCCCGGTCGAGCCAGGTGCGCAGCGTGGGCAGCGGCAGCGGTGCCCCGGCGGCGCCGATGGTGCGCAGTGCCGAGAGGTCCCGCGTGCGGAACCCCGGCTCGCGGGCCATCGCGTCGAGCATCGTCGGCACGGCGAAGAACGAGGTCACCCGCTGCTCCTCGATCACCGCGAGGGTCTCGGCCGGGTCGAACCGGCGCACGACGACCGCGCACCCGCCCCGCATGAGCGTCGGGTTGACGGTGCCGTTGAGGCCCCCGATGTGGAACAGCGGCGCGAGCGCGAGGGTCCGCTCGTCGGGGACGACGTCCAGGCCGAGCGCCTGGTTCACCGCGTTCCAGGTCATGTTCCCGTGCGTGAGGACGGCGCCCTTCGAGCGGCCCGTCGTGCCGGAGGTGTACATGATCAGGCAGGGGTCCTCGAGCGTCACCGGCTCGTCGCGGGCCTCGGGGTCGGCGGCGGTCAGCAGTTCCTCGTACGGCAGCGAGCCGGTCGCCCCGTCTGACGGCGGCTCGGCGGCCACCCAGTGCGCCACCCCGGGCAGCCGATCCCGCAGCGCGGTCACCAGCGCGCCCTGGTCGCGGCCGTGCACCACCACCGAGCTGCCCGAGTGGGCGAGCACGTACTCGGCCTCGGGCGCGGTGAGCCGCGCGTTGACCGGCACCCAGATGGCGCCGAGCTGTCCGCAGGCGTAGAGGGTCTCCAGCGCCGACGGGTGGTTGCCGCTGATCCACGCCACCCGGTCGCCGGATCGCACACCGAGCGCGGCGAGGGCGCCCGCGGTGCGCCGCACCCGGTGGGCGAGCTCGCGGTGCGACGTCGTCGTCCCCTCGAACCAGACCGCGTCGCGGTCGGGGGAGATGCGCAGCCTGCGCTCCGGCCACGACCCCACACCCGCGTTGCGCATGCCCGGAGTCTGCCGGGTGCGGACGGTCCGCGATGAGATGGCCTTCCGCGAGGCGGAAGCCGGGTAGGGGAGACCCCGTGACGGCGGTCACGCTCGGGAGGAGCTGTGCCAGCCGCAGGAGCCCAGGAGAGGCAGGACAATGACGTCGATCGTCCGGAACCAGTGGTACGTCGCCGCCTACGGGCGGGAGGTGGGCAGACCGGACGACGGCGAGGCGCTGTTCAGCCGCACCATCTGCGGGGAGTCGATCCTGTTCTGGCGCACCGAGGCCGGCGAGGTCACGGCTATGAGCGACCGCTGCGTGCACCGCCGCTTCCCGCTCTCGCAGGCGCCGAGCCGCCTCGTCGGCGACACGGTGGTCTGCGGGTACCACGGCTTCACCTACGGCGCCGACGGCGGCTGCGTCGCCGTCCCCGGTCAGACCCGCATCCCGCGCACGGCGCGGCTGAAGGCCTACCCGACGGTCGAGCAGGACAGCTTCGTCTGGGTGTTCATCGGCGACCCGGACAAGGCGGAGTCGACCCGGATCCCGCGCGCGCCGTGGCTGGACCAGGAGGGCTGGACCGTCGTCTCGGGCATGGAGCCGCTGGCCGCCCGGGCGAGCCTGCTGGTCGACAACCTCATGGACCTCTCACACGAGACCTACCTGCACGGCGGCTACATCGGCACCCCCGAGGTCGCCGAGACGCCGATCACCACCGAGGTCGACGACGCGGCCGGCATCGTCTACGTCAGCCGGCACATGGCCGACGCCGAGTGCCCGCCGTTCTACGCGAAGAGCACCGGCATCGAGGGGCGGATCACCCGCTGGCAGGACATCGAGTTCACGCCGCCCTGCCTCTACACGCTGCACAGCCGGATCGCACCGGTCGGCGTCCTTCCCGGCGACGACGGCAGCGACCCCGACGCGTTCCACGTCGAGGTCGTCTACGCGATCACCCCGGAGACCGAGAACTCCACGCACGACTTCTGGGCGGTCGCCCGCGACTTCGCCCTCGACGACGCCGAGGTGACCGACTTCCTGCGGGAGAACAACCGCACCGTCGTCCTGCAGGACGTGACCGCGCTCGACGTGCTCGAGCAGGTCATCGCGGGCGAGGCCGACGGCTACCAGGAGCTGTCGATCAACATCGACACCGGCGGCCTGGCCGCCCGGCGGATCATCGCCCGGATGGCCGCCGAGGGCACGGGGGCGCCGGCGGCGAACGGTGCCGCCGTCCGCACCCCGGCCGGGTCGGGCCGGTGAGCGACGGCATGGCGCTGCCCCCGCCGCGCGAGGTGCTCGACGGCGACCGCGTGCTCCGGGTCAACTGGCTGCCCGGCTCGGACCGTCTCCGCGGTCGCTGCCACTGCGGCGCCGAGACCGAGGTCGAGGACCCGGTCGAGATGTGGGAGTGGCTGCTCGCCCATCCCGACCATCCGGCCGGTGGCGCGAGCGAGCCCGTGGCCGAGGTACCGCCGCCGCCCGCGCACGTGGTCACCGACCCCGCGCGCGTGCGCCACCGGGCGCCCGTCCTCGTCTGACCAGGGAGTTCCATCGTGCACAGCACCTCCGACGAGGTGGACCTCCGGCTGCGCGTCGGCCGGCGGACGACGGGCGCCGAGGGCGTCGTCGTCCTCGACCTGCGCGACCGGGCCGGCGCCGACCTGCCGGAGTGGAGCGCCGGCGCGCACGTCGACCTGCGGCTGCCCGGGGGGCTGACCCGCCAGTACTCGCTGTGCGGCGACCCGGCCGAGCGCGACGTGTGGCGGATCGGCGTGCTGCGCGAGCCGGAGAGCCGCGGCGGTTCGGCGCACGTGCACGAGCAGCTGGTCGAGGGCGCCGAGGTCGAGGTGCGGGGCCCGCGCAACCACTTCCCGCTCCTGCCCGCCCCGCACTACGTGTTCGTCGCCGGCGGCATCGGCATCACGCCGATCCTGCCGATGATCGCGGCGGCCGACGCCGCCGGCGCGGCCTGGGAGCTGCACTACGGCGGGCGCAGCCGGCGGTCGATGGCCTTCCTCGAATCCCTCGAGACGCTCAGCGGTCACCTGACGCTGCACCCGCAGGACGAGGTCGGGCTGATCGACCTCGACGCGATCCTCGGCACCCCGCGGCCCGACACGCTGGTCTACTGCTGCGGGCCCGAGCCGCTGCTCCAGGCGGTCGAGCAGCGCTGCGCGGGGTGGGCGCCGGGCGCGCTGCACCTGGAGCGGTTCGCGCCCAAGGACGTCGGCGAGCCGGTCCTGACCGGATCGTTCGAGGTGGAACTGAGCCTCAGCGGGTTGTCGCTGACGGTGCCGCCGGAGAAGTCTGTGCTCCAGGCGGTCGAGGAGGCCGGGGTCAGCGTGCTGTCCTCGTGCCAGGAGGGGACGTGCGGAACGTGCGAGACGACGGTCCTCTCGGGCGAGGTCGACCATCGGGACTCCCTGCTGACCCCGGACGAGCAGGCGGCGAACGACACGATGTTCATCTGCGTCTCCCGGGCCGCCTGCCCGAGGCTGGTGCTCGAGCTCTGACCGCGCGCCGCACCGCCGGGGGCAAGGTGCTCGCCGTCCTCGGGGCCTTCACCCGCGACCGGCCCGGGCTGACCCTCTCCGACATCTCCCGAGCCGTCGACGTGCCGCTCTCCACGGCCCACCGGCTCGTCGCCGAGCTGTGCGCGTGGGGTGGGCTCGAACGCGACGCCGACGGCCGCTACCGGGTGGGTCTGCGGATCTGGGAGCTCGGCGCGCTCGCGCCCCGCGGTCTGGGCCTGCGCGAGGCGGCGCTGCCGTTCATGGAGGACCTCTACGAGGTCACCCACGAGAACGTGCAGCTGGCCGTGCGGGACGACGACGAGGTCGTGTTCGTCGAGCGGTTCGCCGGCCGGGACGCCGTCGCCGTGCTCACCCGCGTCGGTGGCCGGTTCGCGCTGGCGCCGACCGGCGTGGGGCTGGTGCTCCTCGCGCACGCCCCGCTGGAGGTGCAGGAGCGGGTGCTGGCCGGGCCGCAGCAGCGCTACACCCCGTTCACGATCACCGATCCGAGGCAGCTGCGCCGGGCGCTGGCCGAGGTGCGCCGCACGGGGGTCGCCGTCAGCGACCGGCAGGTCACGGTGGATGCCGTGTCGGTGGCCGCGCCGATCGAGGTGCGCGGCACCGTGGTCGCCGCGCTGTCGGTCGTCGTCCGCGGCAGCTCGCCGGCCGCCGTCCGCACCATGACGCCGGGCGTGCGTGCCGCCGCCCGCGGGATCTCGCGCACGCTGGACCGGACCGAGGGGGTTCCTTCCGTCCACCGGAAAGATGCCTTGTTCGGCGCTTCGTCGCAGACCTACGGTGCCCCACCGACCGAGGCCATCCGGCCTGCGAGCCTCCCTGAACCGCAGCGACGCGGTCGGCACTGAAGGAGACGACATGGCACTGCTGGACAACGGCGCGTGGCAGGGCAAGGTCTGGACCGGCGCCTGGTCCGACGGCAGCGGCGGCACCTACGACGCCGTGGAGCCCGCGACCGGCGACGTCATCGGCCCCGTCGGCAAGGCCACCCCGGACGACGTCCACACCGCCGCCCTGCGCGCCGTCGAGGCGCAGCGGGCCTGGGCGGCACTGCCCTTCGAGGAGCGCGCCACGGTGCTGCGCCGCGCGGGCGACGTGCTTGCGGCGAATGCCGACGAGATCAAGGGCTGGCTGGCGCGGGAGTCCGGGGCGATCCAGCCGTTCGGTGACTTCCAGGTGCACACCAGCGCGCAGGAGTGCTACGAGGCCTCGGCGCTGCCCAGCCACCCCTACGGCGAGCTGCTGCGCTCCGGCGCTCCCCGGCTGTCCTTCGCCCGCCGCGTGCCGGCCGGCGTCGTCGGCGTGATCGCGCCGTTCAACGTGCCGACCATCCTGGCCATCCGCGCCGTCGCCCCGGCGCTGGCGCTCGGCAACGCAGTCATCCTCAAGCCCGACCCGCGCACCGCGATCTCCGGTGGCGCCATGTTCGCGCGCGTCTTCGAGGAGGCCGGCCTGCCCGCCGGCGTCCTGCAGGTCCTGCCCGGCGGCGCCGACGTCGGCGAGGCGCTCGTCGTCGAGCCCGCCGTGCGCATCATCGCGTTCACCGGCTCGACCCGGGCCGGCCGGGCGGTCGGCGCGCTGGCCGGCCAGCACCTCAAGCGCGCGCACCTGGAGCTCGGCGGCAACTCGGCGCTGATCGTGCTGCCCGACGTCGACGTCCGGGGCGCCGCCTCGGTCGGCGCGTGGGGCACCTTCGCCCACTCCGGGCAGATCTGCATGGCGACCTCGCGCCACCTGGTGCACGAGTCGATCGCCGAGGAGTACACCGCGATCCTCGCCGAGAAGGTCGAGAAGCTGCCCGTGGGCGACCCGTTCCGCGACCAGGTTGCGCTCGGCCCGCTGATCGACGCCGGCCAGCGCGACCGGGTGCACGGCCTGGTCACCGCCAGCGTCGACAGCGGCGCCACGGTGCGCACCGGCGGCACCTACGAGGGCCTGTTCTACCGCCCGACGGTGCTCGGCAACGTCCCGGTCGACGCCCCCGCCTACCAGGAGGAGATCTTCGGCCCGGTCGCCCCGGTCACCCCGTTCTCCTCCCTCGACGAGGTGGTCGAGCTCGCCACGGGCACCGAGTACGGGCTGAGCCTGGGCATCCTCACCCGCGACGTGTACGCCGGCCTCCAGCTGGCCGAGCGCATCCCGTCGGGCCTGGTGCACATCAACGACCAGACCGTGAACGACGAGGCCGTCGCGCCGTTCGGCGGCGTCGGCGCCTCCGGCACCGGCTCCCGCCACGGCGGCCCGCAGGCCAACATCGAGGCGTTCACCGAGACCCAGTGGGTCACCCTGCGCGGAGACCTGCCGGTCTACCCCTTCTGACGCGTCGCCCACTGTCGGGCCGTCGTCGCCTCAGCTCCCGCGAGGTGACGACGACCCGACGGTCGGCCGTCGAGGGTCAGACGGTGGCGGGGAGCGTCATCGTCGGGACGTCGTCCGGCACGGTGAGCGGCGCGCCGGTCGCGGCGACCACCTCGTCGACGGTCACCCCGGGCGCCACCTCGCGGAGCACCAGCCCATCGCCGGTGACGTCGATGACCGCCAGTTCGGTGATGATCCGGTCGACGCACGCCTTGCCGGTGAGCGGCAGCGTGCACTCCTCGACGATCTTGGACGACCCGTCGCGGGCGACGTGCTCCATCATGATGATCACCCGGCGGGCGCCGTGGACGAGGTCCATCGCGCCGCCCATGCCGTTGACCATCTTGCCGGGGATCAGCCAGTTGGCGAGGTCACCGCGCATGTTGACCTGCATCGCCCCGAGGACGGCGACGTCGAGGTGCTGGCCGCGGATCATGCCGAACGACAGTGACGAGTCGAAGAAGCTCGCCCCCGGCAGGATCGTCACGGTCTCCTTGCCGGCGTTGATCAGGTCGGCGTCCTCCTCGCCCTCGACGGGGTAGGGGCCGACGCCCAGCACGCCGTTCTCGCTGTGCAGCACGACGTGGACGCCGTCGGGCACATAGTTGGGCACCAGCGTCGGCATGCCGATGCCGAGATTGACGTACTGGCCGTCCTCGAGCTCGAGCGCCACGCGGGCGGCGAGCTGCTCACGGGTGAGGCTCATCGGGCCGTTCCTCCCTCGGGCCGGGGCCGCGTGGTGCGCTTCTCGATCTTCTTGCCCTCGCTGCCGACCACCACGACCCGGTCGACGAACACCCCGGGGAGGTGCACCGACTCGGGCAGGATCTCGCCGGGTTCGACCAGCTCCTCCACCTCGGCGATGGTGACCCGCGCGGCCATGCCGGCGAGCGGGTTGAAGTTGCGGGCCGACTCGTGGAACACCAGGTTGCCGTGCCGGTCGCCGACCGACGCCCGGACGAGCCCGAAGTCGGCGGTCAGCGCCGTCTCCATCACGTACTGGCGGCCGTCGAACTCGCGCACCTCCTTGGGCTTGCTCACCACCGACACGTTGCCCTCGGTGTCGTAGCGCACCGGGATGCCGCCGTCGGCGACCAGGGTGCCGACCCCGGTCGGGGTGTAGAACGCCGGGACGCCGATGCCGCCGGCACGCAGCCGCTCGGCGAGGGTGCCCTGCGGGGTCAGCTCCACGTCGAGCTGCCCCGACAGGTACAGGCGCGCCAGCTCCTTGTTGCCGCCGACGAACGAGCTGATCGTCTTGCTGATGCGGCCGGCGTACAGCAGCACGCCGAGCGCCGCGTCGTCGACACCGCAGTTGTTGGAGATCGTGGTGAGCGCGTCGGCCCCCTGCTCCAGCAGCGCGTCGATCAGCGCGATGGGCACCCCGCAGAGCCCGAACCCGCCCACGGCGAGCGTCGCACCCGAGGGGATGTCGGCGACCGCCTCGCGGGCCGAGGCAACGACCTTGTCCATGCTCAGCTCCTCCGCAGGCCCGGTACGGCGGGCGGGACGGCGTCCCGGGACTGGGCCGTGCGCGTTCGTTCCACCAAGCTGCTCCGATCGGGCGGGGACAGACGTCCCCTCAGTATCCCTGGTGACCGGACACGTTCCGCTGCCGGTCCACCATCGGATGGAAGAGCTTGGTCCGCAGGCCCGGTCGGTGAACGCCACGGTTTCACCTGCGCAGCACAGGGCAGGGGCGTAGGAACGAGACACCGCACCACGACGGGAGACACATCATGGCCATCGCCACCATCAACCCGGCCACCGGCGAGACGCTGAAGACCTTCGAGCCGCTGTCCGACGCGGCCGTCGACGAGAAGATCGCCGCGGCGGCGCAGGCATGGAAGAGCTACCGGCTGACGACCCCTGAGCAGCGCGTCGGCTGGCTCCGGGCGGCCGCGGACGTCCTCGACGCCGACACCGACGCCGTCGCCGAACTGATGACCACCGAGATGGGCAAGACCCTGGCCTCGGCGAAGGCCGAGGTGGGCAAGTGCGCGAAGGCGCTGCGGTACTACGCCGAGCACGGCCCGGCGATGCTGGAGCCCGAGCGGCGGGACGCCGAGGCCGTGGGGGCCGAGGAGGCCTACGTCGTCCACCAGCCGATCGGCATCGTCCTGGCGATCATGCCGTGGAACTTCCCGCTCTGGCAGGCGATGCGCTTCGCCGCCCCGGCGCTGATGGCCGGCAACGTCGGCCTGCTCAAGCACGCGAGCAACGTGCCGCAGACGGCGCTCTACCTGGAGGAGCTGTTCGTCAAGGCCGGCTTCCCCGACCACGTCTTCCAGACCCTGCTGATCGGGTCGAAGGAGATCGAGCGGGTACTGCGGGACGACCGCGTCATGGCGGCGACGCTCACCGGCAGTGCCCCGGCGGGCCAGTCGGTGGCGGCGATCGCCGGCGACGTCCTGAAGAAGACAGTCCTGGAGCTGGGCGGCAGCGACCCGTTCATCGTGATGCCGTCGGCCGACCTGGACAGGGCCGCCGAGGTCGCCGTGACCTCGCGGTGCCAGAACAACGGTCAGAGCTGCATCTCGGCCAAGCGGTTCTTCGTGCACACCGATGTCGCCGACGAGTTCACCCGGCTGTTCGCCGAGAAGCTCGGGGCGCTCACCGTGGGCGACCCGATGCAGGAGGACACCCAGGTCGGGCCGCTGGCCACCGAGCAGGGCCGGAAGGACGTCGAGGACTACGTGCAGGACGCCGTCGACAAGGGTGCCACCGTCGTGGTCGGCGGACAGCGGGTCGACGGGCCCGGCTGGTACTACGCGCCGACCCTGCTGACCGGGATCACCCCCGAGATGAACCTGTACGCCGAGGAGGTGTTCGGGCCGGTCGCCGCCCTGTTCACCGTCTCGAGCCTGGACGAGGCCATCGAGATCGCCAACAGCCACCCCTACGGCCTGGGCTCGAACCTGTGGAGCGAGGACGAGGGGGAGCGGGCCCAGTTCGTGCGGGACGTCGCCTCGGGCATGGCGTTCATCAACGGCATGACGACCAGCTACCCGGAGCTGCCGTTCGGCGGCGTCAAGCAGAGCGGCTACGGCCGCGAGCTCACCGAGCTCGGCATGCGCGAGTTCATGAACGCGAAGACCGTGTGGGTCGGTTCGGGCACCGGCGGCGGCAGCAGTGCGGGGGCTCACGCGGAGTGACCGATCCGTTCGCCGTCGACTGGATGGAGCTGCTCTGCCGCGAGGTGCTGCGCGAGCGCACCGGCGCGCTGGTGGCCGAGGCCTGCGCGTGGGCCGTCGGCCTGTCCGACCAGCCGCACCACGAGCGCCGGCGCGGGGGGGTGGTGCCCAGCGGCCTGACGGTGGGGGCGCGCGCCGAGACCGATCGGCTGCTGGCGGCCGAGGAGGACGGCCGGATCGACCTCGGCGACGCCCGCCCGGGCAGCTTCCGCGACGCGCTGAACGCGCTCACGGCCGACGGCGCGCTGCACGCCGACCGGTTCGACACCGAGCTGCTGACGCCGTTCGTGCACGAGACGTGCCTGATCGCCGCGCAGCGCGCGCACCGGACCCGGGGTGCGGCCTGGGCGGAGCTGGCCGAGGACGTCGGAGCCGACGACGCCGACCTCGCCGGCGTGGTGGCGGCCGGTGGCTGGGAGGCGCCGCTGCGGACGGAGGCGGAGCATCTCGCGCTGGCCGCGCTGGGCGACGTCCCGTTGATCGAGGTGGAGGCCGAGGGTCTGCCGCTGTCGCTGGTCCGTGCGGCGGAGGCCGCCGCGCGGGGGGCGGCGCCGCCGGCGCCGTCGCAGACGGGGGACGACGGGCTCGCCGGCGCCCGGTTCCTCGCCGGTGCGGCGCTGCAGGCCGCCGGACTGCCCGTGCCGGTGCCGCCGGCGGCCGCCGGGCCGCTGCTGGAGGAGCTGCTCGCCGTCGGGCTGGAGCCCGACGAGGTGGCCGGGGTGCTGCCGGACCTGCCCCTGGAGACCCCGACCGTCGAGGCGATCACGGCCCTGCTGGACCGGTCCGGGTGATGGAGTCGCCCGGTGACGGAAACCCTCACCGGGCGACTCCAAGAGGGTCAGGCGAGCTGGGCGGCGACCAGCGGCTCGAGGGTGAGCTCGGGCTTGTTCTGCTGGAGCAGCCGCAGCCCCCACTTGTCGGTGAAGACGGCGAGCAGAGTGCCGTCGGTGCGCTGCAGGACCTCGGTGCCGCGCGCGGCCGCGACCCCGGGGGCCGAGGCCTCGTCGGTGCGCAGCGCGAGGCTGTAGGGCAGTCGTTCGAGCTCGATGGGGGCGCCGAACTCGTGCTCCATCCGGTGCACCGCCACCTCGAACTGCATGGGGCCGACGGCGGCGAGCACCGGCAGGCCGTCGCCGCGGCGCTCGGAGCGCAGCACCTGGACGACGCCCTCGGAGTCCAGCTGCGCGATGCCCTTGCGGAACTGCTTGTGCTTGGCCGTGTCCTTGCTGTGGCAGACGGCGAAGTGCTCGGGCGCGAACGTCGTCAGCGGCGGGTACTCGACCGGGCGGTCGACGTAGAGCGTGTCGCCGACGCCAAGGGCCGCGGCGTTGACCAGGCCGACGACGTCGCCGGGGTAGGCGACGTCGATGCTCTCCCGCTCCCGGCCGAACACCTGCTGGGCGTACTTCGTCGCGAACGGGCGGCCCGTGCGGGCGTGGGTGACGACCATGCCGCGCTCGAAGACGCCCGAGCAGATCCGGATGAAGGCCAGCCGGTCGCGGTGGGCGGTGTCCATGCCGGCCTGCACCTTGAACACGAAGGCGCTGAACGGCTCGGCCAGCTCGCGCGTCGCGCCGTCGGCGTCCGCGAGCCCCGAGGGTGCGGGCGCGAGATCGACGAGCGTGTCGAGCAGGGCGCCGACGCCGAAGTTGGACACGGCGGAGGCGAAGAGCACCGGGGTCGTGACGCCGTCGAGGAACAGGGACTGCTCGTGGTCGGCGCCGGTGGCGGCGAGCAGGTCGACCTCCTCGACGGCCTGGTGCCAGGCGGCGCCCTCGCGGGCGGCGGCGGCATCGGCCGACAGGGTCTCCTCGGGCGCGATCGTGGCGCCGCCGGCGGTGCGGGTGAACCGCCGGTAGGTGCCGTCGGAGCGGTCGAGGACCCCGCGGAAGTCGCCGGCGATGCCGACGGGCCAGGTGAGCGGGGTCGGCGTGAGGCCGGTGCGCTCGCTGATCTCGTCCATGAGCTCGAGGGCGTCCTTGCCGGGCCGGTCCCACTTGTTGACGACGGTCAGCACCGGGATGCCGCGGTGGCGGCAGACCGCGAACAGCTTCATGGTCTGGGTCTCGAGGCCCTTGGCGGCGTCGATCAGCATCACCGCGGCGTCGACGGCGGTGAGCACCCGGTAGGTGTCCTCGGAGAAGTCCGCGTGCCCAGGGGTGTCGAGCAGGTTGATGACGGTGTCGTGGTACTCGAACTGCAGCGCCGCGGACGTGATGGAGATGCCGCGCGCCTTCTCCATGTCCATCCAGTCGGAGACCGTGCCCCGGCGGCCGGCCTTGCCGTGCACGGCGCCGGCCTGCCCGATCACCCGCGCGTGCAGCGCCAGCGCCTCGGTGAGGGTGGACTTGCCGGCGTCGGGGTGGCTGATGACGGCGAAGGTGCGCCGGCGGCCGGCCTCGCGGACGACGTCCTGCGCCGCGCGGTCGGGACGGTCGTCGAGGGAGGGGGCGGGGATCGCGGAACTCACCGGGTGGCTGCCCGCCCGGCGGAGGACTGGTCGTCAGGCAGGCGGCGCACGACGCCAGAGTAGTCGCCGCGCGCCACCGGCCGGGAACGGTCGGTCGACTGCCGGCGCCCTCAGGCGCGCTGGGCGGCCACCTCGGCCTGCACCTGGTCCATGTCCAGCCCGCGGACGGCGGTGATCAGCTCCTCGAGCGACTCCGCCGGCAGGGCGCCGGGCTGGGCGAAGACGAGGACGCCGTCGCGGAAGGCCATCAGCGTCGGGATCGAGCGGATGCCGGCCGCTCCGGCCAGCTCCTGCTCCGCCTCGGTGTCGACCTTGCCGAACACGATGTCGGGGTACTTCTCCGAGGCCGCCTCGAACACGGGGGAGAAGGCGCGGCAGGGGCCGCACCACGCGGCCCAGAAGTCGACCAGCACGATGCCCTCGGCACTCACGGTGTCCTGGAACGAGATGGCGGTCAGCGCGGTCGAGCTCATGGTGTTCTCCTTACGGATGGATACCCTCTGGGGTATACGAACGACCGCCGTCCGCGGTCTGTTCCCGGCCCGTTCTCAGCCGAGCAGGCCGACGAGGCTCGACGTCGCCGTGTAGATCGCGACGGCCACCAGCAGGACGGCGAAGGCGCGGGTCAGGGCCTTCGCCGAGAGCCGGTCGGCGACCGTCTTGCCGGTCAGGGATCCGGCGACCGCGGCGATCGTGAACGGCACGATGACCGCCCAGTCGAAGTGCGCCGTGCCGGCGCGGGCGAGCAGCGCCGCGCCGGAGTTGATCGCGATGACCACCAGTGACGTGGCGACCGCCTCGGGCATCCCCAGGCCCAGGGCGAGCGTCAGCGCCGGCACGATGACGAAACCGCCGCCGACGCCGAAGAAGCCGGTCATGAAGCCGACGGCGAGGCCGGCCGCCAGCACCTTGCCGGCGCGACCGAGATCGAGGCGCCGCGGGGGGAGGCGCGTGTCCGCGCCGGTGGCCGGTTCGGCCGGAACCGGCCCGGCCGTGGAGCTCCCGGCGGCGACCAGGCTGCGGTCCTTCGCCGGGGCGCTCGCGCGGCTCTTGGCGAACATGCCTGCCGCGGCGACCAGCACGAGCCCCGCGAACGCCAGCAGCAGCACGTTCGGGTCGACCAGCCGGTTCACCGCGGTACCGGCGAAGCTGGCGGCGATCCCCGTGAGCCCGAAGACCACGCCCACGCCCCAGCGCACCCGGCCGCTGCGGGCGTGCCCCAGGGAACCGATGAGCGCGCTGATCCCGACGATGAACAGGCTGCTGGTCGTGGCCGCCCGCGCGCCCTGGCCGACCACGTAGACGAGGGCCGGCACGGTCAGGATCGAGCCGCCCCCGCCGAGGGCGCCGAGGCTGAGCCCGATCACCAGGCCGAGCGCGATGGAGACGACGAGGGTCATGCGACCGTCCCGGGCTGCCCGTCGTCGGTCACGACCGGCCGGCCGTCGGCGGCCCAGGCCTTCATGCCGCCCGCCAGGTTGTGCACCCGCACTCCCGCGGCCGCCAGCAGGTCGGCGGCCTTGCCGGAGCGGTTGCCCGAGCGGCACACGGCGATGACCGGCAGGTCCTGGTCGACGGCGGCGGGCTCGACCTGGGACAGCGGGAGGTGTCGGGCCTGGGGCGCGTGGCCGGCACGCCACTCCTCGGGTTCGCGGACGTCGAGCAACCAGGCGTCGCCGCGGCTGAGGAGCTCGGCCGCCGCCGAGGGGTCGAGGTCGGGGAGCCGGGAGGACGAGGGGGACGTGGACACGGGCCGGCCTTTCGGGTGCTCAGTGGATGTCGGGGGTGAGGGCGACCGGGGCGACGTCCCCGGTTCCGGAGCGCACCCCGGACGCCGGGGCCGACAGGCTGCCGGTGAGGGCGAACCGGTCGGCGCGGACGAGGGTGTGCCGCCACTCGACCGGCACACCGGAGCTGGTGCCGGTGCGGAAGACGGAGAACGCGGCGGCGGGCGGCGCCAGGCCGAGCACGTCGTGCTCGGCGCGGCTGGGGACGACGGCCCGCACCGTCTCCTCGCCACCGGTGATCCGGATGCCGGTCGCGGCGAGCCGGTCGTAGAGGCTCGTGCGGCGGAAGTCGGCGGTCAGCAGCGGCTCGCCGATCGAGGCGGGCAGCCAGACCCGATCGAGGGCCAGGGGTGCGCCGCCCGCCAGCCGGAGGCGCTCCAGGTAGACCAGCGGGGTGGACTCCTCGAGGCCGAGGCGGGTGGCGACGACGCCGTCGGCCCGGACGTCGAGCGCCCGCACGAGCGAGATCTGGGGGAGGCCGCCGGACTCGACGGCCGCGAAGAGCGAGTAGGCGACGCCGGTCGGGGCCGCGATCACCGGCTCGGCCGGGCCCAGCCGGGAGCGGCGTCCGCGACCGGCGCTGATGGTGCCGTCGGCGCGGAGCTGCCGGAGCGCCTCGCGCACGGTGTGCCGACTGACCCGGTACTGCTCGACGAGGTCGAGCTCGCCGGGGAAGCCGGCGGCGAACTCGTCGCGGGCGAGGCGGGCGCGCAGGTCGGTGAGCAGCTGGCGCCACAGCGGCGCCGGTGACGACCGGTCCAGTCGCTCCGACGGCTGATCGGTGCCGGTCATCCGTCCCCCTGGGCCGCGGGAGCCGGCTGCCCGACCGCGGGGCGGGGGCATCACCGGCTACGTGTACGGCCAACTATAGGACAAGTTGTCCGGACAATTAGCCCATGGAGTCGCCCGAGCGCAGAAAGTGCGCTCGAGCGACTCCGTCAGGGGGCTAGAAGGGGACCGCTGCCTGGTGGGTGGCGACCACCGCAGCGGCCAGCCGCCGCCACAGCGGCGCGGGCGGGCCGGGCCGTGACGAGGGGGTGGGCGGGACGTCGCGGAGCCTGGCGGGGGAGTCCGCGTGCCGTGCGGACGACGGGCGCGAGGCGGGCGTGGAGACGGAGCGGGTCAACGGAGGGTCCTTCGAGCGGTGCGGGCGAGGGCGCGGGGGTCTCGCCGGGCGCAGGGCTCAGCGGGACGGCGTCCCCGGACACAGACGGTCGTCGACCACGAGAGGGGTCACCGCGAGCAGGCACACGCAGAACGCGGTGCGGCCGACGCGGAAACCCGAGTACACGAGTCGAGATAAGCACGATGGTCGGGACGGGGCAAGCGACCTGCACGGAGAGGGTTGTGAGATGTGTCGGGCGCGCGGGGCAGGATGGGCTCATGGCGATGCCCCCGATGTCCCCGTCCGGCGTGCTCGGCCTTCCCGGGCGGGTGGCCAGTCAGAGCGAGCCCGTCGTGGTGCGCACCGCTGACCTGCAGCTCTCCGGCCGGTTCGTGCCCGTGGTCGGCCCGGCGCGCATCTACGTCTGCGGCATCACCCCCTACGACGTGACCCACCTCGGGCACGCGGCGACGTTCGTGTGGGCCGACGTCCTCGGCGCGGTGCTCCGGATGAGCGGCGCCGAGGTGGTCACCAGCCGCAACGTCACCGACGTCGACGACGTCCTGACCCGGGCGGCCGACGCACGCGGCCGGCACTACGACGAGTTCGCCCTCAGTCAGGAGTTCTCCTTCGAGCAGGACATGCGGGCGCTCGGGGTGCGCCCGCCGACCCACCAGCCGCGGGCCAGGCACCACATCGCGCACGTCCAACACTTGGCCGCGGCGCTGCTCCGCAACGACCGGGCCTACGTCCGGGAGGGGCACGTCTTCTTCCGCGGGGCGGGCGTGGTCGCGCAGGCGGGGCTCGACGCCGAGCAGGCCCGCCGGCTGGCCGACGAGTTCGGCGACCGGCCCGACGACTCGTTGCGTGACGATCCGTTCGACGTCCCGGTCTGGCGTCCCTCCGGGGAGCAGGACCCGGCGTGGCCGAGCCCGTGGGGCTGGGGGCGCCCCGGGTGGCACGCCGAGTGCGCGGCCATGGCGCACGCGACCCTCGGGCACGGCGTCGACGTGCTCGTCGGCGGGGAGGATCTCCGCTTCCCGCACCACGCCCAGCAGGCGGCGATGGCCGAGGCCGCCTCGGGCGTCGGGCCGTTCGCGCGCGCGCAGCTGCACGTCGGGGCCGTGCACCAGGCGGGTTCGAAGATGTCCAAGTCCACCGGCAACCTGACGCTCGTCGCCGATCTGCTGCGCGATCACCCCGGCACCGCCCTGCGCATGCTGCTGCTCGACCGCCCGTGGGGCGAGGCCTGGGAGTACCGGCCCGAGCTGCTGGCCGGGGCACACGCCCGGCTCGATGCGCTCTTCTCGGCGGCCGGCCGCCGGGGCGCCACCGAGGCCGCGACGGCAGCGGTCGCCGCGTGCCTGCTCACCGATCTCGACGTGCCGGGTGGGCTGGACGTCGCGGTACAGGAGGGGGGCGAGGCCGCGCGTCTCCTCGTCCGCGTGCTCGCCCTGGGCTGAGCGGCGGGCTACGCTGGTCGGTGTACCCCATGGGGTACCCGATCCGTGGAGGAGAACGATGGACGTCGACATGACCCAGCTCGGTGACGTGCTGGCCCGGCTCAAGCGCGTGCAGGGTCAGCTCGGCGGGATCATCAAGATGATCGAGGACGGTCGCGACTGCGCCGCTGTCGTCACGCAGCTGGCCGCCGCCTCGAAGGCGCTCGACAAGGCGGGCTTCAAGATCATCGCTTCCGGTCTCCAGCAGTGCATGACGATCGAGGACTCCGGCGATCGCGGCGTCGACGTCGCCGAGCTGGAGCGGCTGTTCCTCTCCCTGGCCTGACGACGACGGCGAGGTCGCCGTCGTGATCCACCCACAGCGGGACATCGACCGCTGACGCTGATCGGCGCGAGCGAGGAACAGATCGCCGCGGCGCAACGACGAGGGAGGCCAGGGATTCGTGCGTGACTCCCTGCACATTCCGCTGCACGAACTGACGGACCGCATCGACGGCGTCCTCGACCGGCCCGGGCGCGACGTCGTGCTCATCAACGACTCCTACGAGGCCGCCGGCGCAGCCGGCCTCGAGGAGAAGAACCCCGCCGAGGAGGCCGGTCCGCTCACGTCCTGACGTGGGCGGTGCGGGCCGACCGAGACGGGGCGACACCGCACACCGATCCAGGAGTTCATCTGTGCCCACGCACGTCCCCACCGATCCCACCCCGGCCGACACCTCCGGCCGCGGCCGGCAGGTCGTCGACGCCGCCACGCTCCGACGGCGGTTGCAGGAAGCCGCAGCGCCGCGGCTGCTCGACGTGCGCACCCCCGCGGAGTTCGAGACCGCGCACATCGCCGGCGCCTACAACGTGCCCCTGGACACCCTGAAGGAACACCGCGAGGAGATCGCGACCCACCTCGACGAGGACGTCGTCCTGGTCTGCCGCTCCGGCCAGCGGGCCGGTCAGGCCGAGCAGGCGCTGGCCGCGGCCGGCCTGCCGAACGTGCGCATCCTCGACGGCGGCATGCAGGCCTGGGAGCGCGCCGGCGGCGAGGTCTCGCGGGGCCGGCAGCGCTGGGACCTGGAGCGCCAGGTGCGCCTGGCCGCGGGCTCGCTCGTCTTCACCAGCGTGCTGGCCAGCGCGGTCGTGCCGCGGCTGAAGTGGCTCGCCGGCGGTATCGGTGCCGGTCTCGGCGTGGCCGCCGTCA
>DASYGS010000096.1:0-20942 GCA_035999465.1 Blastococcus sp. | reverse complement strand
TGCTCCCTGCGCCCAGTGCCCCCGGTGGCCGTCGACCGGCGCAGTGTGCGCGAGGAAGGGCGGCGGGAGAACCCCTCCGTGCGCCGCGGGGTCCGGGACGACTACCCGCGGCGTCAGGCGAACGGCGCGCCGGTGAGCTGTTCGTAGGCGGTGACGTAGCGCTCCCGGGTGGCCTCGACGACGTCGGCCGGCAGCTCCGGGGGCGGGGAGACGCGGTCCCAGCCGGACGACGTCAGCCAGTCGCGAACGTACTGCTTGTCGAACGAGGGCTGCACCGCGCCGGGTGCCCAGGTCGCCGACGGCCAGAAGCGGGACGAGTCCGGGGTCAGCACCTCGTCGCCGAGGACGAGCGACTCCCCGGCCAGACCGAACTCGAACTTCGTGTCGGCCAGGATGATCCCCGCCTCGAGGGCGATCTCACCGGCCCGCGAGTACAGCGCCAGGGTGAGCTCGCGCAGCTGCTCGGCCCGCTCGGCGCCGACGGCAGCCACTACGGACGCGAAGTCGATCGCCTCGTCGTGCTCGCCCACCTCCGCCTTGGTCGACGGCGTGAACACCGGCGACGGCAGCCGCGATCCCTCGACCAGACCGGCCGGCAGCGCGACGTCGCGGATGGAGCCGGTCCGCGAGTACTCGACCGTGCCGGATCCGGACAGGTAGCCCCGTGCCACGCACTCGACCGGCAGCATCTCCAGCCGCCGCACCAGCATCGCCCGGCCCGCGACCGCCTCGGGCACGTCGGTGGCGGAGATCAGGTGGTGCGAGGCCCCGAACGACGCGAGCACCGGCGCCAGCTGCTCGAACCACCACACCGACAGCGCCGTGAGCACCCGCCCCTTGTCGGGGATCGGTGTCGGCAGCACGTGGTCGTAGGCCGAGATCCGGTCGGAGGCCACCAGCAGCAGCCGGCCGTCACCGGCGTCGTAGATCTCGCGCACCTTCCCGCGGGCGACGAGCGGGAGGTCCACGCCCAGGTCGGAGCTCACGACAGCGCGGCCAGGCGGTCGAACAACGGGCCGAGGTTCGCCACGTACCGCTCCGGGCGGCAGATCTCGTCCAGCCGCGCCTCGTCGAGGGTCACGCCCGAGGAGTCCGCCTTCGCACGCAGCGTCTCGCGGAACGGGACGCCGGAGTTCCACGTCTCCATCGCCGCGGACTGCACGAGCGCGTAGGCGTCCTCCCGTGACAGGCCGCCCTCCACCAGCTCCAGCAGCACCGACGACGTGTAGATCAGGCCGCCGGTCGACTCGAGGTTCGCGCGCATCCGGTCGGCGTCCACCACCAGGTTCTCCACCAGGCCCGCGGTGAGGTTCAGCAGATAGTCGGTGGTGATCGCGGCGTCGGGCAGGAACACCCGCTCGGTCGAGGAGTGCGAGATGTCGCGCTCGTGCCAGAGCGGAATGCCCTCCATCACCGGCACGATCGCCGCGCGCACGACCCGCGCCAGCCCGGCGATCCGCTCGGACCGGATCGGGTTCTTCTTGTGCGGCATCGCGCTCGAGCCCTTCTGGCCCGAGCCGAACGCCTCGGACAGCTCGCGCACCTCGGTGCGCTGGCCGTGCCGCACCTCGAGCGCGACCGCCTCGCAGACCGTGGCGAGGATCCCCAGCGCCGACACCCACTCGCTGATGCCGTCACGCAGCACCACCTGCGTCGAGGCGTCGGCCGGCCGCAGGTTCAGCGCCTCGGCCACGAACACCTCGACCGACGGGTCGATCAGCGAGTACGTGCCGACGGCGCCGGAGATGGCCACGACGCCGACCGACGCCCGCGCCGCTCGCAGCCGGTCCCGCGAGCGGGCGGCGGCGAACGCCAGGTCGGCGACCCGGTGCCCCCAGACGTCGGGCTCGGCGTGCACGCCGTGCGTGCGGCCGACCTTGATCGTCGACCGGTGCGCCAGGCCGTGGTCGCGCAGTGCCGCCACCAGCCGGTCGGCCTTGGCCAGCAGCACGTCGGTGGCGTCGGTGAGCTGCACGGCCAGCGCGGTGTCGAGCAGGTCCGACGACGTCATGCCGTGGTGCACGTACGCGGCGGCCGAGCGCGGCGTCGTGTTGTCGGCCCACGCGGTGAGGAAGGCGATGACGTCGTGCTGCGTCGTCTCCTCGATCTCGGCGACCCGCTCGGGGGCCGGCGGCGGGGCGTTGCGCACCGGCTCGACGACCTCGGCCGGCACCCGGCCCGCGGCCGCGTGCGCCTCGAGGACGAGCGTCTCGACCCGGCACCACAGCGCGTACTTGTGCTGGTCGCTCCACACCCGCCCCATCTCCGGGAGCGTGTAGCGCTCGATCATCGGGGTACCGCCTGCGTCAGCTCAGCTCGTCGCACCACGAGGTCATCCTCCCGCAGGGCTAACGTGATCATGGACGGCCCCTACTGACCGCCGGAGGGCTCGCGATGCTGCGACGCGCCAACCAGGTGATCGCCCGCGCCCGGGAACGGATCCGGATCGCCGCCGAGCACGACCCGCACGCCTGGCCCGAGCGCGACGACGACCGCGCGATCCTCGTCCACGACGACGACCCCGACCCGTCGGCCGACGGCATCCACGAGGAACGGGCCGCCGACGCCACCGCCGACCGGCCGCCGCTGGGCAGCCCGGAGCCCGGCGCGCCCGACCTCGACGGCGTCGGCCCGGGCGGGGTCAGCGGCCCGCCCGAGGGCGGCCGGCCGCACACCCGCGGCGAGCGGATCCGCGGGCAGCTGCGCGCCGACCCCCGCCGGCCGGGCGAGGCGACCGTGCCGAACGGCCTGCGGATGGCCTCGGCGTGGTCGTGGCGGCTCATCGTCGTGCTCGTCGGCGTCTACGTGGTGCTCTACGCGGCCGCGTACGTGGCGGTCGTCGTCGTCCCCGTGATCGTCGCTCTGCTGCTCGCCGCACTGCTCCAGCCCGGCGCCGCCTCGCTGGTCCGGCACGGCTGGCCCCGGTCGCTGGCCGCGGTCGCCATGCTCGTCGTCGGCCTGGGCGTCTTCGCGGGCATCATCACGCTGGTCGTCGAGCGGTTCAGCGCCGGGTTCACCGACCTCACCAACCAGGTCAGCCAGGGGATCGGGCAGGTGCAGGCGTTCATCGTGCGCACCTTCCCGATCACCAAGGGCCAGCTCGCGGACGCCGTGACCCAGCTGCAGCAGACGCTGGTCGCCAACCGCGGCAGCATCGCCTCGGGCGCACTGACCACCGCCGCCACGGTGGGCGAGGTCTTCACCGGCCTCCTGCTGACCTTGTTCACGCTGTTCTTCTTCCTCAAGGACGGCCGCTCGATCTGGCTCTGGCTGGTCGGCCTGTTCCCCCGCGACTCCCGCGCCTACGTGGACGAGGCCGGCCGCCGCTCGTGGCGCACCCTGATCTCCTACGTGCGCGCGACCGCGGGTGTCGCGCTGGTCGACGCGTTCGGCATCGGCCTCGGGCTGGCGATCCTCGGGGTGCCGCTGGTGATCCCGCTGGCCGCGCTGGTCTACCTGGGCGCGTTCATCCCGATCCTCGGGTCGTTCCTCGCCGGGTCGGTCGCGGTGCTGGTGGCGCTGGTCTCGAAGGGCCCGGTCACCGCGCTCATCGCGCTGGCCATCGTCGTCCTGGTCATGCAGCTGGAAGGGCACGTCCTGCAGCCGCTGCTGCTGGGCCGCGCCGTCCGGGTGCACCCGCTGGCCGTGGTGCTCTCGATCGCCGGCGGGTTCCTGATCGCGGGCATCTTCGGGGCCCTGATCGCCGTGCCGACGGTCGCGTGCACCAACGTGGCCGGCACCTACCTCAGCCGCCGAACCGAGGGCCCCCGGCCGCCCGAGCCGATGCCGGACAGGGCCCGGCCGGTCATGGGGACCAGCTAGCTCACACCAGCAGGCGCAGCGGCTCCTCGACCGAGGCGACGAAGGCGGCCATCCACTCGGCGGCCAGCGCACCGTCGATCACCCGGTGGTCGGCCGACAGAGTCACGTGCACGACGGTGCCGACGGCGAGCTCCCCGCCCTGGACCACCGGCTCCTGTCGCGCGGCGCCCACGGCCAGGATCGCCGACTGCGGCGGGTTGATGATCGCGGCGAACTCCTCGGTGCCGAACATGCCGAGGTTGGTGAGGGTGAAGGTGCCGCCCTCCAGCTCGTCCTGCCGCAGCCGGCCCTCCCGTGCGCGGGCAACGAGGTCGCCGACGGTGGCCGCGATCGCGGCGACCGGCAGGCCCTCCACCCCGCGGACGACGGGCGTCAGCAGGCCGGTCGGCGTCGCGACGGCGACCGCGAGGTCGACCGAGGAGAACGTGCGCGTCGCGTCCGGCGTCCAGATCGCGTTCATCCGGGGGACGACGGTGTGCGCCCGCGCCGCGGCCTTGAGCAGCAGGTCGGTGACCGAGAACTTCGTGCCGACGGCGTTCAGGCCTGACCGCAGCCGGAGCAGTTCCTCGACGCGCAGGGTGGCGCGCACGGTGAAGTGCGGGATCGTCTGCTTGCTCTCGGTGAGCCGGCGGGCGATGGCGCGGCGCATCGGCGTGTGCGGCACGTCGGTGAAAGCGGCCGGCGAGGACACCGGGGCGGCCGCCGCTGCGGTCCGGCCGGTGCTCGCCGCCTCGACGTCCCGGCGCACGATCCGGCCGCCCGGACCGGTGCCGCGCAGGCCGGCGAGGGGCAACCCGGCGTCGCGGGCCAGCCGGCGGGCCAGCGGGCTGGCGAAGATCCGCCCGCGCCCGTTCACGTGCCCGTTCCCGGCCGCGCCGTGCAGCGCGATGCCGGAACCCACGGTGGCGGGCACCGCCGCCTCGGGCACCGGCGGCGAGGCCGGCTGGTCGGGTGCGCCCTCCGGGTCGGGGGCGGCCGACGCGGCCTGCACGGCCCCCAGTGCCAGCAGCACGGCGTCGACGTCGTCGACGGTCTCCCCGGCATCGGCCAGGACGGCGATGGGCGCACCCACCTCGACCGAGGTGCCCGGCGCGACGAGGAGCCTGAGGACGACGCCGCCCTCCTCGGCCTCGACGTCGACGACGGCCTTGTCGGTCTCGACCGTGGCCAGGACGTCCCGGGCGCCGAACTCGGCGCGCTCGGCCACCGACCACTCGTGCAGCACCGCCGACGTGCCACCGGCCGCGACCTCGGGCATGCGCATCAACCGGGCCACGCTCAGGCCTCCCGCGTCATCGCGACGAGAGCCTCGGCGACCTCGGCGCTCTGGGCGATCGCGGCCCGCTCGAGCACCTTGCTGATGCTCGGCGAGGCCACGCCGCCGGTCACCCGCTGCACCGGCTGGTCGAGCCAGTCGAAGTACCGCCGCTGGATCTCGTCGGCCAGCCAGCCGCCGTACGACGTGCCGACGGCGCCCTGCTCGGCGATCAGCACGTTGTTGGTCTTCCGGATGCTGGCGCCGATGGTGTCCCAGTCGATGCTGGCCCGGTCGAGCCAGCGCAGGTCGATCACCTCGGCGTCGACCGGCCGGTCGGTGCCCTCCAGCGAGGACACCGCCTCCAGCACGTAGTTCGTCATCGCGAGGTAGGTCAGGACGGTGACCTCGGCACCGGCGCGCCGCACCGCGGCCCGGCCCACCGGCAGGCAGTAGTCGAGGTCGTCCACCGGGGCGGGGCCGCTGGTGGCGTAGAGATCGACGTGCTCGAGCACGACGACCGGGTCCTGGCAGCGCAGCGCGCTGTTCATCAGGCCCACGTAGTCGAACGGCGTCGACGGCGCGACGATCCGCCAGCCGGGGGCCGAGGCGAAGATGCCCGCGGGGTCCATCGAGTGCTGGGAGCCGTACCCGGTGCCCATGGCGACCTTGCTGCGCAGGACGAAGGGCACCGCCCCGTCGCCGCCGAACATGTGGCGGGCCTTGCCGATCTGGTTGAACAGCTGGTCGGCGGCCACCCACATGAAGTCGGCGTACATGAACTCGACGACCGGGCGGAACCGCCCGTCGATCGCGATGCCGCCACCGAGCCCGGCGAACGCGTTCTCGCTGATCGGCGTGCCGAGGACCCGGTCGGGGAAGCGGTCACGCAGACCGCGGGTGGCGCCGTTGGTGCCCCCGTTGAGGCGGTGCACGTCCTCGCCCATCACGACGACGGACGGGTCCGTCTCCATCCGCCGGCCCATCACGGCGGCGACGGCCTCGATGAACTTCTGCTCGGTCAGCTCGCCGGCGAACTCGTCGGCGTCGGCGAACCGGGCGCCCTCGAACTCGCTCAGATCACCGCGGACGCCGACGTCGGCGAAGCCCGGGTCGGGCCACTCCGCCTCCCGGATCCGCCGCTGGCCCGGGCGCCCGCCGGGCACGGGCTCGAGCAGCACGTCGCCGACCTCGGCCATCAGCTGCTTCGCGGCGGCGAGCGTGGCGGCTACGTCGTCGTCGGCCAGGAGGCGGCGGCGGACCAGCTGGGCGGCGATCTGGTCGACCGGGTCGCGCCGCCGCCACTCCTGCTCCTCCTCCTTCGAGCGGTAGCCGAAGGCACTGCCCGGGAAGGCGCCGTTCTGGTGGAAGAACCGGTAGGTGTCGGCCTCGACCACAGCCGGTCCGCGGCCGGCACGCATGTGCTCGACCGCCTCCTCCATCGCCAGGTAAACGGCCAGCGGGTTCATGCCGTCGACCTTCCAGCTGGCGATGCCGAAACCGGGGCCGCGGCCGGACAGGCGCGCCTCACAGGTGGCCTCGAACACGCTCGTGGAGACGGCGTAGCGGTTGTTCTCGATGAAGAAGCAGAGCGGCAGGTGCCAGGCGGCGGCGAGGTTGAAGGTCTCCAGCGTGGACCCGATGTTGACCGCGCCGTCGCCGAAGTAGGTCACCGACACCGCGTCGGTGCCCGCCTGGCGGTCGGCCCACGCGAACCCGGCGGCCTGCGGCACCCCACCGCCGACGATGGCGTTGGTGCCCCTGGCGCCGTCCTCCTTCCACTGCAGGTGCATGGAGCCGCCCCGACCGTGGCTCCAGCCCCGCTCCAGCCCGCAGATCTCGGCCAGCGTGCGCAGCAGCACGTCACGCACCGCGTCGTCCGCGCCGGCGAGGAGGTCGAGCCCCTTGGGCGCGACGTGGTGCAGCGCCTTGGCGAGGAACTGATGGTGGCCGCGGTGCGAGCCGTTGACCTGGTCGGCGCTGGTCAGGGCCAGGACCGAGCCGACCGCGCCGCCCTCCTGGCCGATGCTCGAGTGCGCGGGGCCGTGGATCAGGCCGGCGGAGGCGAGCTCGAGCACGTACTCCTCGAACACCCGGATCAGCACCAGCTGGCCGTGCATCGCGGCGAGCAGCCCGGGATCGGCGGCGTCCCAGTCCTCCTGCGTGACGAGGAGCTCCACCCAGGGGGCGGACGGGTCGAGTCGGCGATGGACCGGCATGGCACGTCTCCTCGGTGCGGCGGAGCCCTGGAGTCGATTGGATCCAGTCGAAGCTCTGTTCGGCGGATACTAGTGCTCCACGTCACTTTCGCCTAGGGTTTGGATCCAAGCGACGGAAGGGGCGTTCCATGGGGCTGCCGGGCCTGAGCCGGGTGGACCACATCGGCTTCACCGTGCCCGACCTCGGCCAGGCGCGGAGCTTCCTCGTCGACGTGCTGGGCTGCGAGTACCTCTACTCGCTCGGCCCCTTCGTGCACGAGGACAGCGACTGGATGGCCGAGCACCTGAACGTGCACCCCCGCGCGGTCATGCGGCGCAACAGCTTCTTCCGCTGCGGCGACCAGGCGATCTTCGAGGTCTTCTCCTACGAGGCGCCCGACCAGAACCCCACCCCGCCGCGCAACAGCGACGTCGGCGGCCACCACGTCGCCCTGTACGTCGACGACCTCGACGCCGCCGTCGCCCACCTGCACGCGCACGGCGTGCAGGTGCTCGGCGAGCCCACCGCGAGCAGCGGCGCGCACGAGGGCCAGCGCTGGGTCTACTTCCTTGCCCCCTGGGGCATGCAGTTCGAGCTGGTCAGCTATCCACACGGCAAGGCCGTCCACCGCAACCCCGAGGCCTTCGCGTGAACGCGCCGTCCGACGTCGGAGCCGCCAGCGCCCGGGTCGCCGCGCACCTGCGCCGGGCCATCCTCAGCGGGGCGATCGCCCCCGGGGAGTGGATCCGCCAGGAGGAGGTCGCCGAGCGGCTGGGGTCGAGCCGGCTGCCGGTGCGCGAGGCCCTGCGCATCCTCGAGGCCGAGGGGCTCACCGAGCACGAGCGGCACAAGGGCGCGCGGGTGCCCAGCCTGTCGATGCACGAGGTCGACGTCATGTACCGGATGCGGGAGTCGCTCGAGCAGCTCGCCATCGCCGAGAGCATCCCGAACCTGGGCGTCGTCGACGTCACCCGGCTCGAGGAACTCCAGGTGCGGATCGAGGCCAACACCGACATCGCCACGTTCCTCGAGCTCGACCGCGAGTTCCACCTGGCCAGCTACACCGGCTGCCCGATCGAGCAGCTCACCAGCACGGTCACGCGCCTCTGGAACGCGACCGCGCACTACCGGCGCACGTTCGTCACCCTCACCGGTCCGGGGCGCAAGTGGGTGATCGACGCCGAGCACCGGCTGCTGCTCGACGCCATCGCCCGGCGGGACGTGGTCGACGCCGAGCGCTGCGTGGCCGGGCACATCCGGCGCACCCGCATCGAGCTCGGCCGGCACCCCGAGATCTTCGGGAGCACGACGTGAGCAGCACCTCACGGTTCGCGTTCCGCGTGAACGGCCGCGACGTCGAGGTCACCGCGCGGCCCGGCACCCCGCTGCTGACCGTGCTGCGCAACGAGCTCGGCCTGATGGGCACGCGGTTCGGCTGCGGGCTGGGCATGTGCGGGGCCTGCTTCGTGCGCCTGGACGGCGCCGTCGTCCCCTCGTGCGACACCCCCGTCGAGGCGGCGGCCGGGCACGCCGTCGGCACCGTCGAGGGCCTGGCCCGCGACGGGCGGCCGCACCCGGTGCAGCAGGCGATCCTCGACCGGCAGGCCGCCCAGTGCGGCTTCTGCCTCTCCGGGATCACCGTCGCGGCCGCGGCCCTGCTCGAGCAGACGCCCGCACCCGACGCCGCCACCGTCGCCGAGGCCCTCGACCGCAACCTGTGCCGCTGCGGCGCGCAGCGCCGGATCATCGACGCGGTGGTGGCCGCCGGCGAGGCCGCCCGGTGACGGCGCGCTCGCCCGCAGCGGTCTCGGACACCGGCCCGCGCGTCGACGGCGCGCCCGCCCGGAACCCGGCGCTGCCCAAGGACCTCGCGGCGAACCCGCGCCTGGACCGCTGGGTGAGCGTGCACGACGACGGCACCGTCGAGGTCCGCGTCGGCAAGGTGGAGTTCGGTCAGGGCATCCTCACCGCCCTGGCGCAGGTGGCCGCGGAGGAGCTCGACCTTCCCCTCGACCGCGTGCGCATGCCCGGGGCGTCCACCGCCACCGGCCCGGACGAGGGGCTGACCGCGGGCAGCATGTCGATCATCGAGGCCGCGCCCGCGGTCCGGCTGGTCTGCGCGCAGGTGCGGGCACTGTTCGCCGCCGAGGCGTCCCGGCGCTGGCGCACCGACCTCGCCACGATCGAGGTGGCCGGCGGCGAGTTCCGCGGGCCCGCGGGGGCGTCGGCCACCTACGCGGAGCTGGCCGGCTCGGTCGACCTGGCCGTCGACGCCGATCCCGCGACGCCGGTCAAGGACCCGGCCGGCTACCGGCTCGTCGGCACCAGCGCGGCCCGCCTCGACCTGCCCGGCAAGGTCGCGGGGCTCCCCCGGTTCATCGCCGACCTGCGCCTGCCCGGGCAGCTGTTCGGCCGGGTGGTGCGCCCGCCGTCACCGGGGGCGCAGCTGACCGCGGTCGACGCGAGCGCCGTCGGCGAGGGCGTGCGGGTGGTGCGCGACGGGTCCTTCCTGGGGGTCATCGGGCCCGACGAGGCCGAGGTCGGCGCCGCCGCCGACGCCCTCCGCCGCGTCGCCCGCTGGGCCGAGACCGACACGCTTCCCGACGAGGACGACCTCGCCGGGCACCTCCGCCGCGCCCCGGCGGAGGCCACCACGGTGGTCGACGACGGCCCAGCACCGCGGGCGACCGGCCCCATCCTGGGCGCCCGGTACACCCGGCCCTACCTCGCGCACGCCTCCATCGCGCCCTCGTGCGGGGTCGCCCGCTGGGAGCTCGACGGCACCCTCTCGGTGTGGAGCTCCAGCCAGGGCATCCACCGGCTGCGCGACGCGATCGCGCAGGCGCTGGGGCTGGGTGCGGACGCCGTCGTCGTCCAGCACGTGGAGAACGCCGGCTGCTACGGCCACAACGGCGCCGACGACGCGGCGTTCGACGCCGTGCTGCTCGCGCGCGCCGTGCCCGGCCGGCCGGTGCAGGCGCGGTGGAGCCGGGCCGACGAGCTCGGCTGGGCGCCGTTCGGCTCGGCGATGGCCGTCGAGGTCACCGCCCAGCTCGACGGCGCCGGCCGGATCGCCTCCTGGCGCTACGACGTGTGGAGCCAGGGCCACACTGCCCGGCCCGGCTACGCCGGCGTCCCCGGCCTGCTCGCGGGCGCCTCCCTCGAGCAGCCCCGACCGGCACCGCCGGCGAGCGACCCGCCCCAGGCCGCCGGGGGCGGCACCAGCCGCAACGCCGTCCCGCTGTACGACGTCGGCAACCGGTGCGTGCGCGGGCACCGCGTGCTCGACAACGCGGTGCGCTCCTCGGCGCTGCGGGCGCTGGGCGCCCACATGAACGTGTTCAGCATCGAGAGCTTCCTCGACGAGCTGGCGTGGGCCGCCGGCGCCGACCCGCTCGAGTTCCGGCTCCGCCACCTCGACGACGAGCGCGCCCGCGCGGTGCTCACCACCGCGGCGACGGCCGCCGGCTGGGGCGGCGCCCTCGACGATGGCCTCGGCCGCGGCATCGGGCTGGCGCGCTACAAGGGCCGGGGCGCCTACTGCGCCGTGGTCGCCGAGGTCGAGGCGGTGCACGACATCCGGGTGCGGCGGCTGACCGTCGCCGTCGACGTCGGCCGGATCGTCAACCCCGAGGGCGTCCGCATGCAGATCGAGGGCGGCGCGGTGCAGGCCACCAGCTGGACGACGAAGGAGCGGGTGCGCTTCGACCGCCGGCGGATCACCAGCGACGACTGGGAGAGCTACCCGATCCTGCGCTTCACCGAGGTGCCCGAGATCGACGTCCGTCTCGTCGACCGCCCGGACCTGCCCTCGGTCGGCGCCGGCGAGGCCGCCCAGGGCCCGACCGCCGGCGCGATCGCGAACGCGGTCGCCGCGGCGGTCGGCGTCCGCGTGCGCGACCTGCCGCTGACGACCGAGGCGGTCACCGCCGTGATCAACCGATGAAAGGGATCCGACCCATGCCCAAGCCCCACATCAGCTACGTGCCCCTCGAGGACATGGACGAGCGCATGCAGGAGGAGATGCACCGCTGCGCCCGGGAGGGCACCCCGCGACCGGAGAGCTCGGCGGTGCGCGCGCACGCGCCGAACGCCTTCTGGGCGTTCGCCGACTCCTGGAAGTCGATCTTCCACAGCGGCGTGTGCGACCACGCGATCAAGGACCTCTGCCGGGTCTACATCTCGCGCACGGTCAAGTGCGAGTTCTGCGGCAACCAGCGGTCGGAGAAGGCGATCAAGGCCGGGCTGGAGGAGATGCAGTACGACGAGCTGCTCAACTTCGAGAAGAGCGACCGGTACGACGAGCGGCAGAAGGCGGCACTGTCCTACGCCGAGGCCATCGCCTGGGGCATGCCGGCCGACGAGGAGGGCTTCTGGGCCCGCCTGCACGCGAGCTTCTCCGAGCCCGAACTGGTCGAGCTCGGCTGCGCGATCGCCCTGACCTTCGGCCAGCAGAGCTGGATCCGGCTGCTCGGCATCGACCACCACCAGTACCTGGCCGGCACGTCGGCCTCGATGGCCCCGGGCTTCCGCTCCGCCGAGGAGCTGGCCGAGACCAA
The DNA here is from genome assembly GCA_035999465.1 of Blastococcus sp. Classification (GTDB taxonomy): domain Bacteria; phylum Actinomycetota; class Actinomycetes; order Mycobacteriales; family Geodermatophilaceae; genus Blastococcus_B. Next base: position 9,107 of record DASYGS010000096.1, on the reverse strand, counting down.
GGGCCGGCCCGACTACTGGGCGACCGCGCCCGGGGCGGCGCCGGTCGTGCCGGCGCCGCGCGGCTAGGAACCGGCGGTCAGGCCGGCACCTCGATCCGGCCCTCGACGGCGGCCAGCGCGATGTCGGTGCGCCAGTGGGCCCCGGCCAGCCGGACGGCCGCCACCCGCTCGTAGGCCACCTGGCGGGCGGCGGCGAGGTCGGCGCCCGTGGCGGTGACGGCGAGCACCCGCCCCCCGGAGGAGAGGACGCTCCCGTCGGCGGCGACCGCGGTGCCGGCGTGCAGGACACCGTCGCCGTGGGCGCCGGTCACCGGGTCACCGGTGCGCGGGGCCTCCGGATAGCCGGGTGCCGCGACGACGACGGTCACCGCGGCGCCGGCACGCCAGGAGAGCGGGGGGACGTCGGCCAGCGTGCCGGTGGCGGCGGCGTGCAGCAGGCCGGCCAGCGGGGTCTCCAGGAGGGGGAGCACGACCTGGGTCTCGGGGTCGCCGAAGCGCGCGTTGAACTCCACGACCCGGACGCCGCGCGAGGTGAGCGCCAGCCCCGCGTAGAGCAGCCCGGCGAAGGGCTCACCCCGCCGGGCCATCTCGTCGACGGTGGGCTGCAGGACGGTGGCCAGCACCTCGTCGACCAGGCCGGGCGGGGCCCACGGCAGCGGCGCGTACGCGCCCATGCCGCCGGTGTTGGGCCCCTGGTCGCCGTCGTCCCGTCGCTTGGCGTCCTGGGCGGGCAGCAGCGGCACGACCGTCGTCCCGTCGGTGACGGCGAACAGCGAGACCTCGGGGCCGTCGAGGTACTCCTCGACGAGCACCGCGTGTCCGGCGTCGAGCACGGCGCGGCCGTGGGCGACGGCCGCCGCGCGGTCGGGAGTGACCAGCACGCCCTTGCCCGCGGCCAGCCCGTCGTCCTTGACGACGTAGGGCATGCCGGGCCCGGCCTGGGCGGCCTCGTCGAGCGCCGTCTCCAGCTCCGCGGGGCCACCGACCGGCCACGCCTGCGCCGTCGGCACGCCGGCGGCGGTCATCACGTGCTTGGCGAAGGACTTGCTGCCCTCGAGCTGGGCGGCCTCGGCCGACGGGCCGAAGCAGGCGATGCCGGCGTCGCGGACGGCGTCGGCGGCGCCGGCGACGAGCGGCACCTCCGGCCCGATGACGACGAGATCGGCACGCCATGCGGTGGCGAGCGCGGCGACCGCGTCGGGGTCGGCGACCGCGACGGGCAGCGGCTCGGCGACGGCGCGGGTACCGGCGTTGCCGGGCGCGCAGGCGAGCGCGCTCACCGCGGGGTCGGACTGGAGAGCCACGCACAGAGCGTGCTCCCGGGCTCCGGAGCCGATCACCAGCACGCGCACGACGGCCGAATCTACTCAGGTGGGCGGCGGCCCCGGTCAGCGCGGCCGGTCGGGCCGGCTGCGCAGCGCGCGGTGCAGGGCCCGCAACCGCGCCCGCTCCCCGGCCCGGCCGCGCGCGTCGGCACGCAGTGCCTGACGGTGGGCCTCGGCCTGGAGCTTGCGCCACGCGGTGTAGCGGGCCGGGTCGAGCCGGCCGTCGTCGAGGGCGGCAGCGACGGCGCAGCCGGGTTCGGTCCGGTGCGCGCAGTCCCGGAAACGGCATGCGGTGGCCAGCGCAACGACGTCGGCGTAGGCCGTATCCACCCCGTCGGCGTCGTCGGAGAGGGCCAGTTCCCGCAGCCCCGGGGTGTCGACGAGCAGGCCACCGCCGGGCAGCACGTGCAGCTGTCCGGCCGTGGTCGTGTGCCGGCCGCGGCCGTCGTCGCGGATCTCCCGCGTGACCGCGACGACACGGCCGGCGAGCGCGTTGGCGAGGCTGGACTTGCCCACCCCCGACGGCCCCACCATCGCGGCGGTGCGCCCGGGGCCCAGCCGGCTCCGCACGGCCTCGACGCCCTCGCCCGTCACCGAGCTCACCGGCAGCACCTCGACGCCGAGCGCCGCCTCGGCGACCTCCTCCACCCCCGCGGCCACGTCGGCACAGAGGTCGGCCTTGGTGAGGACGACGACCGGTGTCGCACCGCTGCTCCACGCGACGGCGAGGTACCGCTCCACGCGCCGCAGCCGCGTGTCCCCGGCCAGTGCGTCCACCACGAGGACGACGTCGATGTTGGCGGCGATCACCTGGAGGGCGGAGGTGCGGCCGGCGGCGCTCCGGGTGAAGGCGCTGGTCCGGGGCAGGAGGGCCACCGCCCGCTCGTCGCGCACGGCCACCCAGTCACCGACCGCCGGGCGCAGGGCGCCGTCCGGGCCGTATCCAGCTGTGCCGTGTGTCACGCGACGGTCACCGTCCGCCGTGAGTACGCTCAGTTGGCCTCGGTCGACCCGGGTGACCCGCGCCGGCAGCGACCCTGCCGGCAGCTCACCGCCACGGTCAGGACTCCAGCCGAGCACTGAGAGATCGGTCACGACCGGCATCGTTGCGCGCTGGTCAGCGCTGTGTCTTTCGAATTTGTTTCCGACACGTCCCGTTCAGTTTGCCCGTCAGACACCCGATCAAGGTGTGGTGGAGGACATGCGCGCGTCCGAGTCGCTGGCTGTTCGACCAGCGACCCGCTTTGCCCAGCCCGTGGTCATCGGCCACCGGGGTGCTCCGGCGTACCGCCCGGAGCACACCGCGGCCAGCTACGACCTCGCCATCGACCTCGGCGCCGAGCTCATCGAGCCCGACGTCGTCCTCAGCCGCGACGGCGCCCTCGTCGTGCGCCACGAGAGCGAGCTCTCGTGGTCGACCGACATCGCCACCCGCTCGGACTTCGCCGGCCGCCGCACCACCAAGGTGGTCGACGGTGCGCCCTGCAACGGCTGGTTCGCCGAGGACTTCACCCTCGCCGAGCTGCGGACCCTCCGGGCGATCGAGCGGATGCCGATGCTGCGCCCGCTCAACACCGCCTTCGACGGCCACTTCGGCATCCTGACCCTCGCGGAGGTCGTCGAGCTGGCCCGCGCCCGTTCGACCGCCGGCCGCACGATCCGCGTGCTCGCCGAGCTCAAGCACCCCGGCCTCTCCGACGACGCGCCCGATCTGCCGATGGCCGAGCTGGTCACCGAGGAGCTGCGCCGGCTGGAGGCGACCGACGCCCACGGTCCGGTCGTGCTGCAGTCGTTCGACGCCGCCGTCCTGCGTGACCTGCGCGCCCGGCTGGGCGACCAGGGGCCGGAGATGGTGCAGCTGGTCGACGACATCGCCGAGGGCGACGCGATGGTCACCCCCGCCGGGCTGCGCGAGATCTCGACCTACGCGCAGGCCATCGGCCCCAGCCGCGACCGCGTGCTCCTCAGCGGCGAGCAGCTGGTGACGGGGACGTCCGAGCTGGTCGACGAGGCGCACCGCGCCGCGCTGTCGGTGTTCTGCTGGACGCTCCGGGCGGAGAACGCGTTCCTGCCCCCGCACCTGCGGCTCGGCAAGGCGCCCGAGGCCCACGGCGACGCGCTCGGCGAGGCCCGTCTGCTCCTGGACCTGGGGGTCGACGGCCTGATCACCGACGCCCCCGACCACGCCGTGCAGGCCGTCGCGGAGCTGCTGACCACGGCCTGACTCCCGCTTTCGGGGTCGAACTCGCGCTCCCGGGCTCCTGCAGGACTCGGAGAGCGGAAGAAGAGCCCCGAAAGCGCGTCCGCTAGTCGATCAGATCGTGGACGACGACGTTCTCGTCGCGGCCGGGGCCGACGCCGATCACGCTGATCCGCGCGCCCGAGAGCTCCTCGAGCCGGCGCACGTAGGCCTGGGCGTTGGCGGGGAGGTCGGCGAACGTCCGGCAGGCGCGGATGTCCTCGGACCAGCCCGGCATCTCCTCGTAGACCGGCGCCGCGTGGTGGAAGTCGGTCTGCGTCATCGGCATCTCGTCGTGCCGGACGCCGTCGACGTCGTAGGCAACGCAGATCGGCACCGTCGGCAGGCCGGAGAGCACGTCGAGCTTGGTGAGGAAGAAGTCGGTGATGCCGTTGACCCGGCTGGCGTAGCGCGCCACCACCGAGTCGAACCAGCCGCAGCGCCGGTCGCGCCCGGTGGTCACCCCGACCTCGCCGCCCTGCGTGCGCAGGTAGTCGCCGTTCGCGTCGAACAGCTCGGTCGGGAACGGGCCGGACCCGACGCGGGTCGTGTAGGCCTTCAGGATGCCGACGACGCGCTGGATCCGCGTGGGCCCGATGCCCGAGCCCGTGGCGGCTCCGCCCGCGGTCGGGTTGGACGACGTGACGAACGGATAAGTGCCGTGGTCGACGTCGAGCAGCGTGCCCTGCGAGCCCTCCAGCAGCACCCACTCCCCCGCGTCGAGGGCGTTGCCCAGCAGCAGGCGGGTGTCGACGATCCGGTGCTTGAGCTTCTCGGCGTACTCGGCGTACTCGGCGACGACCTCGTCGAGGTCGATCGCCTTGCGGTTGTAGACCTTGACCAGGATCTGGTTCTTCTCCTGGAGGGTGCCCTCGAGCTTCTGCCGGAGGATCGACAGGTCGAGCAGGTCCTGCACCCGGATGCCGACGCGGGCGACCTTGTCGCCGTAGGCCGGCCCGATGCCGCGGCCGGTGGTGCCGATCCGGCGGCTGCCCAGGAAGCGTTCGGTGACGCGGTCCAGCGCCCGGTGGTGCGGCATGATCAGGTGCGCGTCGGAGGAGATCACCAGGCGCGAGGTGTCGACGCCGCGCTCCTCCAGGCCGGCCAGCTCGCCGATGAGCACCTCGGGGTCGACGACGACGCCGTTGCCGATGACCGGCGTGCAGCCGGGCGTCAGGATCCCCGAGGGGATCAGGTGCAGGGCGTACCGCTCGCCGTCCGGCGTGATCACGGTGTGCCCGGCGTTGTTCCCGCCCTGGTAACGGACGACGTAGGGCACGCGGCCACCGAGGAGATCGGTGGCCTTGCCCTTGCCCTCGTCACCCCACTGGGCTCCGATCAGCACGACAGCCGGCATCGGGTCCTGGATCTCCTCGGTAGGCGGGGCGGTTCGGCTCCTGCCCACCCGGCAGTTCCCGAGTGGGCCAGGTGGCAGGGTATCTGCATGTCCTCCGTCGAGCTGGACCTCCGCCGTCTCGACCCCACCGAGTCCCCCCGCCAGGGCGACGTCGCCGCGGCGGCGGACGCCGGGTCCGTCGTCGTCCGCGGGCCGATCTCCGCGCTGAACGCCGTCCTCGCGCTGCTGCTGAAGGCCGACCGCAGCGCCTCGGTGCCGGTGGCGTGGGAGCCGGCGGGTGACAAGGCCTCGGCCGCGCTCGCGGCCGACCTGGGCATCGGCGGCGGCGCGGAACGCAGCCTCACGCTCGTGCGCGACGACCACGGGGGCGTGCTCCTGCACCACGGGCGCGTGGAGGCGGCCGGGAACGGCCGGCGCTCGCTGAGCCGCCGCATCGGTCTGCAGGCCCACCACGACGACATCAAGGTCGCCGACGGCGAGATCACGCGGATCGACGTCCGGCCGGACTGGCAGGCCGTCGACACCATCGGCGTGACCGTCATGACCCTGCCCCTGCGCCCGACACAGCGGACCAGCGGCCGGGCCCTGCAGATCGCCTCCGACCCGGCGCGGATCGTCCGGGACGGCGTCGCCTTCCCGCGCCCGGTCAGCCGCTGGACCTGGTACGCCGACGAGCGGGTGCGCTGGCTGCTGCAGCCCTGAGCCCCGCGGTCGTGGACACTGGACCGGCACCCGCCCGCCGAGGAGGCCCCACTGCCGACGTCCCGTCCCCCGTCCCGGTCGTGGCGCCGATGATCACCGAGCGCCCGCCTGCCTTCAGCGCCGCGCAGACGGCGACCGCGCGCGGCTCCGGGACGCTGCGACGGGTCCTGGCCCGGCCCAGCCTGCCCGCCACGGTGGGGCTCGTCGTGGTCGTCGCCTTCTTCGCCGTGCAGGCGCCCGAGCTGCTCAGCTGGGCGGGCCTCGCCGGCGTCCTGGACACCGCGGCCGTGCTCGGCGTCGGCGGCCTGGCGGTCGCCCTGCTGATGATCGCCGGCCAGTACGACTTCTCGATCGGCGTCGTCGCGCTCGCCAGCTCGCTGCTCAGCGCGCTGCTGATCACCAACGCCGGCTGGGGCACGTGGCCCGCGCTCCTGGTGTCCCTCGCCGCCGCCCTGTGCGTCGGGCTGGTCAACGGGCTGCTCGTGGTCGTCACGGGGGTGCACAGCTTCCTGGTGACCCTGGCGACGTTCCTCGTGCTGCAGGGCTTCACGCAGGTCGGCGCGCAGACCGTCGCCGAGCCCGGCCGGGTGCACGGTCACGACGCGGGCTGGGCATCGGCCTCCGCGGTGTTCGACGCGACCCTGCGGATCGGCATCGGCCGGTTCCACAGCTCGCTGCTCTGGTGGCTGGGGCTCACCGCGCTGGCGACCTGGGCCCTGTGGCGCACCCGGTCCGGCAACGCGGTCCTCGCCAGCGGCGGCGCGCGGCGCGCCGCCCGCGAGCTGGGCGTGCCGGTGAGCGCGACGACCGTCGGGCTGTTCTGCGTCACCGCCGCGGCCGGCTGGCTGATCGGCACGTTCGGTCTGCTGAGCACCGGCAGCGTGCAGGTGGGCACGCTGCCGGCGCTGGAGACGGCGGTCGACTTCCTCGTGGTCGCCGTGATCGGCGGCTGCCTGCTGACCGGGGGCTTCGGCTCGGCGGTGGGCGCCGCGGTCGGCTCGCTGCTCTACGCCGTCGCCCGCGAGGGCATCATCCTGGCCGGCTGGGACCCGCGGTGGTTCCGGACGATGCTCGGCGTCCTGCTCCTGGTGGCGCTGCTGGCCGACGGCGCGGTCCGGCGCCGCCTGAGGGCGGTGCCGCGCTCGTGAGCGCGCCCTCCCCCGACGCCGGTGCGGCGGCCCTCGAGCTGCGCTCGCTGAGCGTCCGGTACGGCAACGTCGACGCGCTCGCGCGGGTCAGCGCGGCCTTCCCGGCCGGGCAGATCACGTGCGTCCTCGGCGAGAACGGGTCGGGCAAGTCGACGCTGGTCTCGGTGCTGTCGGGGCTCCGCCGGCACGACGAGGGCGAGCTGCTGGTCGCGGGGCGGCCGGTGCGCTTCCGGTCGCCGCGACAGGCGCGGGCCGCCGGCATCTCGACCGTCTGGCAGGACCTCGCGGTGGCCCCGCTGCTGTCGGTCTGGCGGAACTTCTTCCTGGGCGCCGAGCCCACGCGCGGGGTGTGGCCGCTGCGCCGCCTCGACGTGGACCGGGCTCGCGAGAACACCGTGCGGGCCATGGCCCGGGTGGGGGTGCCGGACCTGGATCCCGACCGGCCCGCCAGCGGGCTGCAGGCCGGGGAGCGGCAGAGCCTGGCGATCGCGCGGGCGCTGTACTTCGGCGCCGAGGCCCTGGTCATCGACGAGCCGACTGCCCCGATCACCATGGCGCGGCAGACGCTGTTCGGGCAGGCGGTGCTGGCTGCGCGGGCCGAGGGGCTGGCCGTCGTCCTGGTGACCAACAACCCGCGCTACGCCCACCTGATCGGCGACCGCTTCCTGCTGCTGGCCCGGGGGCAGGTGGCCGGCAACCTCACGCGGGAGGACGTCGACGCCGACGACCTCACCGCGCTGATGGCCGGCGGCGAGGAGCTCACCACGCTCACCACAGCTCTGACGGCGCTGCACCCGGAACTGGGCGATCGCTGACCGCCGGCCCCGGGGCCGTCGCGGGCGCCCGGGGACGGCGGTCGTCAGTGGAAGATGCTGACGCCGCCAGGGCCGACGAGCAGGCCGACGACGATGAGCACGATCCCCCACAGCATCTGGCCCCGGAAGATCGAGACGATCCCCGCGATGACCAGGACGACGGCGATGATCCACAACAGGGTGACCATGTGCGTGCCTCCAACCGACGGGCGCCAGGGCGGCGCCGTGCAGAGGAGGTAGTGATCATCGGAAGCCCCGGCGAAACCGCCGCCGCCACGATCGTCCGCAACAAACATCGTGATGAGGGCGATTCGTCGAAGTATCCGTACCCGAGGTCACGCATAACCGGCGGAATTACGGTACGGGTTCGCCCTGCGAGCTCAGGCCGCCAGGTCGGGATCGCAGTCGCGGAGCAGCTGGGTGCAGCGCTCCTGCTCCCCGGCCTCGCCGATCGCACCGGCGGCGCGCGCCAGCAGGGTCACGCAGCGCAGGAAGCCGCGGTTGGGCTCGTGCGACCACGGCACCGGTCCGAAGCCCTTCCAGCCGTTGCGCCGGAGGGCGTCGAGACCGCGGTGGTAGCCGGTGCGCGCGTAGGCGTAGGCCTCGATGGTCTCCGCGAGCCCGCCGCCCGGCCGTTCCAGCGCCTGCTCGGCCAGCGCGGCCCAGGCCGCGCTGACCGTCGGGTGATGGGCCGCCACCTCGGCGGGCGGATTGCCCGCGGCCAGCTCCGCATCGGCCTCCGGGTTGGGCGGTAGCAGCGTCGCGGGGGGCTCGCCGAGCAGGTTGTGGGAGTGAGTCACGCGCTCAGCCCGCCGTCGACTGGCCGGCCGACAACAGGTCCTCGCAGGCCTGCTGCACGCGGGCGGCCATGCCGGTCTCGGCGGCCTTGAGGTAGCTGCGCGGGTCGTAGGCCTTCTTGTTGCCGACCTCGCCGTCGATCTTCAGGACGCCGTCGTAGTTGGTGAACATGTGGCCGACGACGGGCCGGGTGAAGGCGTACTGGGTGTCGGTGTCGACGTTCATCTTCACGACGCCGTAGGACAGCGCCTCGCGGATCTCCGACTGCGCCGAGCCCGAGCCGCCGTGGAACACCAGGTTGAACGGCTTGTCCTCGGCCAGGCCGAACTCCTTCGCGACGACGTCCTGACCCTGCTTGAGGATCTCCGGCCGGAGCTTGACGTTGCCCGGCTTGTAGACGCCGTGCACGTTGCCGAAGGTGGCCGCCAGCAGGTAGATGCCCTTCTCGCCGAGCCCGAGCGCCTTGGCCGTGGCCACGAAGTCGGCCTCGGTCGTGTAGAGCTTCTCGTTGATCTCGTTGGCGACGCCGTCCTCCTCGCCGCCGACGACGCCGATCTCCAGCTCGAGCACGATCTTCGCCGAGGCGCACTTCTCGATCAGCTCCTGGGCGATCTCCAGGTTCTCGCCGAGCTCGATCGCCGAGCCGTCCCACATGTGCGACTGGAACAGGGGCTCCTGTCCGGCGTTCACGCGGTCCTGCGACAGCGCGATCAGCGGGCGGAC
>DASYGS010000091.1:0-9623 GCA_035999465.1 Blastococcus sp. | reverse complement strand
GTTTCCGTCACCGAGCGACTCCATGCCCGCTCAGCCGCCGCAGTTGAGGTTGGTCAGGCTCTGGCGGTAGCGGGTGGCCAGGAATCCGTAGAGGCTGTCGGCCGTCGGCGCCGGTGAGGGGGCCGCCCGGAAGAAGCCGCGGTCACGGTCCAGCCGCGTCTGGGCGATGTCCCGGAGGTTCGTGCAGTACTCCTCCGGCGTCTGTCCGGCCGGCAGCGGCGGCTGGTCGACGCCCACCCGGTACAGGTTGGTCTTGCCGGTGTCGGCGTGCCCGTCGACCTGCGTCATCGGGTCGCTGGTCGGGGTCAGCGCCGCCGGTGCCGCCTGGTGCGCGGCGGCGGACAGCTCGTTGAGCGCCAGCGCCGGCGACATCGCCCCGCCGTCGCCGAGATCGGGCGCCTCGAACGGCGTGCACCCGAGCGCCGGGTCGATGGCCTTGGCCAGCAGGCCCTCGTCCGACCCGTTGGTCAGCGGCGTGCCCCCGCGGGTGGCGGCGGTGTTCTGCCCGACCGCGCCGTCGACCACGCGGTAGGCGGTGGCCAGGTTGTCCGACTGGTCTTGGTCGACCACCGCGAAGTCGCGGGTGGTCGGGCAGGGCAGCCCGTCGCGCCCGGTGCCCAGCGCCGGCACGGTCAGCTTGCCGGCCGAGATCGCCGCGTTCGCGGCGTCGAAGAACGCCCCGGCGTTGCAGTACGCGAACTGCCCGAACGGAGAGCCGGGGACGCCGTTGACGCACGAGCCGGCGCCCGGCCCGTCGAGGGTCAGGGTGCCGCCGTTGAAGCCGAACCAGACGCCGACGACGGCGCCCCGCGGCAGCGTCACCGGCACCGGAGGTGCGGCCGGAGCGGTGCCCTCGTCGACGACGACCGGGTGGTAGACCGACAGTGCGCCGGTCGCGGGATCGATGATCGCCGCCTCGACGAATGCGCTCTGGTCCGTGTTCGTCTCGTGGCAGGCGCCGTTGCCGCGGTCGGTCGCGGAGAGCTCGTAGGGCGTGACGAGGCCCGCCGCGCTCGCGGGATCGGCCGGCACGCTCAGCGTGCAGTCGGGGTTGGGCTGCGCGGCCTGCACCGGCTGCGGCGCCTGCGCGCGCTGGTGGTCCCCGCGACGGTCCCTGCGCGGCGCCGGCTGCGCCGGAGTGGACGCCGTGGCGGGGGCCTTCGACGCCGTCGTGACCCGCGACGCCGTCGTGACCCGCGACCGGGCCGGGACGGCGGTCGTCGGGGCCGCGGTCGACGACGGGGCGGCCGCCGCGGTCGTCGGTGCCGCCACGCCGGCGGCCGACGGAGCCGCCGGCGTCGTCGGCGCGGGGACGGCGGGCACCTGGAGGGCTGCCGGCTTCGGCGCCGCGGACGCCTGGCCGGGGAGAACGAGCGCCAGACCGGCGAGAACCGCCATGGCGACGAGCAGGGGGCGGCTGATGCGCGCGCCGCGGATGCGGTGGCGGGGGCGGTGTCCGGTCAGTGCCGTACGGAGGGCAGCGGGCAGCGGACGCCGAGGGGCGCGGTGGTGCATGGGTGAGGACTCCAGGAGCGGAATCGGCTGAGCGCCGGGTGGGAGAGCGCCGGTGTTGGCAAAGCGCTACAAGCCGGAGATGTAACGCTGGGCATCCTGTGCCCGTCAAATCGATGCGACACGCCGAACCGATCCTCGTGTCGCTCGTAGCGCGCTGACCTGCGGCAATTGCGGAGAGTCACATTTTCGATTTGACGAAGGTCCCGAGAGCGCGTTTACAGTCCCTCCCCGAGACGAACATCCCCCGCACCCACGGGCCCGTCCCCGGCCTCGCCGGCGCCGTCCGGCGCCGCGTTCCCGGGTGCCGTGCCCCCGGGCTGCGCAGATCGAGGTCGAGCAGAGGCCCGTCCCTGCCGGCCCGGAGCTTCCTGCAGCACTGGAGAACCACACTGATGCACCACCCGTGTGGCCGGCGCACGCCGCCGGCCGCCGGCACGACTGCCCTACGGCAGCCGCACGGTCGAACCGCTCCGGCGGATCTCGACCCGCGATCGGCGGGGGGCCGGTCGTGACCGCGGTGCTGCGGCGCTCGGACGCCGGACACCTCCACGTCGACCGGGCCGTGGCGCAGATCCGCCGGGCCGCGCCCACGACCGGCGGCCGCGCCGTGCGATGGCTGGCCGCGCACGTCTTCATCGGGCTGGCCCCGCTGGCGCTGTGCTTCACCCAGCTCATGCCGAGCCGGGGCTTCCTGGTCAACCTGTCGGTGGCGCTGGGCTTCCTGGCCCTGTCGGTGCTCGGCCTGCAGTTCGCGCTGGCGGCCCGCTTCGCCCGTGCCACGGCGCCGTTCGGCATCGACGTCGTCCTGCGGTTCCACCGGCAGATCTCGTTCCTGGCCGTGGCGGCCGCCTTCGGCCACCCGGCGCTGCTGTTCGCCCGGTCGGCCCGCTACCGCGCGCTGCTCGACGTCGTCCACGACCCGCTGCGCGCACGGCTCGCCTGGGTGGCGCTGACCGCGCTCGTGGTGCTCATGGCGACGTCCATCTGGCGCCGCACGCTCCGGATCAGCTACGAGGCGTGGCACGTCCTGCACTCGGCGCTCGGCGTCCTGATCGTGCTGGCCGCACTCGGCCACGCCTTCCTGGTCAACTACTACTTCAGCGAGCCGCTCGTCCGGCTGGTGTGGGCCGTCTACGCGGCGGCGTTCCTGTGGCTGGCGGTGTGGGTGCGGCTGATCAAACCGCTGCGGCTGTGGCGCCGTCCGTGGCGCGTCGTCGAGGTCCGCCCCGAGCCGGGCGGGAGCGTCACCGTCGGCCTGGAACCGGCGCACCGGCACGGAGGCCAGACGTTCGCCTTCCACGGCGGGCAGTTCGCCTGGATCCTGCACGGCCGGACGCCGTTCACCCCGACCTATCACCCGTTCTCGATGTCATCGAGCGCGCTGAGCTCCCGCGTCGAGTTCACGATCAAACGGGTTGGCGGCTTCACCAGCTCGATCGAGCGGCTCGACGTCGGTGACCGGGTCTTCGTGGACGGGCCGCACGGAGGGTTCACGCTGGAGCGCCATCCCGGCAACGGGTACGTGTTCCTCGCGGTCGGCGTCGGCGTGACCCCGTTCCTCAGCATGCTGGCGACGCTGGCCGACCAGGGGGACCGGCGGCCGTGCTGGCTGTTCCTGGGCAACCGGCACGAGGACCAGATCACCGGGCTGCGACAGCTCGAGGATCTGCAGCGCCGGCTCGACCTCACCGTCGTCCACGTCATCAGCTCCGCCTCGGAGGCCTGGACCGGCGAGCGCGGGCGCATCGGGCCCGCGGTGCTCGACCGGCACCTGCCGAGACATCACCGCTCGCTGCAGTACTTCATCTGCGCGCGCGAGGACATCGTCGGCTCGATGGAGCGCTCGCTCCGCGGGCTGCGCGTCACGGGGGACCGTATTCACAGCGAACGATTCGGATTGGTCTGAATGACGCAACGACGGACGACGACGACGGTGATGTGGGTCAGCTGGCTCATGCTGTCCCTCTGCGTGCTCTGGGCGGCCGTGGCGTGAGACGCGCTACGAGACCCCGCTGCTGACGAGCGTCTCGTCGACCGGGGCCGTGCGCTGGGCGGGGATGGCGGCGGCGAGGTCGGCGAGGGTCAGGCTCACGGACTCCCGGGCCTTCCCGCGGCGCGGCGCGGCGACCGGGGACGGGGTGGGGCGCACCCACGCCGGCACGAAGCCCGTGCGGCGCTGGGAGTACCGGGTGCCGGTGGTCGACAGCAGCATCGAGCCGCCGACGACGAGCATCGACACGCCGTCGGCGATCAGCGTGGACGCGTTGTGCGCGTGCAGCACGTAGCGGATCAACTGGGCCTCGGCGTGGGCCGGCGTGCTGACCAGGACGGCGAGACCGGCCCACGCGCCGTCGACGACGGTCTCGGTCAGCCCGACCGGATCGCCCGCGGGGTCGTAGGCGACCGCGAACCGGCGCACCAGCCCCGGGCGAGGGCGTCGCAGGACGACGTCGTCCAGGCGCTGGCCGCGACGGTCGGCGATGAACCGGGCGGAGCGCCACAGCTCCTCCGGTGACTCCGCGGCCGCGCAGGTCAGCCCGGCCGCGGCGGCGCGCGTGAGGTTGGTGCGCAGGGCCTGCCGGGGGCGCCCGCGGAGGTAGTCGGCGTAGGTGGCCGGCAGGGGCAGCACGGCCACCGGTGCGCGATCCACCGGCAGCACCCGGGCCGGGTTGAACCAGGCGCGCAGCTCCTCCCCGGCCGGGGCCTGCGAGAAGGGCGCCGGTACCACCGGGACGGTGCGCAGGACGTCGGTGAGCGCCCGCACACCCTCACGGGAAGCGAGGGCACGGATGCGCGCTGCCGGGCTCGGCGCGGACCGTACGCCGGTCACGTAGCGGGCGGCGCGCTCGAGTGCCTCGCCCCCCGGCCACTCGGAGGACTGCTGGCCGGTCAGCTCGGTGCGAGTCATGCCTCGTCCTCCGTCGAGATGAGGGTCGGCCTTCCCGGGGGAGCCGACGGCGGTGTGGGACCGCGAGTTCCGTGAGTGAACTGGTCGGCCGGCCGCCGGACAACACGGCGCGCAGGAGCGGATCGACAACTCGTCCCAGGCGGCCCAGCAGTAGCAGGCGTCCGTCTGACCTGGAGATTCACTCAGGATGGGAGGCTCGGCGACCGTTCACCCGGTCAGGTGACGGCCGGTTGCGGCAGGGCTGCGAGGGTAGGCGGCCGTCAATCGAGACTCGCCCAGCCCGGAAGGTGCGCCATGAGCCAGGACATCACGACCCCCCAGCAGTCGAACGCCCCCGCGACGGGCCGGGGCGGCAACGGCCTCGCGATCGCCGGCCTGGTGTGCGGACTCGTCGGGCTGCTCTTCTTCAATGTCATCCTCGGTCCGCTGGCCATCATCTTCGGCGGGGTTGGCCTGTCGCGCGCCACGCGCGGTGCCGGTCACCGCGGCATGTCCATCGCGGCCGTGGTGCTCGGTGTCGTCGACCTGATCATCTTCGTCGTGCTGCTGGCGGTGGCCGCCAACCAGGGCGGCTCGATGTTCTTCCACGTCGGCTGACCGGGCGGCCGCGACCATGACGGCTCCGGCGCTGCTCGAGCGCACCGTGCTCGACCAGCAGATGGTCGCGGCCCGACGGGTCGAACTCGGGCCGTGGGGCGTGCTGAGCTGGCTCGGCCCGCTGCTCACCCTGGCCGCGACAATCGTCGCCGGCAATCTCCTGGTGGGCGCCTACGCGCAGCGGCACAGCGACGGGCGCGGCGTCGTCGGCGTCGCGCTCACCGTCGGCGGCGAGTTGCTGCTGCTGGCGGCGCTGGTGGCGTTCGGTCACCCGGTCGCGGCCCGGGCCGGCGGGTGGCGGGCCGGGCTCGGGCTGGACCGGATCCGGCGCAGCGACTGGCTGCCCTGGATCACCGGCGTCGGGTTCGTCTTCGTCGGCCGCACCGTGGTCGGGGGTCTGGCGAACGCGCTGACCGGGGGCAGGGCGGCCGCGCAGGCCAGCAACGTGCACGTGGGCGGTCTCGGGGGCGCCTCGATCGCCGTCCTCGCGGTCGTGGCCGTCGTGATCGCGCCGATCGCCGAGGAACTGATGTTCCGGGGGCTCCTGCTGCGCACCTTCATGCGCCGGTTCCGCTTCTGGCCCGCGGCGCTGCTGTCGACCGCGCTGTTCGCGGGTTTCCACGTCTACGAGGTGGACACCGTCGTCGGCGCCGTCACCCTCGTGTGCTCCATCGCGGTGCTCGGCCTCTGCAACAGCTACCTGGTGCGCATCTCCGGCCGACTGGTGCCGGCGATCATGGTGCATGCCACCAACAACGCGATCGCCCTCGCGATCGCGATCGCCGTCGCGCGGTAGGTCCCGTCGCCGGCACAGCAGCTCTCGGCGGCCGAATTCTGCGCCGGTCGCGACGCAATGCCTTGTGCTCGCCCGGCCACGCTCGGTTGAGTTGGATCCGTACCCTAACTGCGGCGCGGAGGGGGAGGCCCGCGGCCGGCGGTCCTGCACGGACCGCGGCCAGGGGCTGCCGAGCTCATGAGCGATGCACGGACGCCGCACCGGCCTCCCCGACCCGATGCTGCGCGTCCGGAGCAGGGTCGCCACCGGGTGCGCCGGCCGCCGGTGCCCGATCGTCGGTGGCCGCGGTGGCGGTCCACGGTGTCGACGCTCGCGGGACTGGCTGTCGCGACGCTCCTCGTGCTGCCGCAGGTGTTCGGCACGCCCGCCGGCGGCGGCCCGGCCTCCGCCGGGTCGACCGCTGCGGCGCCGGCGTCCGAACCGGGCAGCGGTCCGCTGGGCGCAGCGCCCTCGCGGGGGAACGGCTCGCCGCTCGCCGTCCGGACGGCCATGAGCGGCCGGACGCCGGCGGCGGTGCGGGTGCGACCAGCCGTGGCACTCCACCCGGTCTCGGGCCTCACCACGGACGGGATCCCGGCCGTGGCGTTCACCGCCTACACGCGCGCGGCCGCCGCCGTTCCGGGCGCGTGCCGCGTCCGCTGGTCGCTGCTGGCCGCCATCGGCCGGGTCGAGTCCGACCACGGCCGGTTCGGCGGAGCGGCCCTGCAGGTGGACGGCCTGTCGGTCCCGCCGATCATCGGCCTCCCACTGGACGGTGCCCGAACGGCGCTGGTCGCCGACACCGACCACGGCCGCCTCGACGGCGATCCCTCCTACGACCACGCCGTGGGCCCGATGCAGTTCATCCCCTCGACCTGGGGGCGCTATGCCAGTGACGGCAACGGGGACGGCCGCACCGATCCGTTCAACGTCTACGACGCGGCCCTCGCGGCCGCGCGCTACCTGTGTGCCGCCGGCGGAGATCTGGGCAGCCAGGCGGGGCAGGCGCGTGCCGTGCTCGCCTACAACCACTCGGGCAGCTACGTGGCGACCGTGCTGACCCTCGCCGCCGCCTACGCCGGCACGCCCCCGCCGAAGCTCGCGGCACTCCCGACGGCTCCGCCGACCGCGCCACCGGCCAACCCGGCACCACCCCCGGCCATCGGCAACGCCGCGGACACGCACCACACGGCCCGTTCTTCGACGCCGGTCGCCTCGACCACGGCCGGGCACTCCACGACGACGGCCTCGTCCAGCACCGCCTCGACGACGTCGACGTCCAGCACCGCCTCGACGACGTCGGCCTCCTCCTCGAGCGCGTCGTCCACGGCCGCGTCGTCCACGGCCGCGTCCTCCTCGAGCGCGTCGTCCACGGCCGCGTCCTCCACGAGCGCGGCTCCGACGACATCGGCCACGTCCACCACCGCGATGTCCACCACTGCGGCGTCCACGACCGCGACGTCCACGACCGCGACGCCGACCACCACCTCGTGCCAGGCGCCGGTGGCGCAGGTGACCGTCGACGTCGTGAACGCGACCGGTCAGGACGCCGTCGGCACGGACGTCGCGGCCCACCTGACCGCGGCCGGGCTGGTCGTCGGCTCGGTCACCTCGAGCGCGGGCTCCGCGGCGACCGCGCTCGAGTACCCCGCCGCCCAGGTCGCGCAGGCGCAGTCACTCGCGGCCGCGCTCGGCACGCCGACCTACCTGCGCGAGGCCGCCGTCGAGCACATCACCGTGGTCCTGGGGGCCGACGACATGGGCCGGCTCGTGACCGCCGTCGACGCGCTCCCGGGGGCCACCTGCGGTCACTGACTCCGGCGACCGGAGCTCACGACCCGCTGGAGGTGGAGTGCGGTGCCGGTGCCGGAGCCGGCGCAGGAGCGACGGGCGGCGGCGGAGGCGGGGGAGGGGTCGACCGCCGGACGACCGGGGCGTTCGCGGTGCGCGGTGCGGCGCGGACCACCGGCGGAGGCGCAGCGGGAGCCACCCGCGGCACGGCGCGCTGCGTCGCTCGCGGAGGAGGGACGGCGGCGGTCGACGACGCGGGCGCGGGTGCCTTGGTGGACGCCGGCGCGGGGTGCGGTGCGGTCGAGGACGGCGTGGACGGCGTGGTCGTCGTGCCGGCGGCCGCGGCCGGGGCGGGATGGCTCAGCGCGAGGGCGGTGGCGACGGCGACGGTGCCCACGCCGCCGGCCGCTGCGAGGCCGGCGGTGACGGTGTTCGTTCGGCGGGAGCCCCGGCGACGGCGCACACGGGACTCGGCCAACTTCGGATCCACCGGTCCAGGGTTACCCGGATCGCCCGGCCTCGCATCCGGGGCACGCGGGTCGGGGTGGCTCTCACGGTCGCCCGACAGGCTGCTCATAGCGCAATCACAGGCTGCGACCGCTGCCGGCGGCCATCGCCCGGGGCCGTCCGGCGGTACGTTGCGGACGACCCGCGGTCCCAGCGACGGAGCCTGATGACGATGAGTGCTGCCCCCGACGTCCAGATCGCGCAGGGAATCCTCCGCGGCACCGTCGACCACGGCGTGCCGGCCTACCTGGGCATTCCCTACGCGGCCCCGCCGTTCGGCGAGCTGCGCATGCAGCCGCCGGCACCGCCGGCGAGCTGGGACGGCGTCCGCGACGCGACCGCCTACGGGCCGACCGTGCCCAAGGGGGAGTACCCGCCGCAGTACCAGCCGTTCCTGCCCGAGCCGGTCATCGCCGGCGAGGACTGCCTGAACCTCAACGTGTGGACGCCGGATCCCACCGCCTCCGGGCTGCCCGTGTTCATGTGGATCCACGGCGGCTCGTTCATGAACGGCTCGGGCGCCGTCCAGGCCTACCGCGGCTCGGCGTTCGCCCGCGACGGCGTCGTCTGCGTGACCATCAACTACCGGCTGCAGGCCGAGGGCTTCCTGCACACCGACGACGGCACGAGCAACATCGGCCTGCTCGACCAGATCGCCGCGCTCGAGTGGGTGCGCGACAACATCGCCGCGTTCGGGGGCGACCCGGCCAGGGTGACCGTGGGCGGGGAGAGCGCCGGCGCCATGAGCGTGACCACCCTGCTGTCCATGCCGCAGACCCGGGGGCTCTTCCGGGCGGCGATCACGCAGAGCGGCGCGGCGGCGCACACGATGTCGACCGAGACCGCCGCCAAGGTCACCGCGCTGCTCGCCGCGGAGCTCGGCGTCGAGCCGACGCACGCGGCGATCGCCGCCCAGCCGCCCGAGGCGGTGCACCGGGCCGCCGAGAAGCTGACCAACGAGGTGCAGACCGCGCCCGACCCGGACAAGTGGGGCGAGCTCGCCCTGAGCCTGCTGCCGTTCATGCCCACGGTCGACGGCGCGGTCCTGGCGCGCTCACCCCTCGAGGCCATGGCCGAGGGTGCCGGGTCGGACGTCGCGCTGCTGACCGGCAGCAACGCGGAGGAGGCCCGGCTCTTCCTCGTCGCGCCGGGCATGATCGACCTGGTCGACGAGCCGACCGCGCTCGGTGGGGCCGCGGCGTACGGGCTCCACGGCCCGACCGCGCAGCAGGCCTACGCCGAGGCCGGTTCCTCGCACGGCGACGTCCTCGCCGCGGTCGTCACCGACTGGTTCTTCACGGTGCCCGCGATCCGCGTCGCCGAGGCGCGCGCCGAGGCCGGCCGCACCTGGATGTACCGCTGCGACTACCGGTCCACTGCCGGGGAGGGGCTGCTCGGCGCCGCGCACGCCACCGAGATCCCGTTCGTCTTCGACACCCTCGACACCCCCGACGCCGTGGCCCTGCTGGGGCCGGACGCGCCCCAGGAGGTGGCCGACGCGATGCACGGCGCCTGGGTCCGGTTCATCAC
>DASYGS010000085.1:0-7545 GCA_035999465.1 Blastococcus sp. | reverse complement strand
TGGGGTACAGCTATCGCATCCGCCCCACCAGTACCGCTAATCTTCATACAGCACGTGCGTGTCCCGTCGTCGGAGGGGAAGCCGACGCACCGACACGTGCCGAGAGTGTCGGTGAACCATGAGTCCGTCCGCCAAGAAGGGGACCCCGAACGAGGGCGCCAAAGTCCCTCGTCCGCTCGACCCTGCCCTTGCCGAGGTCAAGTTCCTCACCGTGGCCGAGGTAGCAGCGGTCATGCGCGTGTCGAAGATGACCGTCTACCGCATGGTGCACGGCGGCGACCTGCCCGCCGTCCGCGTGGGCCGGTCCTTCCGCGTCCCGGAGAAAGCCGTCCACGACTACCTGCGCTCGGCCTTCATCGAAGCCGGCTAGCTTTTCGCCCGGCTCGTCGGCGCCCGGGGCCAGCCCCGGTCCGGCCGCGATGTGCCCGCCGCGCTGATCGGCAGGTAGGCTCGGACTCCGGTATTCCTGCACAGAGCGAACTGAGGTCGGCGAGCACATGGGTTCTGTCATCAAGAAGCGGCGCAAGCGGATGGCGAAGAAGAAGCACCGCAAGCTGCTGAAGAAGACCCGCGTCCAGCGACGCAACAAGAAGTAGCGCTCGCCGCCCGCACTTGATGGCACGAGTCGTCCTGGTCACCGGCGTGGGCCGGTACCTCGGCGCGCGGGTGGCCGCGCGCCTGGCCGGCGACCGCTCGATCAGCCGGGTCATCGGCGTCGACAACGCCCCCGCCCGTCCCGAACTGGACGGCTCGCGGCTGGAGTTCGTGCGCGCCGACATCGCGCACCCGCTGGTGGCCACGGTGCTCGAACAGGCCGGTGCCGACACCGTCGTGCACATCGGCCGCGACGCCACCCGGACGGAGTCCGCCGGCCTGCTCAGGGCCTGCCGTGAGGTTTCCGCGCTGCGACGCGTCGTCGTCGCCTCGACGACCGACGTCTACGGCGGTAGTGCGCACGACCCCGCGGTATTCGACGAGCACTCGCCGGTGAGCGAGCTGCCGCGCGGCCCGGGCCGGTCGGCGATCGCGCTCGAGACCGGGCTGCGCGCGCTCGGCCGGCAGCGCTCCGATGTCGCCCTCACCGCGCTGCGGCTCGCCACGCCCGTCGGGCCCGGGATCGACAGCTGGCTGACCCGCTACCTCGCGCATCCCGTGGCGCCCAGCGCGCTGGGCTTCGACCCCCTCGTGCAGCTGCTGCACGAACACGATGCGGTCGAGGCGCTGGTGCACGCGACCCGCACGGTGCGTCCCCGCGTGCCGCGCGTGGTCAACGTCGCAGGCGCAGGGGTGCTCGCGCTCTCGCAGGTGCTGCGGTTGGCGCGGGTGCTGCGGGTGCCCGTGCTGGCCCCGCTGGTCGGCCCGCGCCTGCAGTACACCCGCGTCGTCGACACCACCCGGCTGGTGCGCGAACTCGGCTATCGCCCCCGCTACACCACCCTGGAAGCGCTCTACGCACACCTGCGGGCGCGCCGAATGCTGCCCGCGTCCACAACCGCGACTGCCGTCGGCCGCCTGGTCGGGGCGGCGCCATGACCGACAAGGACGGCGTCGTGATCCCGCTGCCCGGCGCGTCCGCCCGGCGGCGCAGCCCGGAGGGCGGTGGCGCCGGCCAGGTCGTCGAGTTCACCGGCGCCACTGCGCCCGCGGAACAGATCCCGGCGCCCGCCGGCTGGGAGCACCGCCTCGCCGACGGCCTGTCGTTCCTGCGCCGCCGCCTCGCGGGGCACTACGACCTCGACGAGTTCGGCTTCGATCGCGACCTGGCCGACACCGTCGCGCTGCCCACGTTCCGGCTGCTCTACGAGAAGTACTTCCGTGTCGAGGTGAACGGCATCGAGAACGTGCCGCGCACCGGGCCTGCCCTGCTCGTCGCGAATCACGCCGGCGGGCTGTGGCCGATGGATGCCGCGATGACCGCGGTCGCCGTCCGTGCCGAACATCCCGACGGGCGGTATCTGCGCCCGCTCGGTGCCGACCTGCTGTTCGCGACGCCGGGCGCCGGCACGCTCGCCCGGCGCTCGGGCGCCACGCTGGCCTGCCACGCCGACGCCGACCGGCTGCTGCGCGCCGGCGAGCTGGTCGGGGTCTGGCCGGAGGGTTTCAAGGGCATCGGCAAGCGCTACCGCGACCGCTACCAGCTGCAGCGCTTCGGCCGGGGCGGCTTCGTGCGCTGCGCGATCACCGCCCGGGCGCCGATCGTCCCGGTGTCGATCGTCGGCTCCGAAGAGATCCACCCGGTGCTCGCCAACCTCACCCCGCTGGCCCGGCTGCTCGGCCTGCCCTACTTCCCGGTCACGCCCACGTTTCCGTGGCTCGGCCCGCTCGGTCTCGTCCCGCTGCCGAGCAAGTGGTACCTGGAGTTCGGCGAGCCCATCGAGACCGACCAGCTCGATGCCGCCGACCCGATCGCGGTCTTCGAGACCACCGACCTGGTGCGCGAGACGATCCAGACCACGCTCTACCGCCTGCTGGCGCAGCGCCGTTCGATCTGGCGCTGACTGCGCGACGAGCGTCACAGGATCGGCGTTGCCTCGTTGATCCATCCATGAGCCGCCGCATTCTGATCGCCGCATCCGCCGCTGTGCTCGCCCTCGCCGCGACCGTGCCGGCGGCAGGAGCAACAGGCGGCCGAAGCACCGCCGGCACCGGCAACTACGCGCCGCTGAACCGTCCCGGCCCGAGGCTGACCGTCCCGGCGAGCAGGCTCGCCGCCTCGCTCAGGTGCCACGGCATGCTGCACCACGCGCGCAAGGAGCCGGTGCTGCTGAACCCGGCGACCGGCGTGACCGCGACGCAGAACTACTCCTGGAACTACGAGCGGGCCTTCACCGCCCAGCACCGCCCGTGGTGCCAGGTGACGATGCCCTATCGCACGCTCGGCGACATCCAGACCGCCGGTGAGTACCTCGTCCACGCCATCCGGACGATGCACGCCCGCGCGGACCGGCGCATCGCGATCCTCGGACACAGCCAGGGCGGCATGTCGATGCGGTGGGCCCTGCGCTTCTGGCCGGACACCCGCGCCATGGTCGACGACGTGATCGGGATGGCCGGTTCGAACCACGGCACCACCGTGCAGACCGCGTGCATCCCGAACCAGACCAAGTGCCCGCCCGCGGTCTGGCAGCAAGGGGCGTCCGCGCGCTTCATCCGGGCGCTCAACAGCGGCACCGAGACCTTCCGCGGCATCTCCTACACCGAGATCTTCACCCACACCGACGAGGTCGTGCAGCCGAACTCGACCGACGCGGGCTCGTCGTCGGCGCTGCACACCGGCGCCGGGCGGATCACCGACGTCTCCACCCAGGACGTGTGCCCGGCCGATGTCAACGAGCATCTCGGCGTCGGGACGATCGACCCGGCCGCCTACGCGCTCGCCATGGACGCCCTGAACCACGACGGGCCGGCCGAGCCGTCGCGCGTCGACCGCGCGGTGTGCACGCAGCCCTACCAGCCGGGCGTCGACCCCAGCACCGCCGCGACGTACGAGCAGCTGCTGGCCGGCGCGCCCGGCCTGATCGCCGTCGGGACGCCGGAGTGGAACGCGGTCGGCGCGCCCGAGGTGGCGTACGAGCCGAAGCTGCGTTGCTACACGCTTGCGGACGGCTGCTGATGGGCTCCCTCACCCGGCGCGGGTTCATCGCCGGCGCAGCGGGCGCGACCGCGCTGGCCGCGCTGCCGCAGGCCGCGAGCGCGCGCCCGGCGGGACTGCCGTCGATGGACCAGATCTGGCGCTGGCATCACGAGCTGGCGGGCTTCGGCACCCGCCTGACCGGCAGCGCCGGTCACGTCCGCTTCACCGACTGGCTGCAGGAGAAGTTCGCCGCCGTGCCGGGGATGCAGCTGCACACCGATCGGCTCACCTTCCACCGCTGGCTGGCGCGGGACTGGTCGCTCTCGATCCGCCAGGACGCCGCGCTCGGCCGCTCCGGGCCGGTGCCGGTCAGCTACTACTACCCGTACTCGGGGACGACCGGCGAGTCCGGGGTGAGCGGCCGGCTCGTCGATCTCGGCACGTACACCCCGGCGGTGCCCGGCACGTCCGGCACCGGCTACACGCCGCAGTTCTGGGCGCCGGCCAAGGGCGCGATCGCGCTCGTGCGCGTGCCGCCGTCGACCTTCTCGCTGGCCGCCGGGCAGACCGCCACCGGCGGGTACCGGCCCGGCAGGACGTCCACCGAGGCGGCGGCCGACTTCGACAGCTACGCCGCCGACGTCACCAATCCCGCCTTCCAGGGCATCTTCGCCGCCGTACCGCTGCTCGATGCGAGGAACGCGGGCGTGCGCGGTGTCGTCTGCGTCTGGACGGGCATGTCCGACGCCCAGGTGCACAACCAGTACAACCCGTTCATCACGCCGTACCCCAATCAGGCCGGCCGTCCGGCGCCCGGCGACCCCGGCTGCCCGGCGCTGTGGGTCGGCGACAGGACCGGGCAGGCGCTCGAGCACAGCGCCCGCGGCGGAAGCCCGCGCGTCACGCTGCGGCTCACCGCGTCGATCACCCCGCACGCCGCGACCGAGACCGTCTGGGGGGTGCTGCCGGGCTCGGGTACCGATCACCGGCGCGGGCTGATCGTCAACACGCACACCGACGGGCCGAACGTGCCGGAGGAGAACGGCGCCCTCGGCATGCTCGCGCTCGCCCGGCACTTCGCGACCCAGCAGCGCCGCCGCGACCTGTACTTCGTGATGGTCACCGGCCACTTCCAGCTTCCGCAGTTCGTCACGCCGATCCCGACGCCGCGGCCGGAGGTCGGCAGCGACGCCACCAGCACCTGGATGGCGGCACACCCGGGCATCTACCAGCGGGCCCTCGCCGGCCTGACCGTCGAGCATCTCGGCTGCACCATGTGGGCCGACGACGCGAGCGGTCACTACGCCGCGACCGGCGGCTTCGAGTGGGGGACGACCTACACCGCGCAGAAGGAAGGTTCGCTCAACCCGCACAACTTCGAGCAGCAGGCCTATCTCGACGCGGTGCGCGCGGTGAACCGGGGCGGGGCCCTCGACCGGCCGGTCGCGACGGTGCTGCCCGGCGCCGTGCCGCTGTACCTCGGTGAGGGCGCCCCGCTCTACGCCGGCGGGCTGGGCACGGTGTCGCTGGTGCCGCTGCCGAGCTACCTGCTGCAGGCCGGTGATCGGGCGAACCCGCGCATGCTGGAGCTCGACAAGCTCGACAAGCGGTTGGCCTACGGGCAGATCCTGAGCTTCGCCCGCACCATCAAGACCTTCGACCGAGCGCCGGTCGCCGCGTTCTGAGGCATCTTGGCGGCCCGTTCGCGCTGCACGCTCCGGCGCCGCACCACGACCGCCGCCGTGACGGCGCCGCCCAGCGCGCCGGCGCCGACGGCCGACGGGACGCCGATCAGCGCGGCCCGGCGGCCCGCCCGGAAGTCCCGGATCTCCCAGCCGCGCGCCTTCGCCTCTGCGCGCAGCGCCGAGTCGGGATTCACCGCGACCGGGTTGCCGACCAGCGACAGCAGCGGCACGTCGTTGATCGAGTCGGAGTACGCGCTGCACTTGGCCAGCTCCAGGCCCTCGCGCTCGGCGAGCGCCAGCACCGCGTGTGCTTTGGCCTCGCCGTGCAGCACCTCGCCCCGCAGATGGCCGGTGTAGGTGCCGTTGGACGATTCGGCGACCGTGCCGAGCGCGCCGGTCAGATGCAGCCGGCGGGCGATGATGGTGGCCAGCTCGACCGGGGTCGCCGTCACCAGCCAGACCCGCTGCCCCCGGTCGAGGTGCGCCTGGGCCAGCGCGAGCGTGCCCGGCCAGATGCGGTCGGACATCTCCTCGTCGTAGATCTCCTCGCCCAACGCGACGATCTCGGCGACGTCCTTGCCGGCGATGAACGCCAGCGCCGACTCGCGGGTGCGGTGCATGTCGCCGTGCGTCTCGCCGCGTACCCGCAGCCGCAGTTGCTGGACGGTGAACCGGGCCAGGTCCTGCCAGCTGAAGAAGTGCCGGGCGGCCAGGCCCTTGGCGAAGTGGAAGATCGACGCGCCGACCATGATCGTGTTGTCTACGTCGAAGAAGGCCGCTGCGTGCGGGTCGAGCGGCACCTGCTGCAGCAGGGTGTCGCCGTCGCCGAGACTCGGCTGCCTCACCCGATCAGGATATCGACCGCTTCGGCCGTCGATCGTCGCGTCATCAGCAATTCACCGCGTGGCCATGGCGAGCGCTCAGCAGTGCCCGACGCCGATCTGGATCGCGCCTGCCGAGAGCTGCACGCAGGAGGAGCTGACGGTGATCGGCACCTGGACGCCGGTGCTGCCCTTGCCGGATCCGGGCGAGCTGCCGCCGATCAGGCCGGGGATGGACGGCAGCGGCACCTTGGGCGTGCTCACCGTCGTCGGCGGCGCGCCGATCGGTCCGGGCGAGGAGCTGTGCCGGGTCCGTGCCGGCTCTGTGGTCGTCGTGGCGGTTGGCGTCGTCGGGCCCGTGGAACGGCCCGGGACGGTGCGGGTCCCGGGAACGGTGCTGCCCGGTTGGCCGGCCGGGTGGCCGTGCCGGGTCGACGCGCGCTTGCCAGCCGGCTGCGTCTTGTGGTGCCGACGAGCCGGTGCCGCCGACGAGCACGGGCCGGTGCACGGGCGCGGCCCGAGCGCGTCGGTGTTGGCGGGGTCGAGGCAGCTGCAGCTGAGCTCGGCGCCCAACCGGGCGGCCCGTTGCTGGGCCGCGCGCAGCCAGGTCAGGGTCTGCTCGGCCGCCCGGTGCACGCCGCCGGCCGGGACGCGCGCCAGGATCCGGTGCATCGCGGTCAGTTGGCCCGGCGTCCATGACGTGATCGCGTCCAGCGGTGCGTGGTCGCCGGTCCGGACGGCCGCGCCGTCGAGCAGTTGCGCCGCGGTCTGGATGTCGCCGTCGGCGGAGTGGAGGGTGTCGCGGACCAGGCCGGCGGTGTCGGCGTTGAGGCCCCCGCCGTCGGCGACCGCGCCCGTGCCGGCCGACAGGGCACTCGCGCGCGGCAGCAGGTCGGTGACCTCGCCGATGCGGCGCGCCGCGAACTCCAGCTTGAGCTTGCCGCGGTCGACGGCACTGCCCGCCAGGCTGTACTCGGTATTCTCGCCGGCCCGCTTGATGCCGTAGAGCGCGTCGCCGGGCAGCGCATGCTGGCTGATCAGCACCGCCCCGCCGAGCAGCAGGACGAACGCGCCGAGCACGCACGCGGCGGCGATCAGCGGCTTGACGATGGGCAACCGGCGCCGGGCGGTGCGGGTCTTCGACGTCGCGACGGCCTCGTGCGGCTCGGCGGCCGGCGTGGGCTCGCCCTCGGCGACCAGCCGCGGGGTCACCGCGACCAGCTGGGCGCGCAGTTCCGCACGGAAGTCCGGACGGGGGTCAGGAGCCACCGGCAGCCCGGCCAGCGCCCCGATCAACTCGCGCACTCTCGGGTCGGCCGAGCGCTGCGGGTCGCTGCGCCGGCGCCATGCGCCGCCCAGCATCGGTACCCGGTGCTCGTCCATCGACCTGCTCTTCCGGTTCATCGTCGTGTCGTGCCGTCCACAGCGCACAACGAGCCGGAAACGCTTCGGATACTGGCCGGGA
>DASYGS010000084.1:0-7659 GCA_035999465.1 Blastococcus sp. | reverse complement strand
GTCGCGCTCGTCCTCGGGGATCTCCCGCGGGTCGCGGGTGTCGCCGCGCTCCTTGGGCACCCACACGCGGCCGTCGTTGCGCAGCGACTCGCTCATCAGCGTGAGCTTGGACTGGTAGTCGCCCTTGACCGGGATGCAGGTGGGGTGGATCTGCGTGTAACAGGGGTTGCCGAAGTAGGCGCCCCGCTTGTGCGCCCGCCAGATCGCCGTGGCGTTGGAGCCCTTGGCGTTGGTCGACAGGTAGAAGACGTTGCCGTACCCGCCGGTGGCGAGGACGACGGCGTCGGCGAAGTGGGTGCTGATCTCGCCGGTCACCAGGTCGCGCGCGACGATCCCGCGGGCGCGGCCGTCGACGACGATCAGGTCGAGCATCTCCGTGCGGGCGTGCTGCTCCACGTTGCCGGCCGCGATCTGCCGCTCCAGCGCCTGGTAGGCGCCGTAGAGCAGCTGCTGGCCCGTCTGGCCGCGGGCGTAGAAGGTGCGCGACACCTGGGCGCCACCGAACGAGCGGTTGTCGAGCAGTCCGCCGTACTCGCGGGCGAAGGGCACGCCCTGGGCCACGCACTGGTCGATGATGTTGACGCTCACCTCGGCCAGCCGGTACGAGTTGCTCTCGCGGGAGCGGAAGTCACCGCCCTTGACCGTGTCGTAGAACAGCCGGTACACGCTGTCGCCGTCGTTGCGGTAGTTCTTGGCGGCGTTGATCCCGCCCTGCGCGGCGACGCTGTGCGCCCGGCGCGGGCTGTCCTGGTACCAGAAGGACTTGACCTTGTAGCCGGCCTCGCCGAGCGTCGCGGCGGCCGAGCCGCCGGCCAGGCCGGTGCCGACGACGATGACCGTCAGGCGACGGCGGTTGGCCGGGTTGACGAGCTTGCCGCGGAACTTCCGCTCGCTCCAGATGTCGGTGAGCGGAACGTCGGTCGGGGCCTTGGTGTCGGCGATCGGTTCGCCGACGGTGAAGAGGTCGAGAGGCATGAGTGGTGAATTCCTGTCCTTAGTCCACGAGCCCGAAGACGACGGCGGCCGGCACCACGAGGTATCCGGCGATGAGGAGGGTCGCGAAGACGATCGCGAAGATGTTGACCGACCGCTCCCGGCGCCGGTTGCTCTGGCCGAGGGTCTGGGTCGCGCTCCAGATGCCGTGCCGCAGGTGCATGCCGAGCAGCACGAGGGCGATCACGTAGACGATGGTCGCCGCCGGGTTCTGGAAGCTGGCGACCAGGCGGTCGTACGGCGTCGAGTGGGCACCGTCGGGGTTCGCGACGCCGAAGGTGAGGTCGAGCAGGTGGTAGATGATGAACAGCCCGACGATCACGCCACCCCAGCGCATCGTGCGTGAGGCGTAGGTCTGGGCCACCGACTTCTTGGTCGCGTAGCCCTGGGGACGCGCCCGCTTGGCCTGGCGCCACAGCGAGACGGCCGACCAGACGTGCGCGACCACCGACACGGTGAGGACGATCTCGATGATCGTCAGCAGGGTGCGGAACGGGAGCGCGGGCTCACCGACCGTCCGCAGCCACTCCGAGTAGCTGTTGAACGACTGCCGCCCCTGGAAGACGTGCAGGTTGCCGACCATATGGGCGATCAGGAACAGCAGCATGATGATGCCGCTGACCGCCATGACGGCCTTCTTGAAGACCGAATTCGTCTTCGCTGCCTTGGGGGTCCTGCGCTGGCTCGCGTCCGTCACCGTCACCACGTCGTCCAAGCTAGGTCCAGCGGGTCTTCGCGGCCAAATAAGCGCGAAGTGACTCACCTCATGTAAGGCTGCCCTCACCTCGACAGGGAGGACGACGACATGCCCACACCCACGCGCGGGTTCGTCGGACGCGGACGCGGCCGCGATCCCCGCCTGCCGCCCGGCCAGTACGACGTCGGCAGCGACTGGCCGGTGCTGACCGCCGAGCCGACCCCGCGGATCACGCCCGAGACCTGGAGCGTCACCGTCGACGGCCGGGTGGACTCGCCGACCACGTGGACGTGGGACGAGGCGCACCGCCTCCCGCGAGCGGAGTACCGCGGCGACATCCACTGCGTGACCACCTGGTCGAAGTTCGACACGCAGTTCGCCGGCGTCAGCGTCGACACCCTGCTCGAGGCCGCCCGCCCCACCGCGGAGGCGCACTTCGTCATGGCGACGTCGAAGACCGGGTACACGACCAACCTGCCGCTGGAGCACGTCACCGGCGGCAAGGCGTGGCTGGTGTGGGAGTACGACGGCCGGCCGCTGCCGATCGAGCACGGCGGCCCGGTGCGGCTGCTCGTGCCGCACCTCTACTTCTGGAAGAGCGCCAAGTGGATCAGCAGGCTGACGCTCCTGACCCGCGACCAGCCCGGCTTCTGGGAGCAGAACGGCTACCACGATCTCGGCGACCCCTGGCGCCAGCAGCGGTACCAGGGCGACTGACCCCGTGACCGAGGACGCAGCCCGGGCGCTCGGACCCGGGGTCGCGGGGGCGCCGACCGGAGGGTGGCGGACGGCGACCGTCGCGGGGGTGCGCCGCCCGATCCAGCGCTCGGTGCAACTCCGCCTCGACGTCGCCGACCGCGTGGACCACCTGCCGGGCCAGCACTACGTCGTCCGGCTGACCGCGGAGGACGGCTACACCGCGCAGCGCTCCTACTCGGTGGCGTCCGCGCCTCGGGACCCGCTGGTCGAGTTGTTCGTCGAGCGGCTGGACGACGGCGAGGTCTCCACCTACCTCGCCGACGTCGTCGAGCCCGGCGACCGGCTCGAGGTCCGTGGCCCGATCGGCGGCTGGTTCGTCTGGGACGGCGCCACCCCGGCGCTGCTGCTGGCCGGCGGGTCGGGAGTGGTCCCGTTCGTCGCGATGCTGCGGCACGCCCGCGCGATCGGCCGCCTCGACCTGCTGCGCATCGCCGTCTCCAGCCGCACGCTCGCCTCGACGCCCTACGCCGACGAGCTGGCCGCAGCCGGCGCCCTCATCGCCCTCACCCGCGAGGCCCACGGCATCCGCCCCGCGGGGCGGCTCACGGCGGCGGAGCTGGTGCCGCTCCGGGAACCGGGCCAGACCGCCTACGTCTGTGGCTCGGAATCGTTCGCCGAGGCGGCCACCGGGCTGCTGATGGGCATCGGGATGGCGCCGGAGATGATCCGGGTCGAGCGGTTCGGCCCGACCGGCTGACCTCCGGGTTCAGACCTCCCGGCCGCCGACGGTGCCCTCGGCCGACAGCAGGGCGAAGCGGGCGAACAGCTCCTCGGCGTACCAGCCCGCGCCGGGCGTGCGGCGGACGACGGCGGTGTGCGGGGCGCGCTCGTAGGCGAACGCGGTGAGGTCGGCGGCCGACGCCCAGACGCTGACGGTGCCCTGCAGCCCGATCGGCGCCTCGCCGATGCCGAGGGCCAGCCGGAGGCCGGGGCTGCCCCGCAGGTCGGCCGACACCGGCGGCACGGCGCGCCAGAACGCCCGCGCCCGGCGGGGGGCGAGCCGGGCCCGGGTGATCGCGGCGACCGGGCCGGTCCAGCGCGCGGGGGCCGGCCGACCGAACGGCTCCCGGCGGCTCCAGCGGCCGCGGGCCGAGAGGGGGCGCAGGCGCGCGGTCCACTGCTCGTCGGCGATCCGCTGCCACCGGCGGACGACGCCCCCGCTCGCGAACGCGGCCGCCGCGGCGTCGTCGTCCCAGACGGCGAGCAGCCCCCACCGGCGGGGATCGGCGTCCCGGGGGGTGAAGGTGCTGCCGCTGCCGGTGCCGAGCAGCTTGGCGAACCGCAGGCCGGGGGTGCGCCGCAGCGCGGCGCGCTCGGTCGCCATGCGCAGCACGGCCGCCGGCACCGCCCGGCCCGGCACGCCCCACAGGTGCAGGGTCACCAGCGGCGGCACCGTGGCCGGCGTCATCCCGCCGGCTCGCGCAGGGCCCGGAAGTCGCGGCCGTGGGGGAGCCCCGCCACCACCTGCAGCAGCACGTCGTGCAGGTGGCCGTTGGTCGCCAGCACGCTGCCGTCGCCGCGCAGTACGTCGCGGCCGGCCAGGTCGGTGACCCGGCCGCCGGCCTCGCCGACCAGCAGCGGCAGGACGGCGAGGTCCTCGTAGCCCATCGGGTAGCCGGCGATGACCAGCGCGTCGCAGCGCCCGGTCGCGAGGTCGAGGCTGCCCTTCTCCCACGGCAGCAGGAACGTCTCGCGGTGCAGCGCGACCAGCAGCTCCTCCGACCAGGTCATCGGGTTGAGCATCCCCACCAGCGCGCCCCGGAGCCGGGTCGTGTCGTTGACGTGCACCCGCACCGGTTCGCGGCCGGCCACCTGGTGCCAGCAGCCCAGCCCCCGGCCGGCGTAGAGCATCTCGTCGCTCATCGGGTAGCCGACGACCGCCGCCGCCGGCCCGTCGGCGTCCTCGACGGCGAGCAGCACGCTGAAGGTCGGCACCCGCTGCACGAACAGCGTCGTCCCGTTCAGCGGGTCGAGCACCCAGCGGCGGCCCGACGTCCCCTCGTGCAGGCCCGATTCCTCGCCGAGGACGGCGTCGTCGGGGAAGCGGGCGCCGATCCGCGCGCGGAGCAACTCCTCCAGCTCGACGTCGGCCGGCGTGCCCGGGCCGCGGCCCGACGACCGCCCGGCCTCGGCGAACCGCCGCGCCGCGAGACCGCCGGCCTCCTCGACCAGCTCGATGGCGAAGTCCAGCAGCGCGCGGTCCATGATCGCGATCCTGCTGCCCCCCGCCGGAGCGCGCGAGGTGTGAGCGTGCGCCGCGCGGGGGTAGACGGCTCGCTCAGGACGTGCCCACCGGTGCGGTGTCGTCCGCTGAGGAGGCACGGTGGACGAGGAACGCGTCGCGCAGGGCGAGACCGACGCGCCTGCCGAGGACGAGCTGTCGCAGGCCTTCGACCGGATCGTCCGGGAGGGCACCCAGCGGCTGCAGCGCACCTGGCGGGAGGTGCTCACCACGGGCCTGGCGGGCGGGCTCGAGGTGGCCACGGGCGTGCTGGCCATGCTGACCGTCTACGCCGAGACCGGCAGCCACCTGCTCGCCGGGATCGCCTTCAGCATCGGTTTCGTCGCCCTGCTCCTCGCCCGCAGCGAGCTGTTCACCGAGGGCTTCCTCGTGCCGGTGACCGCCGTGGTCGCGGGCCGGGCGCACCTGCTCCAGCTGGGCAAGCTCTGGATCGGCACGCTCGTCGCCAACCTGGTCGGCGGCTGGCTGGTCATGTGGCTGGTGGTCCACGCGCTGCCGTCGGTGGGTCGGACCGCGGTCACCTCGGCGTCGACCTTCATCGATGCTCCGCTGAACCTGCAGTCGGTCTGCCTGGCCTTCCTGGCCGGCAGTGTCATCACGCTCATGACGCGCATGCAGCACGGCGCCGAGACCGAGATCGCCAAGATCGTCGCGGCCGTGGCCGGCGCGTTCCTGCTCGCCGGCCTCGTGCTGTTCCACTCGATCCTCGACTCGCTGATCATCTTCGGGGCCCTCCACGCCGGTGCCCCGTTCGGCTACGCCGACTGGCTGGACTGGTTCTGGTGGACGGCGCTGCTGAACATGGGGGGCGGCCTGCTGGTGGTCACGCTGCTGCGCCTGGTCCGCAGCAAGGCGTTGATCGAGAAGGAACGCGCGCAGGCGAAAGACGCGACGTGAGCCGCTGGACGGGCCATTCTTCGCACCGTGCGCCGGACGCTCGGTCTCCTGGGGAGCGGCCTGCTGGCCGCCGCGTTCCTGACCGCGTGTGACCACGGACCCCTGTTCAGCCGCCTCCAGTGCCTGCCCGCGCCGCTGTCGGCCGAGCCCCGGACGGTCGCCGTCGGTGCGGCGGTCACGCTGACCAGCGGGCCGTTCGCGTGCGACGGCAGCTACCCCGAGGGCCATCGGTACCGACTGCAACTGCTGCTCCTGGGCCGGGCGCAGCCGATCGAACTGGGCACCGCGCCGGTGGCCGTCGACGGCTCCTTCCGCGCGACCGTCGTCATCTCGCCCGGCGCCTCGCCCGGCGACGCCTACGTCGAGGTGCGCGGCAGCCCCTTCGACGACTGCCCGGACGACGGCAGCTGCGCCCGGTACGGGGTGGCGGTCACCCTCGTGCCTGCAGCGGGGGCCCCGGCTACAGCTGCTGGGCGATGACCTCCGTCGCCGGCGGCGGACCGGGCGGCGTGCCGTCGCCGAAGGGCCGGCCGCCGAGGGACTCCCGCCCGTGCGTGCTGGTCAGCCCGGAGAGGTCGGGGCCCAGCGGCACGACCCGGGTCGGGTTGATGGTCGCGTGCACCTGGTAGTAGTGCCGCTTGATGTGGTCGAGGTCGACGGTGTCGCCGAAGCCGGGGGTCTGGAACAGGTCACGCAGGTAGGCCCACAGGACGGCGTCCTCGGAGATCTTGTTCCGGTTGCACTTGAAGTGGCCGTGGTAGACGGCGTCGAAGCGGATCAGCGTCGTGAACAGCCGGATGTCGGCCTCGGTGATGGTGTCGCCGACGAGGTAGCGCTGCCCGGCGAGGCGCTCGGCGAGCCAGTCGAGGCTCTCGTTGACCCGGCGGTAGGCGTCCTCGTAGGCCTCCTGGGTGGTCGCGAAGCCGGCCTCGTACACGGCGGCGTTGAGGTCGGCGTACACGCGCGCGTTGACCTCGTCGATCTCGCCGCGCTTCGACTCGGGGTAGAGGTCGGGCGCGCCCTCGCGGGCGAGGGCCCGCCATTCCGTGGCCAGGTCGAGGGTCACCTGGAAGACGTCGTTGGTGACGACGGCGCCGGTCGGCACGTCGACGATCGCCGGCACGCTGATGCCACCGTCGTAGGTCGGGTCGGCCTTGTAGTAGGCGTCGGACAGGAAGGCGATGCCCAGCACCGGGTCGACGTCGCCCGGGTCGAGGGTGAACCGCCAGCTCCGGTCGTCCTGGATCGGGTCGGTGACGCCGATGCCGATCGCGTCCTCCAGCCCCATGAGGCGGCGGGTCACCAGCGCGCGGCTGGCCCACGGGCAGGCGAGGCTGACGACCAGCCGGTACCGGTCGGCCTCCACCGGCCAGCCGTCGCGGCCGTCGGCGGTGATCCGATCGGTAAAACGGAACGGGCTGCGCTCGTAGCGGCCGTCGTCGGTCGTCGGGGGTGCGCTGTTCGCCACGCGACCAGTCTCCCTGTGTAGCCGTGCGCTCGCGCGGCGGTAACCTCCGCGGCACTGTGCTCGCCTCCGTCACCGCCATCCGATACGTCACCCCGCTGCGCGAGGGTGGCTCGCTGCCGGGGCTCATGGAGGCCGACGACCTCGGCACGTACGTGGTCAAGTGGCGCGCCGCCGGACAGGGCGTGAAGGTGCTGGTCGCCGAGGTGATCTGCGGGGAGCTGGCCCGCGCGCTCGGCTTGCCGGTGCCGGCGCTCGTGACGGTCGACGTCGCCCCGGAGCTGGCTGTGGGGGAGCCGGACGTCGAGGTGCAGGAGCTGCTGCGGCGCTCGGCCGGGCGCAACCTGGGGCTGGACTACCTGCCGGGCGCGCTCGACTTCGACGCCGGCGCCGACGGTGTCGACGGCGAGCTGGCCGGCCGGGTGCTCTGGTTCGACGCGCTGGTCGGCAACGTCGACCGGTCGTGGCGCAACCCGAACATGCTGTTCTGGCACGGCCGGCTGCAGCTGATCGACCACGGCGCCGCGCTGACCTTCCACCACCACTGGCCCGGCGCCGCGGCGGCCGTGACCCGGCCCTACGACGCCACGCAGCACGCGCTGATCG
>DASYGS010000083.1:0-15934 GCA_035999465.1 Blastococcus sp. | reverse complement strand
CCGCCGTAGCCGACCGTCACCGGCTGGCCGTCGGGGTCGTCCTCGTCGGCGGTGTCGAACTCGGCGACGACGTAGTAGCGGGTGTCGGAGCGGGAGAGCTCGTCCTCGTACATCTCCACCGTCCAGGTGTCGGGGGCGAAGAGCTCCTCCTCCAGCACCATCACGTCGGGCAGGTCGTCGACCGTCATGGGCCGCAGCCGAACCGTCATGCCTTCGACACCGCCTTGATCGCCGTCGGCGGGGTGGCGTCGGGACGGCGGAGGTAGAGCGGCAGCAGCGGGCCGGCGGACGACGGATCGGCCAGGCCGCCCGCCGCCGCACCGACCAGCCCCGCCGTCGTCACGTCGGCTGCCGAGACGGAGGCACCGAGCCGGGCGGCGAAGGCGGGATCCCCCACGAACGGGCCGGGCAGCTCCGCCTCCTCCGGCCGGACGACGCCGGGCCCGCCGGTGCGGGTGCCGTCGTCGGCGTAGGAGGCCCAGTAGATCTCCTTGCGGCGCGCGTCGGTGACGACGGTGCGGGCGCCCGCGCCGACCGCGTCGAGCGAGCAGACCCCGACGATCGGCAGCCCGCGGGCATCGGCGAGCGCCGCGGCGGTGACCACGCCGACCCGCAGCCCGGTGAACGGGCCGGGGCCCAGGCCCGTGACGACGGCGTCGAGGTCGGCCAGGGTCCGCCCGGCGTCGGCGAGCGCGCCCTGGACGGCGGGGGTCAGCAGTTCGGCGTGCCGGTTTCCCGAGGGCACCGCGCGTTCGGCCAGCACCTGGATGCCCTGCCCCGGGGCCCAGCGCGCCACGCCGGCGACGAGTGTCGGGGTGGCGGTGTCGAGAGCAAGGACGAGCACGACGGACCAGCCTAGGCGGGTGGCGTCGCGGCCGCGCCGACGGCCACCTCGTAGACGATCTCGAGCCCGTCCTCGTCGTCCTCCTGCTCGCCGACGGCCGCGAAGCCGTGCGCCAGGACGAGGTCGCGGGAGGCGACGTTGCCCGGGCTGATCGAGGCCCGGACCATGGTGACCCCGGGTTCACGTCCCGCCCGCTCGAGCAGGGCCCGCAGCGCGGCCCGCGCGTAGCCCCGGCGACGGAATCCCGGGTCGACGGAGTAGCCGACCTCGACCATCCCGTGCTCGTCCGGCGGCCCGTGATAGCCCGCCCGGCCCACGGCGACGCCGCGGTCGGGATCCCACACGATCCGCGTCACCCAGCCGGCACTCGCCGGGTCCGAGACGACCTGCTCGGCCCGGATCCGCCACACGCCCTGGCACTCGGACCCGGCGAGGTAGGGCGTCAGCGCCACCGGCGCGGTCCGGTTCGCCGCGGCCAGATCGCCCTCGGCCAGCGCGCGCAGGGTCGCCGCGTCCAGGGCGACGAGCTCGACCCGCGGTGTCATCCGGCCAGCCGCGCTTCCCAGCCGGGCCCGTGCGGCACCAGCTCGGCGGTGCGGACGTCGTCGTCCCGGCGGTCGAGCCGCACCAGCAGGTGCTCGTCGGTGAGCCGCTCGACCAGCCCCTCCCCCCATTCCACGACGGTCACGGAGTCTGCGACGTCCGCATCCAGGTCGAGGTCGTCGACGTCGGCGACGCCGCCGAGCCGGTAGGCGTCGACGTGCACCAGCGGCACCCGCCCGTCGCGGTGCACACGGGAGATGACGAACGTCGGGGAGGTGACCGGCTCGCGGACGCCGAGCCCGGCCCCGATCCCCTGCGTCAGCGCGGTCTTGCCCGCGCCGAGCGGCCCGACGAGCACGACGAGGTCGCCGGGCCGCAGGACCTCGGCGAGGGCGACGCCCAGGGCGCGGGTGTCCTCCGGCGTGGGCAGGACGTGTGCACGCTTCATCGGATGCTCCCGGCGACGGCGGTGAGGTCGGCCAGCAGGCCCGCGCGGGGGGCCCCGTTCGGGCCGAACCGGATCGCGGCCGACGGGTGGTACGTCGCCCACACCGCCCGGCCGTCGAGCTCGTGCGGCGCGCCCCGCACCTGGGCGAGCACCGTGCGCGGGCCGAGGAACCACTTCGCCGCGGACAGGCCGAGTGCGACGACGACCGGCGGGTCCAGCAGCTCGAGCTGGCGGCGCAGCCAGCCGCCGCAGCGCGCCACCTCGACCGCCTTCGGCGTCCGGTTGCCCGGCGGACGGCACTTCACCACGTTCAGGACGGCGCACTCCGCGCGGTCGAGCCCGGCCTCGGCCAGCAGCTGGTCGAGCAGCGCGCCGGACCGGCCCACGAACGGCCGGCCGGTCTCGTCCTCCGTGGCGCCGGGCGCCTCACCGACGAGGGCGACGGCCGGACGACCCGAGGCCGGCACGTCGCCGACGACGACGTGCTGCCGCGCCGCGGCCAGGTCGGGGCAGGCGACGCAGGAGCTGGCCAGCGCGCCGAGCTCGGCGATGTCGCCCACGCTGCCCGCGACGCGCGCCACCTCGGCGGCGGGGGGGTCCGGCCGGGCCGGGCTCACTGCGGCGAGACGGCGGCCGGCAGGTCGGTGGCCACCCGGCGCA
This sequence comes from Blastococcus sp., assembly GCA_035999465.1. GTDB lineage: Bacteria > Actinomycetota > Actinomycetes > Mycobacteriales > Geodermatophilaceae > Blastococcus_B. The sequence continues at coordinate 13,439 of DASYGS010000083.1, read as the reverse complement.
GTAGTCGGGTCAGGGCGGAGCTCACCTCGGCCGGCTTCTCGAGCAGCACCATGTGCCCGGAGTCGGGCACGACGACGAACTCCACGCCCGGCCCGTCCTCGCCCCCGAGGTGCTCCACGATCAGCTCGCTGTGCTCCTTCGGGATCATCTTGTCCCTGTCACCGGTGAGCACCAGGGTCGGGATGTCGCGGAGCGGCGCCAGGGAACCGGTGTGGTCCATGCCGGCCAGCGCCGGGTAGAACTCGGCGATCACGTCGACCGGGGTGCCCGCGATCATCGCGTCGACGTAGAGGGCCAGCGCCGGGTCGACGTCGGTGGAGGCGAACGAGAGGGAACGGGTCGCGGTCGACACCAGGTCGGCCGCCAGCCGCCGGGTGCCCTCGGCGACCCTCGGCGTGTGCCGCATCGTCCACGCGGCGACCGGGAAGACCGCCGCCCGCACCCGGGTGAGCAGGTCGGGCAGCCCGAAGTTCAGGTCGGCCAGGTTGCCGCTCGACGTGGAGATCAGCGCCGTCGCGACGACCCGCGTGCCGAACATCTTCGGCCGGACCGCCGCCAGGCCCATGATCGTCATGCCGCCCATGGAGTGCCCGACCAGCACGACCGGGCCCCGGGGCACGCGCGCCTCCAGCACCGCGTGCAGGTCACGCGCCAGCTGGTCGATCGTGGCGTTGCGGGCGCTGCCCCGGCCCGACGCCCCGTGGCCGCGCTGGTCGTAGAACACCAGCCGGGCGTCGGGGCGGTGCCCGTTGGCGGTGGCCAGCTCGGCGGCCAGGGTGCGCCGCTGGAACGTCCATGACGCCATCGAGAGCGTGTAGCCGTGCACGAAGACGACGGTCAGCGGCGCGTCGCGGGGGCCGATCTCGTCGACGGCCAGGAGGACGCCGTCGTCGGCCTGCACCAGCGCCGTCCGGTCCGCGTGCCGTGAGGCGGGACCGAGCGGATCGTCCTCCCGCAGGTCGGCGTCGCTGATCCCGGCCAGCGACGCGGCCTGCACCCGCCGGCCGGCGATCCGGCTGGCGGCGACCCCCGCCGCGGTGCCGGCGGCGGCCAGCCCGACGACGGTGCCCACGATGCCGGCGGTGCGGCCGCGCGGGTGCTTCGCCGCCGGCGAGGCCTTCGCCCGCGGCTTTCCGGAACCCGCCATCAGACCGCCCCGGCCGAGCCGACGTAGCGGCGGCTGAAGCGGCCGCCGACGCGGGTGACGAGCTCGTAGTGGATGGTGTCGACCGCATCGGCCCACTGCTGCGCGGTCGGCTCGCCCCGGTCGCCCGGTCCCCACAGGACGACGTCATCACCGGGCGCGACGGGCGCGTCGCCGACGTCGAGCACGAACTGGTCCATGCACACGCGCCCGGCGATCGTGCGCTGCGCGCCGGCGGCGAGCACCGGCGCCCGGTTGCCCGCGGCCCGCGGCACGCCGTCGGCGTAGCCGACCGGCACCAGCGCGAGCGTGGTCTCGGTCGTCGGCGAGTAGGTGTGCCCGTAGGAGACGCCGACGCCGGCCGGCACCCGCTTGGTCAGCACGACGGTGGCCCGCACGGTCATCGCCGGGCGCAGGCCGTGGTCGGCCGGGTTCCCGCCGAGCGGGTCGAGCCCGTACAGGGCGACCCCGGGGCGGACCATGTCGTACCAGGTGCCGGGCAACGCGACGGTGGCGGCCGAGTTCGCCAGGTGCCGGCGGGCCTCGCTCAGCCCCGCCGCCCGCGCGAGCGACACGGCCTCCTCGAACACCCGCACCTGGACCCCGATCGTCGGGTGGGTCGGTGCGTCGGCGTAGGCCATGTGGCTCCACAGCCCGACGACGGCGACGTCGCCGTCGTCCTGGGCACGCGCGGCGGCCGCCACCAGCCCCGGCCACTCGGCGACCGTGGCGCCCTCGCGGGAGAGCCCGGTGTCGACGAACAGGTGCAGCCGGGCGGTCCGACCGGTGGCGCGGGCCGCTGCGACCACCTCGTCCAGCGCCCATCCGGCGTTGACCGAGATCTCGATGTCGGCGGCCAGGGCGGCGGCGTAGTCGGTGCCGGGGCCGTGCAGCCACGCCAGCAGCGGGGCGGTGATGCCCGCCGCGCGCAGCGCCAGCGCCTCCTCCAGCACGGCGACCCCGAGGGCGTCGGCCCCACCGGCGAGCACCGCACGCGCCGCCGGCACGAGCCCGTGGCCGTACCCGTCGGCCTTCACCACGGCCATGAGCGGGCGACCGACCCGCTCGCGCAGCACTGCGGTGTTCGCGGCGATGGCGTCGAGGTCGACGACGACTTCCGCCCGGGGCAGGGCGCGTGGGTTCGTCACGTTCCCGAGTCTCCCAGGCCGCCGGACCGGAGCCCGCGCACCCGGCCGACCGCCTCCGGCAGCACCCGCACGAGGTCACCGGCGATCAGCGGCCCACGCCGGGCGGCCAGCCGGCCGGCGCGGCCGTGCAGGTGCGCCGCCACCGCCGCGGCCTCGGCGGTGGGCAGACCCGTGGCGTCCTGGGTGGCCAGCACGGCGCCGGCGATGCCGGAGAGCACGTCGCCGGTGCCGGCGGTGGCCAGCCAGGGGGTGCCGGTGCCGTTGACGAAGGCGGTGCCGTCGGGGTCGGCGACCACCGTGGCGTCGCCCTTGAGGAGGACGACGGCACCGAGGTCGGCGGCCAGCCGCCGGGCCGCCGCCACCCGGTCCGGCCCGACCGGCGTGCCGAAGCGCTCGAACTCGCGGTCGTGCGGGGTGAGCACCGTGGGGGCCCGCCGGTCGCGGACCAGTGCCGGCTCCGCGGCTGCCATGGTGAGCCCGTCGGCGTCCAGGACGACCGGACGGTCGGTGGCCAGCACCTCGGCCAGCACGCCGCGGGCGTCGTCGTCGGTGCCCATGCCGGGGCCGACCACCCAGGCCTGCACGCGGCCGGCGTCGGCCGGCCGGCCCGCGGTGACGATCGCCTCGGGCCAGGCCGCGCGCACGCCCTCGGCGGCGGTGCCGGCGTAGCGCACCAGCCCGGGCCGGGTGCGCAGCGCGGCGCCCGTGCAGAGGACGCCGGCGCCCGGATAGGTCGACGATCCGGCGGCGATGCCGACGACGCCCTGCGAGTACTTGTCGTCGGTGCTCGACGGGGGTTCGAGACGGGCCGCGACGTCGGCGTCGGTGAGCTGGAACGCGGTCGGCACCGGGAGGTGGGGCCCCAGACCGATGTCGACGAGGTGCACCTGCCCGGCGTAACCGCGCCCCTCGCCGACGACCAGGCCGAGCTTGACCGCGCCGAAGGTGACCGTGTGCATCGCCGGGAAGGCCGCACCCTCGACCGCGCCCGTGGAGGCGTCGACCCCGCTGGGGACGTCGACGGCGACGGTGATCCCGGCGCCGCCGGCCGCGGCCCGGGCGAGGTCGGCGGCGTCCGGCCGGAGGCCGCCGCGGCCTCCGATGCCGAGCATGCCGTCGAGCACCAGGTCGGCGTGGCCGATCACCCCGGCTGCGGCGCCGTCGCCCGCGGTCAGGACGCGGCCGCCGGAGCCGCGGAGCGCGGCGAGCCCGGGCGCGTGCACCCGCTCGGGGTCGAGGAGGACGGCGGTGACCCGCGCCCCGCGACGGGCGAGCAGGACGCCGGCGAACAGCGCGTCGCCGCCGTTGTTGCCGCTGCCCACGAGCAGCGCGACCCGCCGTCCGTAGCCGCGGTCCAGCAGCCGCAGGCAGACCGTCGCCAGCCCCGTCGCGGCTCGCTGCATGAGCGCGCCCTCGGGCGTGCTCGCGAGCAGTGGTTCCTCCGCCGCGCGCACCTGCGCCGCGGTGTAGAGCCCGGTCACCGCTCCTCCGGGTGGGGCAGGCCCTCCGCGACCACCACGGCCGAGGCGATGCCGCCGTCGTGGCTGAGCGAGAGGTGCCAGGAGGTGACGCCCAACTGGGCGGCGCGGCCGGCCACGGTGCCACGCACCTCCAGGTGCGGGCGCCCGTGCTCGCCGACGGTCACCTCGGCGTCGTGCCAGTACAGGTCGCCCGGGGCGCCGAGCGCCTTGGCGACGGCCTCCTTGGCGGCGAACCTGGCCGCCAGCGACTCGCCGGTGCGCGGCGTGCCCGACGGTGTCTGCTGCTCGGCCGGCGTGAACAGCCGGTCGCGCAGACCCGGCGTGCGGACCAGCGACTCGGCGAACCGCTCCACGGGCACCACGTCGATCCCGACCCCGATGATCACGGGGTCAGTCTGCCCTGGCGGCGCCCGTCCTACTCGACGGTCACCGATTTCGCCAGGTTGCGCGGCTGGTCGACGTCCAGGCCGCGGGTGGAGGCGATCTCGCAGGCCAGGACCTGCAGCGGCACCGTGGTGACCACCGGCGCGAGGAGGGTGGGCGTGCGCGGCACGCGGATCACGTGGTCGGCGTACGGGACGACGTCCTCGTCGCCCTCCTCGGCGATCACGATCGTGCGGGCACCGCGGGCCCGCACCTCCTGGATGTTGGAGACGACCTTGCCGTGCACCGACTCGCGGCTGCGCGGCGACGGGACCACGACCACCACCGGCGTGCCCTCGTCGATGACCGCGATCGGGCCGTGCTTGAGCTCCCCGGCGGCGAAGCCCTCGGCGTGGATGTAGGCGAGCTCCTTGAGCTTGAGCGCGCCCTCCAGGGCGACGGGGAAGCCCACGTGCCGGCCGAGGAAGAGCATCTTGTCCGCCGACGCGAGCGACCGGCCCAGCTCCCGGACCGGCTCCATCTGCTCGAGCACCTTCGCGACCGCGTCGGGCAGCTTGTGCAGGTCGCCCACGATCGCGGCGATCTCGTCGGCGTACTTCATGCCGCGCACCTGGGCGAGGAACAGGCCGACCAGGTAGCAGGCGACCAGCTGGGCGAGGAATGCCTTCGTCGAAGCGACGGCGACCTCGGGGCCGGCGTGCGTGTAGAACACGGCGTCGGACTCGCGCGGGATCGTCGACCCGTTGGCGTTGCAGATCGCCAGGACGCGGGCCCGCTGGTCCTTGGCGTGCCGCAGGGCCATCAGCGTGTCCATGGTCTCCCCGGACTGGCTGATGACGACGACGAGCGTCGAGCGGTCCAGCACCGGATCGCGGTAGCGGAACTCGCTGGCGACCTCGACCTCGACGGGGATGCGGGTCCAGTGCTCGATGGCGTACTTGGCGATCAGGCCGGCGTGATAGGAGGTGCCGCAGGAGACGACGAAGATCTTGTCGATGTCCCGGAGCTCCTGGTCGGACAGGCGCACCTCGTCGAGCACGAGCCGGCCCTGCTCGTCGGTCCGCCCCAGCAGCGTGTCGGCCACCGCCTGCGGCTGCTCGGCGATCTCCTTGAGCATGAACCAGTCGTAGCCGCCCTTCTCGGCGGCGGCGGCGTCCCAGTCGACGGTGTAGGCGGTGGGCTCGACGGGCGCGCCGTCGAAGTCGGTCACGGTCAGGCCGCGGGTGCGGTCGATCTCGACGACCTGGTCCTGGCCGAGCTCGCGGGCCTCGCGGGTGTGTGCGATGAAGGCGGCGACGTCGGAGCCCAGGAAATACTCAGCAGTACCGTCCGCTGCTTCTCCTATACCGACCACCAGGGGGCTGCTGCGCCGGGCGGCGACGAGGGTGTCGGGCTCCGTGGCGACGCTGGCGACCAGGGTGAAAGCCCCCTCCAGCCGGCGGCACACGACCCGCATCGCCTCGGCCAGGCGGCCCTCGCCCTCCGGGGCGTCGGCGTAGGCCGCGGCCAGCAGGTGGGCGGCGACCTCGGTGTCGGTGTCGGAGGTGAACTCCACGCCGGCCCGCTCGCACTCGGCGCGCAGGGCGGCGAAGTTCTCGATGATGCCGTTGTGGATGACGGCGACCGAGCCGTCGGCCGACAGGTGCGGGTGCGCGTTGCGATCCGTCGGGCCGCCGTGCGTCGCCCACCGGGTGTGCCCGATGCCGATCGTGGCCGCGGGCAGCGGCTGCTCGGCGAGCACCTTCTCCAGGTTGGCCAGCTTCCCGGCCTTCTTCGCCGAGGTCAGCCGCCCGTCGGCGACGACGGCGATGCCTGCCGAGTCGTAGCCGCGGTACTCGAGGCGCCGCAGGCCCTCGATGACGACGTCCCGGGCGTCCTGGTGGCCGACGTAACCCACGATGCCGCACATGGCACCGAGGGTACCGGGGGATGACATGGCCGCCCTCCGGGCGACGCCGCGACCAGGAGCCGTCCCCACACAGACGGAGCCCCGAGTCCCCGGGGACGACCAGCTCGGGCGTTGGCCCGTGACCGGCCGTTCAGGACGTCGGAACGGCCGGCTGAGGAGCAACGCCTCGCGGCGGCGCCGCAGCCGACGGTCAGTCGACCTTGGCGACGACCTCGGCCAGGCGGTTGGCGACCTCATCGGCCTGCTCCTGCGTGGGGGCCTCGACCATCACGCGCACCAGCTGCTCGGTGCCCGACGGGCGCAGCAGGACCCGGCCGGAGTCGCCGAGCTCGTGCTCGACGGCGTTGACCGCCTCGGCGACCTCGTCGCTCGCGGAGACGGCCAGCCGGTCACGGACCGGGACGTTGATCAGCGTCTGCGGCAGGCGCTGCACGATCGAGGCGAGCTCGGCCAGCGACGCGCCCGTCGCGCTCATCCGCGACATGAGCGACAGCCCGGTGAGCAGCCCGTCGCCGGTGGTCGCGTGGTCGAGGAAGACCAGGTGGCCGCTCTGCTCGCCACCCAGGCTCAGGCCGCCGGCCCGCAGCGCCTCCAGCACGTAGCGGTCGCCGACCGCCGTCGTCTGCACGGCGATGCCGGCGTCGCGCATGGTGTGGTGGAAACCGAGGTTGCTCATCACGGTGGCGACCACCGTGTCGTCCTTCAAACTGCCGCGCTCGTGCAGGGCGACGGCGCAGATCGCGAGGATCGCGTCGCCGTCGACGACCTGCCCGTCGGCGGTGACCGCGAGACAGCGGTCGGCGTCGCCGTCGTGGGCGATGCCGATGTCGGCGCCCTGGGCCGCGACCGCCTCGATCAGCGGGCCCAGATGCGTCGAGCCGATGCCGTCGTTGATGTTCCAGCCGTCGGGCTCGTTGCCGATCGCGTGCACCGTGGCGCCCGCGCGGCGGTACACCTCCGGGGCACTGCCGGCCGCGGCGCCGTGGGCGCAGTCGACGACGACGCGCAGCCCGGTCAGCGGCGCGTCGACGGTGGTCAGCAGGTGCCCCACGTAGTCCTCGACCGCCGTGGGCAGGTCGCTGACCCGGCCGATGCCGGTGCCGGTCGGGCGGTGGTCGGCGAGGGTGCCGCCGACGACGCTGCGCTCGATGGCCGCCTCGACGGCGTCGGGCAGCTTGTGACCGCCGCGGCTGAACAGCTTGATGCCGTTGTCGGGCATCGGGTTGTGGCTCGCGGAGATCATCACGCCGAGATCGGCGTCGGTGCGGCCGGTCAGATAGGCCAGCGCGGGCGTGGGCAGCACACCGGCGCGCAGCACCGTGGCGCCGACGCTGGCGAGGCCGGCGACGACCGCGGCCTCGAGCATCTCCCCGCTGGCGCGGGGGTCGCGCCCGACGACCGCGACGGGACGCGAGGTCCCGTCGCGGTCGGCGAGCTCAGCGGCGGCGGCACGCGCCACCGCGAGGGCCAGTTCCGGCGTGAGGTCGGAATTGGCCCGACCCCGGACGCCGTCGGTCCCGAACAGGCGACCCAACGGACGTACCGGTCAGCGCTTGGAGTACTGGGGCGCCTTGCGGGCCTTCTTGAGGCCGTACTTCTTCCGCTCCTTGACGCGGGCGTCACGGGTGAGGAAGCCGGCCTTCTTGAGGGCCGGACGGTCCTCGGCCTCGATCTCGATCAGCGCACGGGCGATGCCGAGGCGCAGCGCGCCGGCCTGCCCGGTGACGCCGCCGCCCTTGAGCAGCCCGACGACGTCGTACTGGTCGGCCTTCTCCAGGGTCACGAACGGCTCGCGGATGAGCTGCTGGTGCACCTTGTTGGGGAAGTACTCCTCCAGGGTGCGGCCGTTGAGCTTGAACTGGCCGGTGCCCGGGAGCAGCCGCACGCGGACGATGGCCTCCTTGCGGCGGCCGACAGTCTGGATGGGACGCCCGTCGGCGTCGGTCACGGTCTGTGCGCTGGTCACTGGGCCACCTGCTTGATCTCGTAGTTCTGGGGCTGCTGCGCAGCGTGGGGGTGCTCGGGGCCGGCGTAGACCTTGAGCTTCTTGAGCATCTGACGGCCGAGGCTGTTGTGCGGCAGCATGCCCTTGATCGCGCGCTCGATGACCCGGTCGGGGTGCGTGCGCAGCTGGTCGCCCACGTTGATGGTCTTGAGACCACCCGGGTGGCCGGAGTGCCGGTAGGCCAGCTTCTCTTCCCGCTTGGCGCCGGTGAGGGCGACCTTCCCGGCGTTCACGATGACGACGAAGTCACCGACGTCGAGGTGCGGGGCGTACTGGGGCTTGTGCTTGCCGCGCAGGAGCTGCGCGGTCTGGCTGGCGAGTCGGCCGAGCACCACGTCGGTGGCGTCGATGACAAGCCATGCCCGGTCGATCTCGCCGGGCTTGGGTGAGTACGTGCGCACGGCGCTCGTGTCCTCCGTCGTCGTCGGGGCGGCTGGTGGAATCGCCTCACCGAGCACGGGAGACGTTGCGACACGCGGGCACCAGCCGGCTTGCGCGCGCCAGCCGGTCACGATACCAGCCGGCGGACGGCGGCCTTCAGACCACTTCGCGCAGCAGGCCCGTCTCGACGTCGTAGACGGTGCCGCGCACATCGGTCGAGAGCAGGTACGGGCACTCCTTGATGAGGCGGACGGACTCCCGGACGTCGTCGTCGACGTCGGTGAACATCCGGGGGGCCCACGGAGGACGGCGGCCGGTGGCCTGCTCGACCGCGTCGGCGAAGGAGACGTCGTCGGTGGACTGCATCCCGCAGTTCGTGTGGTGGAGCAGCACGATCTCGCGGGTGCCCAGCGCGTGCTGGGAGATGGTCAGCGACCGGATGGTGTCCTCGGTGATCACCCCGCCGGCGTTGCGGATGACGTGCGCGTCGCCGATCTCCAGGCCCAGCACGCCGAACAACGGGATGCGGGAGTCCATGCAGGCCACCACGGCGACCTTGCGGGCGGGTCGCACCGGCTTGCTGCCGGGGAACCGCTGGGCCCACTCCTTGTTGGCTTCCAGCATCCGGTCGATCTCGGCCATGACCCACCCTCCGTACGACTGTGCACCGACCCTAACCGGCGCCCCCTGTCCCCTGATCGGCCAGGATGGGTCCGTGCGGACGGTCGAGCAACACCAGGCGGTGGTCGCGGCGCTGCTGCGCGCGATGCCGGAAGAGGACGTCGGCCTCGCGTCGGCCCACGGCCGCGTGCTGGCCCGCGACGTCGCGGCCCGCGTCGCCCTGCCGGGTTTCGACAACTCGGCGATGGACGGCTACGCGGCCCGGTGGGCCGAGGTCGGGGATGCGGCGCAGGAACCGGTGCGGCTGCCGGTGGCCGACGACATCCCGGCCGGGCGGACCGATGTGCGGGCGCTCGTCCCGGGCACCGTCCAGCGGATCATGACCGGCGCCCCCCTGCCGCCCGGCGCCGACGTCGTCGTCCCGGTCGAGCTGACCGACGGCGGCACCGACGTCGTGGAGATCCGCGGCGCGCCGCCGGCCGGCACCCACCTGCGCGCGGCGGGTGAGGACATCGCCGCCGGCGCGACCGCCCTGTCGGCCGGCTCGCCCCTGGGCGCCGCGCAGCTCGGCCTCGCCGCCGCCGTGGGCGTCTCGACCCTGCCGGTGCGCCGCAAGCCCCGGGTGCTCGTCCTCTCCACCGGCAGCGAGCTCGTCGCGCCCGGGCAGCCTCTGCTGCCGGGCCAGATCTACGAGTCGAACTCGGCACTGCTGGTCGCCGCGATCGAGGAGGCCGGCGGGGAGGCCCGCCGGCTGCACTTCGTGCCCGACGACGTCGACCAGTTCCTCGCCACGGTGCGGGCCGAGCTGGACGGCGCTGACCTGCTGGTCACCAGCGGCGGCGTCAGCGCGGGCGCGTACGAGGTGGTGAAGGACGCCTTCCGGGGCCTGGGCACGGTGGAGTTCACCAAGGTCGCGATGCAGCCCGGCGGCCCGCAGGGAGCCGGCACGGTGGACGGCGTCCCGGTGGTGACGCTGCCCGGCAACCCGGTGAGCGCGTTCGTCTCCTTCGAGGTGTTCGTCCGCCCCGCGCTGCGCCGCGTCCTCGGGCACGCGGCACCGGACCGGTTGCGCGTGCCCGCCCGGCTGGCCGGCGACCTCACCTCCCCCGCCGGCCGCCGCCAGTACCTCCGCGGCCGCTACGACGAGGGCCACGTCTCCCAGGTCGGCGGCCCCGGCTCGCACCTGGTCGCCCACCTCTCGCGGGCCAACTGCCTGGTGGTCGTCCCCGAGGACGTCACCGAACTGGCCGCCGGGTCCGACGTGACCGTCGTCCTGATCGAAGGAGCCCTCCAGTGACCGATGCCCGCCTCACCCACGTCGACGAGACCGGCGCCGCGCGGATGGTCGACGTCAGCGCGAAACCGGTGACCGCCCGGGAGGCCACCGCGGCCGGCCGCGTGCTGGTCAGCCCGGAGGTGGTCGCGCTGCTGCGGGGCACGGGCGTGCCGAAGGGCGACGCGATCGCCGTGGCGCGGATCGCCGGGATCGCCGGCGCCAAGCGGACGCCGGACCTCGTCCCGCTCTGCCATCCGATCGCCCTGCACGGCGTCACCGTCGACCTCGAGGTCACCGACGAGGCCGTCGAGATCACCGCGACGGCGCGCACGGCCGACCGCACCGGCGTGGAGATGGAGGCGCTCACATCGGTCGCCGTCGCCGGGCTGACCGTGATCGACATGGTGAAGGCCGTCGACCCGCGGGCGAGCATCACCGACGTCCGGTTGCTGGCCAAGAGCGGCGGGAAGAGCGGGGACTGGTCGCGATGACCGGACTACCGGCAGGGGCCCGCGCCGTCGTCGTCACCGCGTCCAACCGCGCGTCCGCCGGCGTCTACGAGGACACCAGCGGGCAGCTGCTCGCCGAGGGGCTGCGCGAGCTCGGGTTCACCGTCGAGGGCCCGCACGTGCGCCCCGACGACGTCGCCGAACTGGCCTGGGTGCTGCGCGAGGCGGTGGAGAGCCTGGTCGACGTCGTCCTCACGACCGGCGGCACCGGCCTGTCCCCCACCGACGTGACCCCGGAGGCGACCAGCGCCGTGCTGGAGCGCGAGGCGCCCGGGATCGCCGAGGCGGTGCGCCGGTACGGCGCCGGGAAGGTGCCGACGGCGGTGCTCTCCCGCGGCCTGGCCGGCACGGCGGGCCGCACGCTGATCGTGAACCTGCCGGGCTCGACCGGCGGCGTGCGCGACGGCCTGGCGGTGCTCGGCCCGCTGCTCCCCCACATCGTCAGCCAGCTCCGCGGCGGGGATCACTGACGGAGGCGCTCCGTGTGCGTGTAGACGTTGCAGCCGTCTCCGCGCAGGAAGCCGACGAGCGTGATGCCGGTCTCGCGGGCCAGCTCCACCGCCAGGGACGACGGCGCCGACACGGCCGCGAGCACCGGGAGGCCGGCCATCGCGGCCTTCTGGGTCAGCTCGAAGCTCGCCCGGCCGCTGACCATCAGCACGTGCCCGGCCAGCGGTAGGCGGCCCTCGCGGACGGCGTCCCCGATGACCTTGTCCACGGCGTTGTGCCGGCCGACGTCCTCGCGGACGGCCCGCAGCTCCCCGTCGGCGGTGAACAGCCCGGCCGCGTGCAGGCCGCCGGTCTTCTCGAACACCTCCTGGGCCGCGCGCAGCCTGTCGGGCAGGGCCAGCAGCACCTCGAGCGGCAGCCGGACGGCGTCGGCGGCCACGTCGTAGGCCGTCTTCGTGCGGATCGCGTCGATGCTCGCCTTGCCGCAGACACCGCACGAGCTCGACGTGTAGAAGTTCCGCTCCAGCCCGGTGTCCGGCTTCTCGACGCCCGGCGCCAGGTCGACGTCCACCACGTTGTAGGTGTTGCGGCCCTCGGCGTCGACCGAGTCGCAGTACCGCAGGGCCGCGATGTCGGCGGCCGACGTGATCACGCCCTCGGTGGCGAGGAAGCCGTGCACGAGGTCGAAGTCGTGGCCGGGGGTCCGCATGGTGACCGCCAGCGGCGTGCCGTCGAGGCGGATCTCCAGTGGCTCCTCCGCCGCGACGGTGTCCGGTCTCGTCGTGTGCTGGTCGCCGCGGATCCTCAGCACCGGTTTCCGGCTCGTCACTCGTCCCACAGGAGCTGACGGTACCCACGTGCACCGCTTACCGTCTGGGCCATGGATGGGCCGCCGCCGTACACCGCCGTGGTACTGGCCGGCGGAAAGGCGGCCCGGCTGGGCGGTCAGCCGAAGCCGCAGCTCGAGGTGGGCGGCCGCACGATGCTGGCCGCCGTGCTGGCCGCGGTGTCCGACGCCGACCGCCGGGTGGTCGTGGGCCCGCGGCAACCGGTCCCGGAGGACGTCGTCCTGGTGCGCGAGCGGCCACCCGGCGGCGGCCCCGTCGCCGCGCTGCGGGCAGGGCTGACCGAGGTGTCGACTGACGTGGTCGTCCTGCTGGCCGGGGACCTTCCGTTCCTCACCGGGACGCTGATCACCGAGCTGCGCGGGGGGCTCTCCGGCGACGGCGTGCTCGTCGTCGACGAGGGCGGCCGCGACCAGTTGCTGCTGGGCGCCTGGCGGACTGCGGTCCTGCGGCAGGCGGTGGCCGGGAGCAGCGGGCCGACGTCGATGCGCCGGGTGCTGGCGCCGCTCTCCGTGCGCCGGGTGCGTCCCGCCGCGGTGCCGGGGCAGCCCCCGCCGTGGCTGGACTGCGACACCCCCGCCGATCTCGCCCGGGCCCGGCAGGTAGCCCGCGACGCGACGGGGTAGGGGGTGCTCATGCGCATCGTCCTCGCCGGAGCCCACGGGCAGATCGCCCGCCGCCTCGGCCGCCTCCTGACCAACCGCGGCGACTCCGTCGTCGGCATCATCCGCAATCCGGCCCACGAGTCCGACGTCGTCGGCGACGGCGTCGACGCGGTCGTCCTCGACCTGGAGTCGGCCTCCGTGGACGACGTCGCCGCGGTCCTCGCAGGTGCGGACGCGGTCGTCTTCGCCGCGGGCGCAGGGCCGGGCAGCGGGGTGCCCCGCAAGGACAGCGTCGACCGCGGCGCGGCCGTCCTGCTGGCCGACGCGGCGGAACGGGCCGGCGTCCGCGCCTACCTGCTCGTCTCGTCGATGGGCGTGGACTCCGTGGCCGACGGCGCGACGCCGGAGGGGGTCGACGAAGTCTTCCTCGCCTACCTGCGCGCCAAGCTCGCCGCCGAGCAGGACCTGCTGGCCCGCCCGGCGCTGGCGGTCACCGTGCTCCGGCCGGGCGGCCTCACCGACGACGACGGCACCGGCCAAGTCACGCTCGACCGGCACGTCGGGCGGGGCAGCGTCCCTCGGGACGACGTGGCGGCGGTGCTGGTCGCCCTGCTCGACGCGCGCCGCGACGGGTCGGTCCTCGAACTGGTCAGCGGGAGCACGCCGATCGCCGACGCCGTC
>DASYGS010000025.1:0-19588 GCA_035999465.1 Blastococcus sp. | reverse complement strand
ACCGGCACCGCCGGCGACCTGCTGCTGCGGGTCTGGCGGCGGGTGCCCTACGAGATGCTGACGGTGCACGGCGATGCCGCCCGGGCCGCCGAGGTGATCGATCTCGTGCCGGGCGACTGAGCCCCGGTCACTAGCCTCTGCCGGAAGGTGGACCGGACGGAGGGAGCGGCGATGTACGTGCCAGGGCACTTCGCCATGGACGACGGCGCCGTGCAGGACCTGCTCCTCCGGCACGGCGCCGGCGACCTCGTCACGGCCACCGATCGCGGGCTGGTCTCGACGCTCCTGCCGTTCGTGTACGACCCGGCGGCCGGCGCCCACGGATCGCTCCTCGGGCACGTCGCCCGCACCAACGAGCACTGGCGGCTGGCCCCGGTCGGCGAGGCCCTGGTGATCCTGCGCGGCCCCGACGCCTACGTCACGCCCGGCTGGTACGCCTCGAAGGCGGAACACGGCCGCGTCGTCCCGACCTGGAACTACGTGACCGCCCACGTCTACGGCGAGCTCGTCGTCCACGACGACGTCGACTGGGTGGGCGGGCTGGTGCGCCGGCTCACCGAGAAGCACGAGGCCGCGCAGCAGCGGCCGTGGGCCGTCGATGACGCCCCTCCCGCGTTCGTGGCGGGGCAGCTCCGCGCGATCGTCGGGGTGGAGCTGCGCATCAGCCGGATCGAGGCGAAGGCCAAGCTCAGTCAGAACCGGCCGGCCGCCGACATCGACGGGGTGGTCCAGGGCACCCGCGACCGCGGCGACGTGGAGATGTCGCGCGCGGTCGATCAGGCCCGGCCGTCCTAGTCCGGCAGCAACCGCTCACGGCCGGCTGACGCCACGCGGGTGGGGCGCCCGGTCACGCCGGCCCAGAAGGCACTGCCGGAGGCGTGGTGGTCCGGCGGCAGGTCGAGCAGCAGGATGGAGAGGCGGCTGCGATGTGGCATGCGCGCATCGTGACCCGGGCCACCGACAGTCCCGACGAGGTCCGCGAAGTGGTGGCTACCGGCGCTGACAGCCACGAGAGAGGCTGATGCAGTTGATCATCGTTTGCGTGCCCGGTTCCGCGGCGCGTCCGCCGAAGTGTCGCGCGCACAGGCGATGATCAACTACGCGGCGCTAGAAGGGCGGCCAGGGCAGGGCCGGCCACTCCCCGTTCGGCTCGGGGTGCCGCCCGGTGCGCAGCAGCTCGGCGACCCGCTGCTGCGTGCTGCGCACCTCCTTGCGAGTCAGATGCTCGTGCAGCTGCTCCCCGAGGTCGTCGCGCAGCTCGTCGGCGAGGCGCTCGAGCATGGCCACCGCCGGCTCGGGCAGCCGCTTGCCGGCCCAGCGCCACAGCAGGGTGCGCAGCTTCGGGTCGACGGAGAAGCAGATGCCGTGGTCGACCCCGTACACGTGGCCGCCCGGCATGGGGATGATGTGGCCGCCCTTGCGGTCGGCGTTGTTCACCACCGCGTCGAACACGGCCATGCGGCGCAGCGCGTCGTCGTCACGGCGTACGAACGCGGCCAGGTCGACCTCGGGGTCGCCGTCCATCCAGAGCTGCACCATGCCGGGGCCGAACGGGCCCTCGCGCAGCACGGTCGGCGGGACGACGTGCCAGCCGGTGGCCTCGGAGACGAGGTAGGCCGAGATCTCGCGACCGGCCAGGGTGCCGTCGGGGAAGTCCCAGAGCGGCCGCTCCCCCGCGACCGGCTTGTAGACGCACTCGGCCTCGAGCGTGGCCGTGCGGATGGTGCCGACGAGCGTGACGTTGCTGGCGTCGAGCAGCCGCCCCTCGAGGTCGATCTCGCCCTCGCGCAGCAGGAGTTGCGCCTCGGCATCGTCCGCGGGGGCGCGCAGGTCGGCACCGGCGGGCTGTCCGGTCATGGGCGGGACACCGCCGCCGCTCAGCGGCGGTAGCCGTTCTGCCGCGGGCAGACGTGCCCCACCGGATCCAGCGGCAGCGAGCACAGCGGGCACGACGGCCGGCCGGCCGCAACCACCCGGCGGGCGCGGGCGACGAACGCCCGCGCGGCCATCGGGGTGATCGTCACGCGCAGGGCGTCGGGGCCCTCGTCGCTGTCGGAGAGGATGGCCTCCTCGTCGATCGGCTCGTCGGTGGCGGCCACTGCCTCGACGACGACGGCCTCCTCGGCGCCGTCCCACGCCAGGCCCATGGCCGCGACCCGGAACTCCTCGTCGACCGGCACCGTCAGCGGCTCCAGGTCGTCGACGTCGGCGTCGGGCGGGATCACCGTGTTGGCGCGGCCGGCGACCTCGTCGAGGAGCTCGTTCATCCGGTCGGCGAGGACCTGCACCTGCGTCTTCTCCAGGGCCACGCTGACCGTGCGGCCGGAGCCGTCGGAGGCCTGGAGGTAGAAGGTGCGGTCGCCGGGCTGGCCCACGGTGCCTGCGACGAAACGGGCCGGGCGTTCGAAGAGATGGACCTGACGGGGCACGCGGAACAGGTTACGCGGGCCGCCGTCGCGCCCGCCTGGACCGACGCCGATGTCCGGCGCGGCTTCAGGCGCCCGAGCCCGCTCCCCCGCCCACGACGGCGTCCGACGAGGCCTTGGCCCGCCGCCGGCGCTTCGGCGGCGGGATCAGGCCGGACACGTCGCCGCCGGTGTCGTTCACGCGCACGACGAAGGGGCGGGTGTCGGTGTAGGTGACGACCGAGATCGACGCCGGGTCGACGACGATCCGCTGGAACTGGTCGAGGTGCAGCCCGAGGGCGTCGGCGAGGACGGCCTTGATCACGTCGCCGTGGCTGCAGACCAGCCAGACCGCCTCCGGGCCCAGGGTCGCGTTCCAGGCACGCACCGCCGCGACGGCGCGGGCCTGCGTCTCCGCGAGGCCCTCCCCCTCGGGTCCGGGGAAGACGGCGGCCGAGGGGTGCTGCTGCACCACCTTCCAGAGCGGCTCCTTGACCAGCTCCTTGATGGTGCGGCCGGTCCAGTCGCCGTACCGCGCCTCACCGAGCCGGTCGTCGGTCTGCACCTCGAGGTCGCGCCCGGCGACGATCGCTCCCGCGGTCTGCACGCAGCGCTCCAGCGGGCTGCTGACGACGGCGGTGAGCGGCACCCTGGCCAGCCGCTCCCCCACCGCCTGCACCTGCGTCCGGCCGGTGTCGTCGAGCTGGACGCCGGGCGTCCACCCCGCGAGCACGCCGCCGGCGTTCGCCGTCGTCCGGCCGTGCCGGAGGAACACCACGGTGGTCACGGCGCGAAGCCTAGGCGGACCCCCGCGGGATCGGCCTCAGGTGGGGTTGAGGACCCCGAGCCCGACCAGCGCGAGCACCGTGAGGCCGAGCACCACCCGGTAGACGACGAACGGCACGAAGCTGCCCCGGTTGAGGTAGCGCAGCAGCCAGGCGATGACCGAGAGGCCCACGACGAACGCGAGGACGGTGGCCAGGATCGTGGGCGGCCAGTCGACCTGGGTGCCGTGCACCCCACCCTTGAACGCCTTGTACGTCTCGTAGGCCCCCGACCCGAGGACGGCGGGGATCGCCAGCAGGAAGGAGTACCGGGCCGCCGCGGCGCGGGTGTACCCGAGGAAGAGCCCGGCGGTGATCGTGCCTCCGGACCGGGAGACGCCGGGGATGAGGGCCGCGGCCTGGGCGAACCCGTAGATGATCCCGTGCCGGACGGTCAGATCATCGAGGTGAAGGTCCTTGGCGCCGCGGCGATCGGCCACGTAGAGCACGAGCGAGAACACGACGAGTGCGATGGCGATGATCCGCAGATCCCGCAGCGACGTCTCGATCTGCTTCTGGAACAACAGCCCGAGGATCACGATCGGAATGGTGCCGACGATGATCAGCCAGCCCATGCGGGCGTCGGGATCGTCGCGCTTGCGCCGTCCGGTGAGCGAGCCCACCCACGCCGCGACGATCCGGGCGATGTCGCGGGCGAAGTAGACCAGCACAGCGAGCTCGGTGCCGATCTGGATGATCGCGGTGAACGCCGCACCGGGGTCGGGCCACCCGAAGGCGGCACCGACGATCCGCAGGTGCGCGTTGGAGGAGATCGGCAGGAACTCCGTGAGGCCTTGCACGACCCCGAGGACGACGGCCTCGAACCAGCCCATGCCGGTCAGCCGATCACGGCGGCGCGACGGGGGACGGCGAGGCGGGGCAACTGGATCACGAGGCGGGACTCTAGGTGCCGCGCCCCGGCGCGCCGCGGAAGCGGGGTCGTGGCCGCACCGATTCACAGGCTGGTGTCGCGGCCCGGTCGGTGTCGGGGGCCACCGGTAAGTTGGCGTCCTGTGGAGCAACGGGCGCTGGGGCGCAGTGGCCTGGTCGTGTCCCGGTTGGCGTTGGGCACCATGACGTGGGGCCGCGACACCGACGAGGACGAGGCCGCCATGCAGCTGACGGCGTTCGTCGACGCCGGCGGCACGCTGGTCGACACCGCCGACGTCTACTGCGACGGCGAGAGCGAGCGCACGCTCGGGCACCTGCTCGCCGACGTCGTCCCCCGGTCCGACGTCCTGGTCGCCACCAAGGCCGTCGGTCGCACGGCGCCGGGCCCCATGGGCCGCGGCGCCTCCCGCGGGCACCTCCTGGCCGCGCTCGATGCGTCGCTGGAGCGCCTGGGCCTGGACTACGTCGACCTCTGGCAGCTGCACGCCTGGGACGAGGCCACCCCGCTCGAGGAGACCCTCGCCGCCTGCGACCTCGCCGTCTCCTCCGGTCGCGCCCGCTACGTGGGCATCAGCAACTTCACCGGCTGGCAGACCGCCCAGGCCGCGACCTGGCAGCGCGCGTGGCCGGGCCGCACACCGCTGATCAGCACGCAGGTCGAGTACTCGCTGCTGCAGCGCGGGGTCGAGCGCGAGGTCGTCCCGGCCGCCGAGGCCCTCGGCCTGGGCGTGCTCGCCTGGTCGCCGCTGGGCCGCGGTCTGCTCACCGGCAAGTACCGGCACAGCACGCCGACGGAGTCCCGCGGCGCCTCCCCGCAGTGGCAGGGGTTCATCGACGGGCTCCGGTCGGCGAAGTCGGACCGCATCGTCGAGGCCGTGATCACCGCCGCCGAGGGCCTGGGCACCAGCCCGCTGGCGGTGGCGCTGGCCTGGGTGCGTGACCGGCCGGGGGTCGTCGCCCCCATCGTCGGCGCGCGCACCGCCCAGCAACTGCAGGCCTCCCTCGACGCCGACGGCGTGCGCCTGCCCGCCGCGATCCGGACGGCGCTGGAGGACGTCTCGGCCCCGCCGTTCAGCTACCCCGAGCGCCGCTCGGAACGGTGACGGCCATGAGCGCGGCGGCGACGAGCGCCGGGACCGGCGGAGACCGCGTGTTCGCCGCCTTCTGCGCGGCCGGCCTGTGGCCGGGCCTGGGCAAGCGGACGGCCGCCGAGCTGCCCGGCGCCGGCATCGTCTCCCCCGACGACGTGTCGGCCGACCGGCTGATGAAGCTTCCCCGCGTCGGCCGGCAGCGCGCCGAGCGGCTGTTCTCCAGCTTCCTCTCGGCACAGCCCACCTACGAGGTGGTCGGCATCCTGGTCGCGGCGGGTCTCGAGGCGCGGCTGGCCGCCGGCGTGGCCGACGCCCTGGGCCCCGACGCCGCCCGCCGGCTGCGCGACGACCCCTGGGCGCTCCTGGGCCTGCCCGGGGTGAAGCTCGGCGACGCCGACCGGCTGGCCATCGCCGTCCTGACCAACGCCGACCGTCAGGACACCCGCCGCGGCCGGGCCGTCGTGGCCCTCACCCTCCGGACGGCGACCCGTGACGGGCACACGGTGCTCCCCGCCGACCTGGTCGTGGCCGCGTTGATGGCCGAGGGCATCAGCGACCCGGCCGCCGCGATCGTGGCCGCCGTCGACTCCGGCGACGTGCTCGAGCACGAGCCACCGCTGCCGGACGACGACGCGGACCCCGACGCCGAACCCGACCCGGCGCTGCGCACGCTGTCGCTGGCCCGCTACGGCATGGCCGAGGAGGCCGTCGCCGAGGGTGTCGCCCGGCTGGCCGCCTCCGCCGAGCGGATCGCCGACCCGGCGTCGGTGCGCACGGTGGCCAAGGGGCTCGACAAGGCCCAGCAGGCGGCGGTCGCCCAGGTGCTCGGCGCCGGGGTGAGCCTGCTGACCGGCGGCCCCGGAACCGGCAAGAGCCGGACGGTGGCCGCCGTCGTGAAGCTGCTGCGGGCCAAGGGCACCGACATCGCGCTCGCGGCGCCCACCGGCCGGGCGGCCAAGCGGCTCGAGGAGCTCACCGACCACCCGGCGGTCACGGTGCACCGGCTGCTCGGGGCGCAGGGCACGTCCGGCGGCTTCTCCCGCAACGAGGAGTGGCCGCTCGACGCCGACGTGATCGTGGTCGACGAGGCGTCGATGCTGGACGTGGAGCTGACCGCGGCGCTGCTGGAGGCCTGCCCCGACGGCACGCACCTGCTGCTCGTCGGCGACCCCGCGCAGCTGCCCTCGATCGGGCCCGGGCACGTGCTCGGTGACCTGATCGACTCCGGCGTCGTCCCGGTGACCGAGCTGACCACGCTGTACCGGCAGGCCGAGGGCGGCGCGATCGCCCGGCTGGCGACGTCGGTACGCGGCGGCGAGCTGCCGGTGGTCGACTCCCCCGACCGCGAGGTGGTCGTCGTGCCCGCGACCGGAAGCGCCGAGGCGGCGCGGCGGGTCGTGCAGCTGGTCACCGACTCGATCCCGCGGGCGCTGGGCATCGAGCCGGGCGCGGTGCAGGTGGTCACGCCGGTGCACCGCGGGCCGGCCGGCACGATCGAGCTGAACAAGGCGCTGAAGGCGAAGCTCAATCCGGGCGACGGCACCGTGTGGGGCTTCGACGCCGGCGACCGGGTGGTCGCCACCGCCAACCACATGGACCTCGAGCCCACCGGCTTCGCCAACGGCGAGGTCGGTGTGGTGACCAAGACCGGTGAGGGCTCGATCGACGTCGCGTTCGCCTCGGGCCCGGTGACGGTGAACGGGCAGGCGCTGTCGGACCTCCGGCACGGCTGGGCGATCACCGTGCACCGCGCGCAGGGGTCGGAGTGGCCCGGCGTCGTCGTCGTCCTCCCGCCGGAGGCCGGCGGCATGCTGTCGCGGCCGCTGGTCTACACCGCGCTGACCCGCGCCGAGCGGCACCTGTCGATCGTGCACGCCAGTGGATCGGCGCTCGCCCGGGCGGTGCGCGAGGTGGACGTCCGGCCCCGCCGCACCCGCCTGGCCCAGCTGCTCACCGAGACGCTCGGCCAGCCACCCCGCTCGGAAGGCTGACGGGCGAATCCGCAGGTCCACGACCTTCGGCCCTGTGCGCCACGGGCGCCCCGGCGGTCCGATGACCGGGTGACTGCGGAAGCGGGCCTGTCGATGCGGTGGCCGGTCATCGTCAAGGATCCGGGCGCGTTCCCGGTGCCGCCCAACCTGCGGGACTACGACGACGCGCGCGCCACGTTCACCTGGGACGGCGCCCGCCGCGCGCTGGACGGCCTTCCCGGTGGCGGCCTCAACATCGCCCACGAAGCCGTCGCCCGGCATGCCGCCGGCCCCCGGCGCGACCACGAGGCGCTCCGGTTCGTGCGGGCCGACGGCAGCACGCGCTCGCACAGCTACGGCGAGCTGGCCGAGCTCTCCGCGCGGTTCGCCGGCGTGCTGGACGGTCTGGGCGTCGGCCGCGGCGAGCACGTCTTCTCGCTGCTCGGCCGCGGCCCCGACCTCTACGTCGCGGTCCTGGGCACCCTGCGCCACGGCGCGGTGTTCTGCCCACTGTTCTCCGCCTTCGGCCCGGAGCCCGTGCGCCAGCGCCTGTTCCGGGGCCACGGCCGCGTGCTGCTGACCACCCGGGCGTACTACCGGAAGAAGGTGGCCCCGGTCCGCGACGGTCTGCCGGAGCTGGCGCACGTCCTGCTCGTCGACGCCGACGGGTCACCGGAGCCGGGCACGCTCGACCTGGCCGCCCTCCTGGCCGGTGCGACCCCGGAGACGGAGGTGGCCGCGACCGGGCCCGAGGACCCGGCGCTGCTGCACTTCACCAGCGGCACCACGGGGGCGCCCAAGGGTGCGATGCACGTGCACGAGGCCGTCGTCGCCCACTACGCCACCGGGCTGTATGCCCTGGACCTGCACCCCGACGACGTCTACTGGTGCACCGCCGATCCGGGCTGGGTCACCGGCACGTCCTACGGCATCATCGCGCCGCTCGTGCACGGCGTGACGGCGGTCGTCGACGAGGAGGAGATGGACGCCGACCGCTGGTACTCGATCCTCGCCGAGCAGCACGTCACCGTCTGGTACACCGCCCCGACCGCGCTGCGGATGCTGATGCGCGCGGGCGCCGAGCGCGCGGAGGGCCACGACCTGTCGGCGCTGCGGTTCGTGGCCAGCGTGGGCGAGCCGCTCAACCCCGAGGTCGTCGTCTGGGGGCAGGAGGCCCTCGGCCTGCCCGTGCACGACAACTGGTGGCAGACCGAGACCGGCGGGATCATGATCGCCAACTTCGTGGGCTGCGACATCCGCCCGGGTTCGATGGGCCGGCCGCTGCCGGGCATCGAGGCGGCGCTGGTCGCCCGCGACGAGGAGGGCGAGCCCCTCGTCCGGGACGGGGTGGCGGTGCTGGTCACCGACGCCGACGTGGAGGGCGAGCTGGCGCTGCGGCCCGGCTGGCCGTCGATGTTCCGGGGCTACCTCGACGACGACGAGCGCTACCGCCGCTGCTTCGCCGGCGGCTGGTACCTGACCGGAGACCTCGCGCGGCGGGACGCCGACGGCTGGTACTGGTTCGTCGGCCGGGGCGACGACGTCATCAAGTCCGCCGGGCACCTGATCGGGCCGTTCGAGGTCGAGAGCTGCCTCATGGAGCACGCGGCGGTCGCGGAGGCCGGGGTCATCGGCGTGCCGGACCCGGTGGCCGGACAGGTGGTGAAGGCCTTCGTGCTGCTCAGGCGCGGGGTCGAGCCGACGGAGGCGCTGCGGCTGGACATCCTCGGCTTCGCCCGCCGCCGGCTCGGCCCGGCGGTGGCCCCGCGGGAGATCGCGTTCGCCACCACCCTGCCGCGGACGCGGAGCGGCAAGGTCCTGCGCCGCCTGCTGCGGGCCCGGGAACTCGGGCTTCCCGAGGGCGACCTCTCGACGCTGGAGACCGGGCGATGACCCATCAGACGACCGACCGGACCACCGCCGCGCTCCCGGGCATCGATCCCGCGCACCGCGAGCTCGCGCTGCACCTGCTGCACCAGATGCTGCGGGTCCGGCGGCTCGAGGAGACCTGCGTCGAGCTCTACAGCGCGAGCAAGATCCGGGGCTTCCTGCACGTCCAGATCGGCGAGGAGGCGGTGGCGGCCGGGGTGATGTCGGCGCTCGGACCCGAGGACGCCGTCGTCGCCACCTACCGGGAGCACGGCCACGCGCTGCTCCGCGGTGTCCCCGCCGGGGCGATCCTCGCCGAGATGTACGGCAAGCAGGAGGGCTGCTGCCGCGGCCGGGGCGGGTCGATGCACCTCTTCGACGCCGGCACCCGCTTCTTCGGCGGCAACGCGATCGTCGCCGGCGGCCTGCCGGTCGCGGTGGGCCTGGCACTGGCCGACAGGATGCAGGGCCGCGACCGGGTCACCGCGTGCTTCTTCGGCGACGGCGCCGTCGCCGAGGGCGAGTTCCACGAGAGCCTCAACCTGGCCGCCCTCTGGCAGTTGCCGGTGCTGTTCTGCTGCGAGAACAACCTGTACGCCATGGGCACGTCGCTGACGCTGACCGAGTCGCAGACCGACCTCGCGCTGAAGGCCGCCGGCTACGAGATCCCGGCGTGGGGCGTCGACGGCATGGACGCGCTCGCCGTCGCCGAGGCCTCCCGGCGGGCGGTGGACGCCGTCCGGTCGGGCGGTGGCCCGCACTTCCTGGAGATGCGCACGTTCCGTTTCCGCGCCCACTCGATGTTCGACCCCGAGCGGTACCGCGACAAGGCGGAGGTCGCGCAGTGGGTGGAGCGGGACCCGATCGACACGCTCCGGGCCCACCTGGGGCTCCCGGACGACGAGTGGGCGGCGCTGCGCACCGACGTCGACGCCGAACTGCAGCAGGCGGTGGCGTTCGCCGAGGCGGGCACCGACGAGCCGGTCGAGGAGCTGACCCGCTGGGTCTACAGCGAGCGGGGGGCCCGGTGAAGACCAGCTACCGCGAGGCCATGCGGACGGCGATCCGCGAGGCGATGCTGCGCGACGACCGGGTGTTCCTCATGGGCGAGGACGTGGGCCACTACGGCGGCTGCTACGCGGTGAGCCTGGGGCTGCTCGAGGAGTTCGGCCCCGAGCGCATCCGGGACACCCCGCTGTCGGAGTCCGGCTTCGTCGGCGCCGGCATCGGGGCGGCCCTGGGCGGCATGCGGCCGATCGTCGAGATCATGACGGTCAACTTCAGCCTGCTGGCCCTCGACCAGATCATCAACAACGCGGCGACGCTGTCGCACATGTCGGGCGGGCAGTTCTCCGTGCCGATCGTCATCCGGATGACCACCGGCGCCGGCCGCCAACTCGCCGCGCAGCACTCGCACAGCCTGGAGGGCTGGTACGCGCACATCCCAGGGCTGCGGATCGTCGCGCCGGCCACCCTCGCCGACGCCCGCGGCATGCTCTGGACGGCGCTCGAGGACCCCGACCCGGTGCTGCTGTTCGAGCACGGCACGCTCTACAACGTCCAGGGCGAGCTCGACGACGACGCGGGGCCCGTGGACATCGCCACCGCCGCCGTGCGCCGGCCGGGTGACCAGGTCTCGCTGATCACCTACGGCGGCACGCTGCCGACCGCGCTCGACGCCGCCGACCGGCTGGCCGCGGAGGGCATCGAGGCGGAGGTGCTCGACCTGCGCAGCCTCCGCCCGCTGGACGACGCCGCCCTCGCCGCCACCGTCGGGAAGACCCACCGCGCCGTCGTCGTCGACGAGGGGTGGCGTTCGGGCAGCCTGTCGGCCGAGATCAGCGCCCGGATCACCGAGAACCTCTTCTACGACCTCGACGCTCCCGTCGGCCGGGTGTGCAGCGCCGAGGTGCCGATGCCCTACGCCCGGCACCTGGAGCTCGCCGCCCTGCCCACCGCCGACCGCGTCGTCGCCGCGGTGCACGAGGTGGTGCACGCCGGTGGGTGAGTTCCGGATGCCCTCGCTGGGCGCCGACATGGAGCACGGCAAGGTCATCGAGTGGCTGGTCAAGCCCGGTGACCACGTCAAGCGCGGCGACATCCTGGCCACCGTCGACACCGACAAGGCCCTGATGGACGTCGAGTCGTTCACCGACGGCGTCGTCACCGACCTGGTCGTCGACCCCGGCAGCGACGTGCCCGTCGGGGCCCTCCTGGCGCGGATCACCGAGACCCCGGCCGGTGCGACCGTTCCACCGCCGGTCCCCACCCCGCCCCCGGAGCCGGCGCCGCCGCCGGAACCGCTCCCTCCCCCGCTGCCGGTGCCGCCCCCGGAACCCGTGCCGCCACCGGAACCGCTGCCGCCGCCACTCACGCACGCGCCGCGCGCCGCACCCCCGGTGCGCCACCTCGCGCACCGGCTGGGGGTCGACCTCGCTCTGGTGCGCGGCTCCGGCCGGGGCGGCGCGATCACCCGCGCCGACGTGGAGCGCGCCGCACAGGCTCCCCCGGCGCGGGTCAGGGCCTCGGCCTACGCCCGCCGGCTGGCGGGCGAGCTGGGCGTCGACCTGGCCGCCGTCCCAGGCAGCGGGCCGGCCGGGGCGGTGGTCGCGGCCGACGTGCGCCGGGTGGCCGAACCGCACGCTCCGGCCGCACCGGTGGCGCCGGTCGCACAGCCGGCTCCCGCTGCGCCGTCCGCGGCGGCGGACGCGAAGCAGCGGATGGCCGCGATGCGCCGGGCCGTCGGGGCCCTGATGGCGCGGTCGAAGAAGGAGATCCCGCACTACTACCTGACCACGACGCTGGACCTGCGGGCCGCGCTGGACTGGATGCGGACGACGAACGCCGGCCGGCCGGTGACCGAGCGGCTGGTGCCCGCGGCGCTGCTGCTCAAGGCCGCGGCGGTCGCGGCCCGCGACGTGCCCGAGATGAACGGCTTCTGGACCGACGACGCGTTCCACCCCAGCCCCGCCGTCCACCTCGGCGTGGCGGTGGCCCTGCGCGGAGGCGGCCTGGTCGCGCCCGCGATCCACGACGCGGACACGCTGCCGGTCGACGTCCTCATGACCGCGCTCCGCGACCTGGTCGGCCGGGCCCGCGGCGGCCGGTTGCAGCGGGCCGAGATGAGCGATCCGACGATCACCGTGACCAACCTCGGCGACCTCGGGGTCGAGAGCGTCTTCGGGGTCATCTATCCCCCGCAGGTGGCGCTGGTCGGCCTCGGCCGCGTCGTCGAGCAGCCCTACGCGGCGAACGGACTGCTCGGCATCCGGCCCGCGGTCACCGCCACCCTGTCGGCCGACCACCGGGTCAGCGACGGCCTGCGCGGCGGCCGGTTCCTGGACCGCATCGGCGAACTGCTGCAGACACCGGAGGAACTGTGAACGAGGAGACGGCCTGGAGCACGGTGCGGGCGGCGATCGGGCAGGTTGCGCCCGACGTCGATCCCGAGGATCTGGTCGAGGGTGCCCGGCTGCGCCAGGACCTCGAACTCGACTCGCTGGACTTCCTGCGCGTCCTGGAGACCATCGCCCAGCAGGCCGGCGTGGACATCCCCGAGGGCGCCTACGCCGAGGTGGGCACGGTGAAGGGGCTCGTGGGCTACGTCGCCGCCCACGGCTGAGCGCCGGGGCGCTCAGTCCCGCTTGTTCTTGACGTCGACGCCACCGAAGATCGCTGTCGCGGCCACCCGCAGCACGGGGGCGTCCGGCGGGAGGTCGCCGTCGCCGGTGGTCTTGTCGTCGTAGCCGCCGAAGATCGGCAGGCCGCCTAGGTCCACCCGCCAGCCCGGCGGCACGATCACGTCGACGCCGCCGAAGAGCGCGAGCGCGTCGACCGAGGCGCCCGGTTCGAGGTGCGCCTCGCGCATGTCGAGCGTCGCGCCGCCGAAGACGGCGGACACGTTGGCGTGCCGGAAGTGCTGCGAGCGGGCGCTGGTCTCCGCCCCGCCCAGGACGGCGACGACGTCGGGGCGGTCGGACTCCAGGTCCCGCGCGCGGCCCCACCCGCTGCGGTTCCCCAGCAGCCAGAGCCCGGCGAGGATGGCCACGACCGGCCAGACCAGCGCGTCGACCTTGGCCACGTCGAGCTGGTTGACCAGCAGCAGCGCGCCGATCACGAACAGCACCGTCGGCCCCAGGCTGATGCGCCGATCCGCGGCCACGGCGCACACCGCCAGGGCCATCACGGCGACCGGCCACCAGTGGTCGATCGTCGAACCGGCGTCCAGCACGTTCGCCGCATCGAGCAGCCACAGCACGCCGAGCGCGATCAGCACGCCGGCCAGCCACATCCGCAACGGACTCATGACGACCTCCCGGGTCGCCGCCACGGTCGCAGCCGGGCGCGCCGGGCCCGAAGAGGCGAAGGCCCCGGGCGGACCGGGCGCGTCGTCCCCTCCCGCGAGGTCAGGGGGCCTCGTCGGCCTCGTCCTCGGGCACCTCGAGCTCCTGCTCCAGCACGTCGGCCGGGTCGGCCTCGCGGTCACCGACCGGCTCCAGTGGGGCGTCCGCCTCCCCCGGCTGCGCAGACAGCTGCTGGTCGAGCGCGTCGGCCTCCGAGGCGTCGTCCACGGGCACCGGGGCGCCCCCCGCGAGGCGTTCCTCCAGCTCCGCGCGGTCTGCGTCGGACACGTCGGTCGGGTAGCCGGGCTCGGTCACGTCGTCCTCCCTCGGTCGTGTGCGGCCGCCGGTCGGGCCGCGTCCATCCTGGCCCTCTCGCGACCTCACCGGGTGACCGATCGGCGTTCGCGAGGCACAATCGGGCCGATGGAGGCGGCCGCGGATTATCAGTACGCGCCGCTGCGGATCCCGCCGGGTACGTCCCGGTCCGCAGCGGCGACGATGTTGAGCCTGCAAGCCGAGAACGGCGGCTGGGAGCTCCTCCGTCTGCAACTGCACGCCGACGGCACCCGCAAGGTGATCCTGCGCCGCCGCGCCCGGCTCTCCTACCTGCCCGGACCGGTGCTCTAGCAGGCTGCACGACCCGATGGAGTCGCTCGGGAACGGTTTCCGCCACCGTCCGACTCCATCAGGTCCACCCGCGCAGCGCGGCGGGCGCGACGGTGGTCGCGTCGCCGATCGCGGCGTCCAGCTGCGGCTGGGTGAGGAACAGGCATCCGGTGAGGACGGCGCCCCGCAGGTCGGCGCCCCGGAGGTCGGCACCCAGCAGGTCGGCGTCCCGGAGATCGGCCCGGCGCAGGTCGGCGCCGATCAGATAGGCGCCGCGCAGGCTCGCGCCGCGCAGGTCGGCGCCGGCGAGCCGCGCGCCCATCAGGTCGGCGCCCACCCGGTCGCGGGCCCGGCGCGGCAGCGTCGCCCGAACCCGTTCGCTGACCCGGCCCAGCAGCTGCCCGCCGCTCCGGCTGTGCGTGGCGATGTCGAGGGCGGCGAGCTCAGCGGGCCCCTGACGGGTGAGCTCCTCGGTGCGCTGCTGGAGCGCCCGCACCTCGGCGTGCAGTGTCGCGGCCGCGGTCAGGGTGAGCGCCTCGGCGAGGTACCAGAGCAGCTCGTGCAGCTGCCGCATCACCGGCAGGGCGGCGAACATCGGCGCGGCCAGCTCGGGCGACGTCCGCCAGGAGGCGCCCCCGAAGGTGACCTGCGTGAGCTGCTGACCGGCGCCGAAGCAGTCGAACACCGTGCAGCCGGGAAAGCCGTGCTCGCGCAGCCGCGCATGGATGCCGCAGCGGTCGTCGTCGGCCAGGTTGGGGCAGGGCGTGCCGGCGGCCTTGTCGATCGCGAAGTCCGCCGACCGGGAGAATGCGGGCGCCACGCAGCACAGCGCCGCGCAGCGGGAGCAGTCCGCCGTCAGGTGCGCGCGGGCGGCGTGGAGGTCGTGCACGCTCAGGGGACGAGCACGACCTTGCCGACGGTGCCGCGGTCGGCGAGCGCCTTCAGCGCCTGCGGCGCCTGGTCGAGGGGCAGCACCTGGCCGACCAGCGGGTCGATGTGGCCCTCGTCGAAGAGCCGCATCAGCTCCTCGTGCACCATGCCGATCCGCGGCGGGTCCATCTTCCGGTAGAGCCCCCAGTGCAGGCCCAGGACGCTGTAGTTCTTGACCAGCAGGTGGTTGGCCTTCGCCTCCGGGATGCGGCCGCTGGTGAACCCGACGACGACGAGCCGGCCCTCGAAGGCGATGCACTTGGTGCTCTTGTCGAACACGTCGCCGCCGACCGGGTCGTAGATCACGTCGGCGCCGTGGCCGCCGGTGACCTCCTTGACGATCGGCACGAAGTCGTCGGCCGTGTAGTCGATGACGTGGTCGGCGCCGAGCTCGCGGCAGACCTCGACCTTGCGGGCGCCGCCGGCGGTGGCGATCACCTTCGCGCCGGCCGCCTTGCCGAGCTGGATGGCCGCGGTGCCGACCCCGCCGGCGCCGGCGTGCACGAGCAGCCACTCCCCCGCCTGCAGGTTCGCGCGTCGGTGCAGGCCGACGTAGCCGGTCTGGTAGGTCAGGTAGAGCGACGCGGCCTTCTCGTCGGACATGCCGTCGGGCACCGGGAAGGCGAACGCCTTGTCCATGAGCGCGTACTCGGCGAACGCGCCGGGGCCACCGGACGGCGAGCCGATGACCCGCTGGCCGGTGCCGACGATCTCGCCGCACAGCTCCACGCCGGGCGTGTAGGGCAGCGGCGGCTTCTCCTGGTACATGCCCATCGCCATGAGCACGTCGGGGAAGTTCAGCGCCGCCGCCCGCACCTTGACCAGCAGCTGGCCGTCGCCGGCCGTGGGCTGGTCGACCTCGTCGAAGCTCATGACCTTCGAGGGATCGCCGAGCTCGTGTACCCGCCATGCACGCATGCCCGCGACCTTGCCAGACGCGTCGTGACCGCCGTCACCGGGCCCCTGACGACCGGTTCAGCGCATGGACGGCGGCCGGAGCGCCTCGGGGACGACGGCGGTCTCGCCCGCGGCGGTCTTCGCCGACGGCACGCCCTTGAACTTGTACGGGACGGCGCCGATGCCCGGCTGGATGATGTAGGCCGCGCCCGGCTCGCCCGCCGTCCAGGCGGCGATCATCGCGTCGGCCACCTCGTCGGCGCTGAGCACCGGGAAGCCGGCCTTCTCGAACTCCTCGCGGATCGGGTCGATGATCGCGGTGTCGGCGAACCCGGGGCAGATCGCCGTCATCGTGATCCCGTCGCCGGACAGCCGCGGCGCCAGGGAGCGGACGAACGCCACGGCGCCCCCCTTGGCGACGCTGTAGCCCGGGTCGGTGGCCATCGGCGAGAGCCCGGCCAGCGACGCCGTCACGACGATGGCGCCCCCGCCGGCGCGGCGCAGTGCGGGCAGGGCCGCCTCCGTGCCGTAGACGACGCCGAACAGGTCGATGTCGACCACCCGGAGGAACTCGTCGACGTCCAGGGTGTCGCGGGAGTGCCCGGCGATGCCGGCGTTGAGGAACGCGGCGTCGAGCCGGCCGTGCTCGGCCTCGATCTGCGCGACGAGGGCCTGATTGGCCGCGCGGTCGGTGACGTCCAGGGCGGCGAACTGCGCGCCCAGGCCGGCCGCCACCTGCCGGTTGCGGTCGTTGGCGAGGTCGGCGAGGACGACGGTGACGTCGAGCGCGCGGAGCTTGGCGGCCAGCGCCCGGCCGAAGCCGCCGGCCCCTCCGGTGACGAGTGCGACGGAACCGGCGGCGGGGGTGGGAGAGGTCATCTCCGCATCACACCATGCCGGTCAGCCTCCGGCCTCAGACCGACCGAAGGAAGCGGTCGAGCACCCGGACGCCGAACCTCAGCGACTCGACCGGCACCCGCTCGTCGATGCCGTGGAAGAGCGAGGCGAAGTCGAGGTCGGCGGGCAGCCGCAGGGGCGAGAACCCGAAGCAGCGCATGCCGAGGCGTTCGAAGCTCTTGGCGTCGGTGCCGCCGCTCATGGTGAACGGGACCGGGCGCGCGCCGTCGTCCTCGGCCTTGAGGGCGGTGACCATCTGGTCGACGAGCGGCCCGTCGAAGGTCGTCTCCACGGCCTGGTCGTGCACCAGCCACTCCCGCTGGATGCCCTCCCCCAGGAGGCCGGTGAGCTGCCGCTCGAACTCCTCCTCCTGGCCGTAGAGGAAGCGGCCGTCGACGGTGGCGCTCGCGGTGCCGGGGATGACGTTGGTCTTGTAGCCGGCGTCGAGCATCGTGGGGTTGACCGTGTTGCGCAGCGCGGCGCCGATCATGCGGCTGATGCTGCCGAGCCGGGCGAGGGCCTGCTCCGGCTCGTCGGGGTCGATCTCGATGCCGTAGGCGTCGCTGACCGCGTCGAGGAACTGGCGCATCGGCGGGGTCAGCACGGTCGGCAGCCGGGCGGCGCCCAGCCGGGCCACCGCGGCGCACAGCCGGGTGACCGCGTTGTCGTCGTGCACGAACGAGCCGTGGCCGGGGGGTCCCGCGGCTGTGAGCCGCATCCAGGCCAGGCCCTTCTCGGCGGTCTGCACCAGGTAGAGGCGCAGGTCGTCGCGGACGGTGATGCTGAAGCCGCCGACCTCGCTGATCGCCTCGGTGCAGCCCTCGAAGAGGTCGGGGTGCTCGTCGACGAGGAAGCGCGCGCCGAGCTTGCCGCCGGCCTCCTCGTCGGCGACGTAGGCGAGCACGATGTCGCGCGGCGGCCGCACGCCGGTGCGGGCCCAGTCGCGCACGAGCGCCAGCACCATCGCGTCCATGTCCTTCATGTCGACCGCACCCCGGCCCCAGATGTACCCGTCGCGCTCCTCGCCGGAGAACGGGTGCACACTCCACTCGGCCGGATCGGCGGGCACGACGTCGAGGTGGCCGTGCACGAGGAGAGCCGGGCGGGAGCGGTCGGTGCCCTCGATGCGGGCGACCAGGCTGGCGCGGCCGCGCTCGGACTCGTAGATCTCGGAGTCGATGCCGACGTCCGCGAGCTTGCCCGCGACCCACTCGGCCGCGGTCCGCTCCCCCGCGCTCGTCGCAGTGTCGCCGGTGTTGGTGCTGTCGATCCGGATGAGGTCCGACAGCAGCTCGGCGACCTCGTCCTGGGCCTGGGTGGGTGCGGGGGTGTCCACGCCGCGAGCCTAGGGCGACCGGCCGACCGCGGCCGGGTCAGGTACGGAATGCGATCCCCCGCAACAGGACGGACGGCGCGGTGTCCAGCCCTCTCCCCCCATCGGATGAGCCGCACTCGTCCCGGGCGGACGAACTGCCGATCTCCCGAACATGACGGGCGGGACGACGATGCGAGCACGGGAGCCACGGGCTGCCGCCCGCAGTGCTGCCCTGATCCTGAGCGTCTGCGCCCTCGCCCTCTCCGGCCTGACCGTGATCCAGCAGGCGTCGGTGAACCTGGTCGTCGACGTCATCTCCTGGGTGGTGGTGCTCGTCCTGGTGGCCGGCGCCGTCTCCTGCTACCGCGTGCCGGCGGAGCGGCTCGACCGGGGCGGGGTCCTCCTGGGCACCCCGCTCGGCGGCATCCTGCTCATCTGCTGCCTCAACATGCTCACGCACGACACGTCCGCGGCGGCGCAGGCGTTCCTCGCTTTCCCGGTGCTATGGGCCGCCTCCCACCTGCGGCAGGCGGCCGTCGTGCTGGTCACGGGGACGGCGGTGGCCGGTGACGGCGTCACCCTGTTCGCCCTGAAGCCAGCCGACGCGGCACTCACCGACCTGGTGTTCTTCGGGTCGGTCCTGATCGTGATGGCCGTGATGCTGGTGCGCGCCGGCACCGTGCAGGAGCGGCTGGTCGAGGCGCTGCAGGCGCAGGCCACCCGCGACGCGCTGACCGGCCTGGTCAACCGCCGGGTGTTCGACGAGGCCCTGGAGACGACGATGCGCCGCCCGGCCGAGGCCGGCATGGCCCTGGTGCTGATCGACGTCGACGCGTTCAAGTCGATCAACGACGCGCACGGCCACCCCGTCGGGGACGACGTCCTCGTGCACCTGGCCGCCGTGCTCGGTGAGCAGGTGCGTGCCGAGGACGCCGTCCTGTCGCGCCTCGGGGGTGACGAGCTCGCCGTCCTGCTGCCGGGGTGCACCTCGGAGGTGGCGGCACAGCGGGCCGAGCAGCTGCTGGACGCCGTGCACGGGCGCCCGTTGCCGCTGGTCGACGGGTCGTCCCTGCCGCTGTCGATCAGCGTGGGCGTCGCGCACCTGCCCGAGCACTCGGGTGACCTGCGCGGGCTGTACTCCGCCGCGGACGCCGCGCTCTACGACGCCAAGCGTGCCGGTCGCGGCCGCGTGGCCGTCGCGTCGGGGTTCTCCGACCCGCTCGGGCCGGGGACCGTGGGGGTGCGTGGAACGCGTCGACCGGTCGGGTAGTCTGGTCGCACACTCGTCCGGGTGGCGGAATGGCAGACGCGCTAGCTTGAGGTGCTAGTGCCCTTTATCGGGCGTGGGGGTTCAAGTCCCCCCTCGGACACGTATTCGCCCCGGCGTCTCTGCAGGTCAGAGGCCCGGGGCGTTGTCGTTGAGGGGTCGAAATCGGCCTCGTGATACCGCCGTGATACTTCGCGCCTTCAGAGCGGTATCAGCGTCAGCCGTCCAGCAGCGCGGCGAACCGGTCGGCTGCCTGTCGTCCCATGCCGGGGTGCACGTGCTG
>DASYGS010000120.1:0-28636 GCA_035999465.1 Blastococcus sp. | reverse complement strand
GCCCGGCGCAGCATCGTCGTCGTCAGCGCCTGCCCGACCGGCATCGCGCACACCTACATGGCCGCCGACAAGCTCACCGCCGCCGGCCAGGCCGCGGGCGTGGACATGCACGTGGAGACCCAGGGGTCCTCCGGGGCCACGCCGCTCGACCCGGCCCTCATCCGGGCAGCCGACGCGGTCATCTTCGCCGTCGACGTGGGCGTGCGGGACCAGGGCCGGTTCGCCGGCAAGCCGGTCGTGCAGAGCGGCACCAAGCGCGCGATCAACGAGCCCGACAAGATGATCCAGGAGGCGCTGGCCGCCGCGGACGACCCGAACGCCCGCCGCGTCGCGGGCAGCGCGGCCGGCACCGCGGAGTCCGCGGGCGGCTCCGGCGGACAGCCCGGTCTGTCGTCGGAGATCCGCCGCTGGCTGCTCACCGGCGTCAGCTACATGATCCCGTTCGTCGCGGCCGGCGGCCTGCTCATCGCGCTGGGCTTCCTGCTCGCCGGGTACCCGATCGCGCAGAACGACCCGAAGAGCGGCGACCAGTGGGCCCACCTCTGGGCGCTGAACAACTCGATCTTCGACCTGCCGACGAGCACCGTCGCCCACCTCCACGGCGGCCTCGCCGGGTACCTCGGCGCGATCTGCTTCACGATCGGCGCCGCGGCGTTCGGGTTCTTGGTTCCGGCGCTGGCCGGCTACATCGCCTTCGCGATCGCGGATCGTCCCGGCCTGGTGCCCGGATTCGTCGTCGGCGCCGTCTCGCTGACCGTCGGGGCCGGCTTCCTCGGCGGCCTCATCGGCGGCATCATCGCCGGCTTCGCGGCCCTGTGGATCAGCCGCTGGAAGCTGCCGGCCGGGGTCCGCGGCCTGCAGCCGGTGGTGATCATCCCGCTGCTCGCGACGCTCATCTCCAGCGGCCTGATGGTGATCGTCCTGGGCAAGCCGCTGGCTGCCGCCCTGACCGGGCTCGGCAACTGGCTGAACGGCCTGACCGGCACCCAGGCCCTGCTGCTCGGGATCGTCCTCGGGCTGATGATGTGCTTCGACCTGGGCGGCCCGGTGAACAAGGCGGCCTACGTCTTCGCCACGACCGGGCTCACCGCGGCGCTGTCCGGCAACGGCGGCCACCAGCAGCTGGTCATCATGGCCACGGTCATGGCCGCCGGCATGGTGCCGCCGCTGGCCATGGCGCTGAGCACCACGATCCGGCCGAAGCTCTACACCGCGGCCGAACGGGACAACGGCAAGGCGGCGTGGCTGCTCGGCCTGTCGTTCATCTCCGAGGGCGCGATCCCGTTCGCCGCGGCCGATCCGCTGCGGGTCATCCCCTCGATGATGCTCGGCGGCGCCACCACCGGCGCGATCGTGGCGGCCAGCGGGATCGAGCTGCGGGCGCCGCACGGCGGGATCTTCGTGTTCTTCGCGATCAGCAACTTCCTGCTGTTCCTGCTCGCCATCGCGATCGGGGGGGTCGTCGGCGGGGTCGCGGTCACCGTGGCCAAGAGCTTCGGGCGCTCGGAGGCCGACTACGCCACCGAGGACGCGGTCGACCTCGACCACATCCACGCCCCGGACGTCCTCCCGGCGCGCGAGGCCACCGTCTGACCGGCAAGCTTCCCCCCACCCGCCCGAGCACGCGAGAAAGAGGATCGATGTCCAGTCAGACAGTCACCGTCGGCTCCCGGATCGGGCTGCACGCCCGTCCCGCGGCCCTCATCGCCGAGGCGGTCGGGAAGGCCGGCGTCCCGGTCACCCTGGCCACCCCGGGCGGCGCCCCGATCGACGCCGGCTCACCCCTGATGATCATGACGCTCGGCGCGAAGCAGGGCGCCGAGGTCGTGGTCAGCAGTGACGACCAGGCGGTGCTCGACCAGATCGCCGGCCTCGTCGCGCAGGACCTGGACGCCGAGTAACCGGCGCTCCCACGGACGACGGCGCCCGCCCCCTGCAGAAGGGGACGGGCGCCGTCTCGTCGTCGTGCCGGGGTTCAGCTGGGGCGCTGGACGTCCCCGCGCCAGGCGCCGGTCTCGCCACCCGTGCTCTCGATGAACTCCTTGAACTTCTTCGCGTCGGCCTTGACCTGGCGGTCGTCGAAGCCGAGCGCCGCGCCGGCCTTCTCGACCAGGCCCTCGGGCTCCCAGTCGATCTGGATCATCACGCGGGTCTTCGCGTCGTCGAGCCGGTGGAAGGTGACGACGCCGGCGTGCTTGGCCTCACCGCTGGTGCTCGTCCAGGCGACGCGCTCCTCGGGGTGCTGCTCGGTGATCTCGGCGTCGAACTCGCGCTTCACGCCGTCGACGTTCGTGACCCAGTGGGTGTGGGTGTCGTCGAGCTGCGCGATGCGCTCCACGCCGCCCATGAAGTGGGGGAACGACTCGAACTGCGTCCACTGGTCGTAGGCGACCTTGATGGGGACGTCGACGTCGACGGACTCCTGCACGCTGGCCATGGGGGCCCTCCTCGTTCTCGGTGGGATTCGCCCCACCCCTACCCCCAGGCCGGGGTTCGAACACCCGGACGAGCAGCTCAGCGCAGCATCTCGGCCAGGCTGCCCCTGATCGGGCGGCCGTCGAGCAGCAGCATCTGCGCCAGGTGGTAGGCGTCAGGCTGCCCCACCCAGGTGCCGGAGGCCGGCGTCCCCTGCGGCGTCAGCTCGTGGTGCCAGCTGCCGGTGGCGGGGTCGGCGAAGAGCCGCTCACCGGTGGCCCGCCAGCCGTCCGCGGCCCGGCGGTAGTTCTCGTCGTCGAGGGCCTCGGCGAGGACGTAGCCCGCGGCGATCGCCTCGCACTGCACCCAGTGCATGCGCGCGGCGACGACGACGCTGTCCTGCCAGTCGAGCGTGTACGGGATGCCGGCGTGCCCGTCACCGGCGCCGGCCGCCACGGTGAAGAGGCTCCGGGCGCCGTCCCGGAGCACCGCCGGGGCGCCGGGCGTGACCGACCGGACGTGCATGGCCAGCCGGGCCCACTCGAACAGGTGCCCGACGGTCACGCCGTACGGACGGAACGGGTCGGCCGGACGGTCGCGGTTGTACTCGGGCAGCGGCGTCCAGCCGGCCGTGAAGTGCTCGGGCAGGCGCCAGCGGAAGGGCCGGCCCCACTCGGTGAACACCCGCTCGGTGGTGCGCCGCGCCTGCTGCCTCAGCCGCCTCTTCCCGGTCTGGTCGGCGACCGGCAGCGCGTCGGCGGCCGCCAGGGTCGCCTCGACGCCGTGCATGTTGGCGTTGAGACCGCGGTAGTCGTCGAGCCGGCTCCACGCCCTATCCCACTGCTCGACGGCCATGCCCGCGTCGTCGTCCCAGAAGCGGTCCTGCCAGACGCCGACGGCGTCGGCCAGCAGCTCCGCACCGCCGGCCACCCCGGCCGACGCGGCGGTCGAGCCGGCGAGCAGCACGAAGGCGTGGGCGTAGGCCGCCTTCGTGTCGTCGTCCGTGCTCGACCGCCAGCCGCCGTGCTCGGCGTCGCGCAGGGGACCTTCGGTGAGCGCCGCGACCCCGTGCCGGGCCAGCTCGCCGGCCCCGGGCCGGCCGAGCATGGCCGCCAGCCCGAAGACGTGGGTCATCCGGGCGACGATCCACGTCTCCTGCCCGCGGCCGGCCACGACCGCGCCGTCGGAACCGAGGTAGCCGAACCCGCCGCCGGCCAGCCGGGAGCGGGCCGCGAACCCCAGCAGCCGGTCGAGGTCGGTCATCGCAGCAGGCGCGCCGCTCAGAAGGACAGGGCCGCCCCCGGATCGTTGAGCAGGGCGCCGATGTCGGCGAGGAAGCGCGAGCCGAGCTCCCCGTCGATGATGCGGTGGTCGAAGGACAGCGCGAGCTGGGTGACCTGGCGCTTCGCGATCTTCCCCTTGTGCACCCACGGCATCTCGCGGACCGCGCCGAAGGCGAGGATCGCCGACTCCCCCGGGTTCAGGATCGGCGTGCCGGTGTCGACGCCGAACACGCCCACGTTGGTGATCGTGATCGTGCCGCCGGACATGTCGGCCGGGGCCGTCTTCCCCTCCCGCGCCGTGGCGGTCAGGTCGGACAGGGCGCCCGCCAGCCCGACCAGCGACAGCCGGCCGGCGTCCTTGATGTTGGGGACGACGAGGCCGCGGGGGGTGGCCGCGGCGATGCCGAGGTTCACGTAGTCCTTGACCACGATCTCCTGGGCCGCGTCGTCCCAGCTGCTGTTCACCATCGGGTGCCGGGCGACGGCGAGCAGGAGCGCCTTGGCCACCATGAGCAGCGGGCTGACCCGGACGCCGGCCAGTTCGGGCCGGGCCGCGAGCCGGGTGCGCAGCTTCATCATGCGGGTGACGTCGACGGTGAGGAACTCCGTGACGTGCGGGGCGGTGAAGGCGCTGGAGACCATCGCGGCCGCCGTGTGCTTGCGCACGCCCTTGATCGGGATCCGGGTCTCGCGGCCTTCCTGCCGGGGACTCTCGGCGCCGAAGGCCCCGTGCAGGAGGGTGCCGCCCGGTGCGACGGCCGCGGCTCCGGCACCGGACGCGGCGGCGTCGACGTCGGCGCGGGTGATGACCCCGCCGTTGCCGCTGCCGGTGACCGTCGTCAGGTCGATCCCGAGGTCCTTCGCGTACTTGCGCACCGGGGGCTTGGCCAGCGGACGCGGCCGGCGGTGGCCGTGCTCCGCCCCCGCGGCCGGCGCCGCCTCCCCCCGCAGCGCATGCGCCTCGGCCTGCCGGCCGACCTCCAGGCCGCCGTGGCGGACCGGCTTGGTGTCCGCGTCGGGAGCGGTGATGAGCAGCGGCGGGTGCGCGACCGGCACGGTCGCGGTGACCGGCGGGGCGGACGCGGAGGTCGCGACCGCCTCGCCGCGGCGGGGACGGCGGCGCGCCTCGGTGTTGCGGGGGCCGTAGCCGACCAGCACGGCGGTGCGGCCGCCCGGGGCGGCGCCACCGATCAGGCCGGCGGCCGGCTCGGCCGCGTCGGCGGCGGCGGGGGCCACCGGTGCGGGGGTCTCGGCCGGCCCCTCACCACCGACATCGATGGTGATGATCGGGTCGCCGACGTCGACCATCGTGCCGGCGTCGTGCAGCAGCGCGGTGACGGTGCCGGCGTACGGCGAGGGCAGTTCGACGGCGGCCTTCGCCGTCTCCACCTCGCAGAGCGGCTGGTTCACCGTGACCGTGTCGCCGACGGCGACGAGCCACTGCAGGATCTCGCCCTCGGTGAGGCCCTCACCGACGTCGGGCAGCTTGAACGAGCGCAGGTTCGGCATCAGAACCCCATCGAACGGTCGACGGCGTCGAGCACCCGGTCCAGGTCGGGCAGGTACTCCTCCTCCAGCTTCGACGGCGGGTAGGGCGTGTCGTAGCCACCCACCCGCAGCACCGGCGCCTCGAGGGAGTGGAAGCAGGTCTCGGTCACGCGGGCGGCGATCTCGGCGCCGAGGCCGAGGGTCGTCGGGGCCTCGTGGACGACGACGCAGCGGCCGGTCCGCCGGACGGACTCGTAGACCGGGTCGAGGTCGAGCGGGGAGACGGTGCGCAGGTCGATCACCTCGAGCGACCGGCCCTCCTCCGCCGCCGCCTCGGCCGCCTGCAGCGCGGTCTTCACCATCGGGCCGTAGGCCAGCACCGTGACGTCGTCGCCGCCGCGGACCACGCGGGAGGCGAACAGCGGCTCGGGGGTGGCGTCGGTGTCGACCTCGGCCTTCTCCCAGTACCGGCGCTTGGGCTCGAGGAAGACGATCGGGTCGGGGTGGGCGATCGCCTGCTGGATGCCCCAGTACGCGTCGACCGGGTTGCTGACGGCGACCACCTTCAGCCCGGCGGTGTGCGCGAAATAGGCCTCGGGGCTCTCGCTGTGGTGCTCGACCGCGCCGATGCCGCCGCCGAAGGGGATGCGGATGACGATCGGCATCTGCAGCGTGCCCTTGGACCGGGCGTGGATCTTGGCGACCTGCGTGACGATCTGGTTGTAGGCGGGGAAGACGAACCCGTCGAACTGGATCTCGCAGACCGGGCGGTAGCCGCGCATGGCGAGCCCGACCGCGGTGCCGAGGATGCCGGCCTCCGCGAGCGGGGTGTCGACCACGCGACTCTCCCCGAAGTCCTTCTGGAGGCCGTCGGTGATGCGGAAGACCCCGCCGAGCTTGCCGATGTCCTCACCCATGAGCACGACCTTGGCGTCGTCCTCCATGGCCTTGCGCAGGCCGAGGTTGAGGGCCTTCCCGATCGTGAGCGTCTGGCTCATCAGTGCTCGCCCCCCTCGAACGACGCGTGGTACTTGACGAACTCGGCCCGCTGGGCGGCCAGGTGTGGGGTCTGCTCGGCGTAGACGTGGTCGAACATCTCGGTGGGCTCGGGGTCGGGCATCTCGACGGTGCCCTTCCGGATGCGGGCGGCGAGCTCGTTGCCATCGGCCTCGACGGAGTCGAAGAACGCGGCGTCGGCGATGCCGCTGCGCGAGAGGTAGGCCTTCAGCCGCGCGATCGGGTCACGCAGCTTCCACTCCTCGAGCTCGCTGGCCAGCCGGTAGCGGGTCGGGTCGTCGGACGTCGTGTGCGCGCCCATCCGGTAGGTGAACGCCTCGATGAAGGTCGGGCCCTGGCCCTCGCGGGCGGCCGAGAGCGCCGCCCGGGTCACGGCGAGCACGGCGAGGACGTCGTTGCCGTCGACCCGGACGCCGGGGAAGCCGAAGCCGGCGGCCCGCTGGAACAGCGGGACCTTGGACTGGCGCTCGAGCGGCACGCTGATCGCGTACTGGTTGTTCTGGCAGAAGAAGACGACGGGTGCCGCGAAGCTGGCCGCGAAGATCATCGCCTCGTTGACCTCGCCCTGGCTGGTCGCGCCGTCGCCGAGGAAGGCCAGCACC
The DNA here is from genome assembly GCA_035999465.1 of Blastococcus sp. GTDB lineage: Bacteria > Actinomycetota > Actinomycetes > Mycobacteriales > Geodermatophilaceae > Blastococcus_B. The sequence continues at coordinate 21,831 of DASYGS010000120.1, read as the reverse complement.
GCGTTCTCGGCGCCGTCGCGCTGCACGCCCATGGCGTAGCCGGTCGCGTGCAGGCACTGGGAGCCGATGACGATCGTGTAGAGGTTGAAACCGAGCTCGACCGGGTTCCAGCCGCCGTTGTCCACGCCGCGGAACAGGCCCATGACCTGGAGCGGGTCGACCCCGCGGGTCCAGGCGACGCCGTGCTCGCGGTAGGTGGGGAAGGCCATGTCGCCGGCCTCCAGGGCGCGGCCGGCGCCGACCTGCGCGGCTTCCTGGCCGAGCAGCGAGGCCCAGATGCCGAGCTCGCCCTGGCGCTGCAGCGCGGTCGCCTCGACGTCCCACCGGCGGACCAGCGCGAGGTCGCGGTAGAGCGAGCGCAGCTCCTCGTCGGAGATGTCCAGCGCGTAGTCGGGGTGCTCCACCCGCTCGCCCTCGGGCGTCAGCAGCTGCACCAGATCGGGCTGCTGCGGCAGATGGGGGGCTGCTGCCCCGGGTACGGGATCGACCACCTCGGTGGCCTGATGCAACGCCGTCATGGGTCTCTCCTCGCCGTGTGCGCCGCTACCGGGGTGGCCGGCGCGCCGCAGTGCTGGACGTGTGTGGTGGCTCCGGGGTGTGGCGCCACTCACACATCCTGACACGACACCCCCGCACGTGGAGAACACCACCCCCCAACCGATCTGCGCAAGATCCCTCGAAGGGATTGCGCAGAAAGATCGGTATCAGGACGTCCTCGCATGTCAGACTGAGCAACGTGCCCGACGTCGACGCCACGGATGCACGCCTGCTCCTGGCCCTGGCCGAGGACCCGCGCGCCAGCGTCATGGCGCTGTCCCAGCGGCTCGGGCTGGCCCGGAACACCGTGCAGGCGCGCCTGGGCCGCCTGGAGGGCAACGGCACGCTCGCCCCGCTGGACCGCCGGGTGCGCCCGGAGGCCCTGGGCTATCGGCTCGGCGCCTACGTCACGGTCACGGTCGTGCAGCGCAGCCTCGCGGAGGTGAGCGACGGGCTGGCGCACATCCCCGAGGTGGTCGAGGTGACCGGCCTGTCCGGCGTCGCCGACCTGCTCGTGGAGGTCGTGGCCAAGGACGCCGACGACCTGTGGCGGATCACCGAGCAGGTGCTGGCCATCCCCGGCGTCCAGCGCACCGACACCGCGCTGGCGCTGCGCCGCTTCGTCGAGCACCGGGTGAGCCCACTGCTCGAGCGGGCCGCCGGCACCGAGTGAACCCACTCCCGCCCGTCGATCTCGGCGCGTCGGCCTCCTGGCGTGCCGTCACTCGGCTCTAGGGTGCCCCGTGCGCAGCGTGACCTCAGGGCGGGGCCGCCGGGCCGTCGTGGCGGCCGCGCTCACCCTCGGCGTCGCCGTGCCGCTGGCCGGCTGCGGCACCGAGGCGGTGCACGGCCGGGCGATGGAGCCCGAGGCCGAGGTCGGCACGGTGGTCGAGGACCGCGGCTGCCCCGGCAGCGACTTCGAGTGCATCACCCTCGCCGTGCCGGCCGACCACGTCGCCCGGACCTCGGCGAACTGGCCGGCGACCTTCGCGCTGCACCGGGGCACGAAGGACTCGCGAGGCGTCCTGGTGACCGCGACCGGCGGCCCCGGCTCCAGCGGGATCGCCGTCGCCGACCAGTACTTCTCGAACCTGCCGCCGGAGATCACCGACCACTACGACGTCGTCTTCTTCGACCAGCGCGGGATAGGCCGGTCGCACCCCTTCCGCTGCGACCGCGCCGTCTCGGCCGCGCCGAGCATCGACGCCGCGGCCGGCCCGCAGGCCCGCGATGCGTTCGCCTCCGACGCGCGCGACTTCGCCGCCGCCTGCTTCGCCGAGGCCGGAATCCCCGCCGCCGACGCCGGCCTGTTCGGCACCCGGCAGGCGGTCGAGGACCTCGAGCAGTTCCGGCGCTGGCTGGGCGCGGACCGGCTGATCCTCTACGGCGAGAGCTACGGCACCCAGTTCCAGCAGGCGTACGCCGCCGCCCATCCCGACCACGTCGCCGAACTGCTCCTCGACGGCGTCGTCGACCTGCAGACCCCCGTGCTGCGCTTCCAGGCCGAGGCCGCGCACGCGGTCAGCAGCGTGCTGGCCGCCACGCTCACCTCCTGCGACCGCGACCCCGCCTGCGCGGGGGACGCCCCCGGCTCCTCGGCCGGCGCGTACGACGCGCTGGCGGCCGAGCTGGCCCGCGCACCGTTGCGGTACGCCTACCCCCTGGCCAACGGGCGGGCCGAGCCGCGCATGCTCACCCTCGAGGACCTGCAGGCCGCGGCGTCCGCGTCGGTCAGCGACGAGGCCGCCCGGGCGGAACTGCTGCGCGCGCTCAACGCAGCGACCGATGGCGACGCCGTCCCGCTCGCCCGGCTGGCCGCGAACTCCGACGGTGCCGACCCGGCGACCGGGGCGGGCAGCCCCGACCCCGGCTTCTCCGACGCGCTCTACCTCGCCGTGGAGTGCCAGGACTACCGCTTCGTGCCGCCGGGCGGCTCGGCCCGCGGGCAGCTCGACGTGTGGCTCGACACCGCCCGGCAGCTGGGCCTGGACCGCGAGCGGCTCGGCAGCGGGTTCTACGGCGACCTGCCGTGCCTCTTCTGGCCCCGCTCCGGCGATCCGGCTCCCCCGCTGCCTGCGCCGGCCGCGCCGCGGTACCCGGTCCTCCTGCTCACCGCCGACACCGACCCCAACACCCCGACGCAGAACGCCTCCCGGCTGCTCGCCCGGCTCGGCGGTTCCGCGGCCCTCGTCTCGCAGACCGGCGGCCCGCACGTCGTCTTCGGGCGCGGCGACGCGTGCGTCGACGACCTGGTCACCCGGGTGATCACCACGGGACGGCTGCCGGCGGTCCGCGTCACGACGTGCCCGGGCGACGTCACCACCGGCTACGAGCCGAATCCGCCGTCCCGCCCCGAGCTCTACCGCAGCGCCGGCGACACCTCGGACGCCGTGCTGGCCGCGGTGCTGGACGATCCGGCGTACGCGGCCTGGACCGGCGACCGGGACCTCACGATCGGCTGCGACGCCGGGGGGACGGCGCGCTACCGGATGGGCTCCGACAGCGCCGTCCACGTCCGGCTGCGCCGCTGCAGCTGGACCCGCGGGGTGCCGGTCGACGGCACCGTGACCGTGGCCGACAGCGGCTACGGCGACGCGCGCCTGTCGGTCACGCTGCCGTTCGCGACGCTGGCCCGGTCGTCCTCGGGCCACGTCACCGGCGTCTTCCGGGGCCGGCCGGTCAGCTGATGGAGTCGCTCGGGAACGGGTTCCGCGCTCGAGCGACTCCATCAGGTCAGTGCCAGCCGCGGTCGTCCACCCCGCCGGGCACCGGGCCGGCCGCGTCGTACGGGGTGCGGGTGAACACGAACGTGTCCAGGTTCAGGTGGTCGTCGGCGATCCGCAGGGTCTCGCCCGCGAAATACCCGTCGAGCCCCAGCCACGTGCCGTCGTCCCGCGCGGTGAACCGGCTCGCGCGGCCCGGGCGGCCGGGCAGCGGGCCCAGGTGCAGCATCCCGGCACCGACCGAGCGCAACGCGTACGGCGAGGGCCCCCAGAACCAGACGCCGAGCAGGTCCAGCGGCACCGGCGACGCGGACGGCGTCCAGGCGTCGACCACGCGCGGCTCGTGCGCGCGCACGTCGTCGAGCAGGCCGTACACGACGGCGTCCAGACCGGTGGTGGTGTTGGCCAGCGACACCGCGCCGGTGCCCTCCTCCCGGTCGACGAAGACGCCGGCGAGGAAGCCGGGCATCGAGCCGCCGTGGCCGACGAGGGTGCGGCCGTCGACCCGGACCACCTGCAGCCCGAGCCCGTAGGCCGACCAGCCGGGCGCACTCGAGTCGACGCCGGCCGGCTCCGTCATCTCCTCCAGCGTGCCCGGCTCGAGCACGCCGGCGGTGTCGCCGAGCAGGAAGGCCGCGAAGCGCGCCAGGTCGGTCAGGGGCGCCCACAGCTGCCCGGCGGCGGCCATGACGCCGGCGTGGTGCTCGGGCTCGGGAAGGACCGCGTCGGCCCACGGGTGCACCGCGTAGCCCTGGGCCGCCGGCGCGACGGGCCGGGGCGTCGTCCGCGTCATCCCGAGCGGCGCGAGGACCTCGGCGGTGACGACGTCGTCCCACGACGCGCCCCGTGCCCGTGCCAGCAGCTCGCCGAGCAGGCCGAAGCCGAGGTTGGAGTAGTGGAACCGGCGCGCAGCACCGAGGACGACGTCGTCCTGGGTGAGGGCGAGGTCGTCGAGCGAGCCGCCGGGGGTGCGCTCCCACCAGCCACCGGGGCTCTCCGCCGAGCCGCCCGCCAGGTGGGAGAGCAGCTGACCGATCGTGCGGTCGCCGAACGGGGTGCCGGGGAGGTGCCGGTCCAGCGGGTCGTCGAGGTGCAGGCGCCCCTCGTCCCGCAGCCGCATCACCCCGACGGCGGTCACCGTCTTGCTGATCGAGCCCAGCCGGTACTGGACGTCGGTGTGCGGCTCGGGGACGTCGCCCCGCCCGGTCGACCAGACCAGCCCGCCGTCGCGGACGACGCCGGCGACGAGGCTGGGCGCGCGGCCCTCGCGCTGGGCGCGGGCGGTGCGCGCCAGGAGAGCGCGGGCGGTCGTGGGCAGGACGGTTTCCGGCATGACTCGGACCGTAACGAGCCGCCCGGACTGACCGACGGTCAGGCCGTTCCGGACCGCCCGGCCAGGTAGGCGCGGCCCCTCGGCGACAGCTCGTACCCGACGTCGAGGCTGATGGTCAGGCCCAGCTCCTTCAGTCTCCGGACGTCGCGCTTGAACGGCAGGGTCTCCCGCCCCAGGCCCGCCGCGAGGTCGGGCGCACGCACCCCCGGCCGCTCGGCGACGAGCCACAGCAGCTGCCTGGTCCAGGGCACGCCGCGAGCGGCGTCCCACCGGTCGAGGGTGGTGTCGAGGGCCTGCCGGTCCTCCCCGGCAAGCTCGGCCTGCTCACGGAGGGCGATCCGAGGATCGGGGCCGGCGGCCCGCACCCGCATGCGGTAGACGTGCGCGCCCGGACGGCGGTCGAGCAGCCGGAGCAGCTGTGCCAGCGACCGCACTCCGGCCGCGGCCGCGTCGTCCTCGGTCAAGGCCCCGGGGTCGACCTCGTCGACGGTCAGGACCTCCAGCACCCCCGCCCGCGTGCGCTGGGTGCTGCCGGGCCGCATGCGGGGCCGGTCCCACCGGCGGAACGCGAGCGTGACGGACCCGTCCGCTATCCCCTCGGCGGTGGCCCGGTCCAGCAGCACGACCGCATGGTGACAGGGTCGACGGCGTGCAGGGGCTGGCGCGGCGGGAGTTCTGCCTGGTCCTGCTGCGCCGGATGGCCGACCTGCGGCCGGACCTGGTCGCCGAGGCGCTCCCCCGGCTCGGGGCCACGCGGGCTGAGGCGCATGCGGCGCACACCCGCTGGCAGGCCCTGCAGCACTCGCGCCGCGCGCCCCGGGGCGTCGGCCTCCGGACGGCGGTCCTGGGGCCGCCCGAGGAGCTCGAGGACCGGCGGTTCGGCGACTTCGACGTCCGGGTGCGGCGCTGGCCGCTGCCGCTGTGGCCGCACCTGATGTGGGAGGTGGTCAGCGGTCCCGGCGGGTCGGTGCTGCACGAGCACCTCGCGCGCGGGCCGGGCTCACCGGTGCCGCCCGCGTCCGCCGGCGGGCTGCTGGTGTGGGAGCACGTGCTCGACGACGTCGTCGCCGTCCCGGGTGCGCGCAGCGTCGATCCCGGCGTGGTGACCCGCTGGGAGGTCCACCTGCCCGGCGGTGTGCGGGCGACCTTCGTCTGGGGCCTGCTGCAGCAGGTCAGCGGCGGCTGACCGGGACCGTGCCCGGTCAGCCGATCCGGCGGGCCCCGGCGAAGTAACCCATCACGTCGATGTCGGACACCTTCACGACGTCGCCGGTGGTGGGCGCATGCACCATCTGCCCGTTGCCGATGTAGATGCCCACGTGGCTGACCGGGCTGTAGAAGAAGACCAGGTCACCGGGCTGCAACTGCGAGCGGGAGACAGGCTGCCCCATCTGCGACTGCAGCAGGCTGGAGTGCGGCAGGCCCACGCCCGCGGCCGCGAACGCGTAGTCGACCAGGCCCGAGCAGTCGAACGAGCCGGGACCGGCGGCCGCCCACACGTAGGGCTTGCCGCGCTGGGCCAGGGCGGTGTCGACGACGATCTGCGCGATCTGGCTGGGGGCGACGACCGGACCGGTCACGACCGGCGCCGGCCGGTCGGCACGGCTCGCGCGCTCGGGCGCGGTGACGACCGCCTGCCGCTCGGCTGCGCTGAGCCGGTCGAAGTCCTTCTGGAACGACGCGACCTGGGCCTTGAGCGTCGCCTGCTGGGCGAGCAGCGACGTGTACTGCGCCCGCGCCGCGGCGGCGGCCTTCCGCGCGGTGGCCTGCGCCTGGGCGGCGGCGAGGTTGGCGTCGGCGGCGACCTGGAGGACGGCGTCCTGGTGCCCGGCGATCGTCTCGAGGGTGGTCATCCGGCCGACGAAGTCGTCGGCGTTCTTGCTCGTGATGAAGGCCTGGAACGGGCTGGTGCCCCCGGTGAACGCGCTGCGGGCGATCCCGCGGACCTCCTGCTGCGCCCGCCCGAGCACGGCGGTGGCCTTCTGCATCTTCGCCGTGGCGGCCTTGACGGCGGCCTCCTCGGCCGCGAGCCGCACCCCCGCGGTGTCGAACTTCTCGGAGAGCACCTCGAGGTCGTGCGAGCGCGCGGCCATGAGCCGGGCCGCGTCGGCCGACGTCGTGGGCGCGGCCTGCGCCGGCAGCGCCGTGAAGAGGATCCCGAGCACGCCGGCAAGGACCGCGATCCCCCGCCGGGCGGTTCCCGCGGACGGTCGGCTGGCGGTGCGCGGGGCACGGGGGGAGGGGGTCGCCATGAGGCCGGCGGCTCTCTTTCTCTTCCACGGCCGCCTACCTCCGGGCAGCTGCGCGGGGGCGGTTCGACGGCGCCCGGCGGGGGCCACCCTGACCAGTGACTCACAGCCCCGACGAACACACTCACCGTAAGTGCGTTACCGGGCCGTGACAATGACATAGATGTCATTTGTGGATTTGTCCGCAACTTTTCGGTGGCTCTTGCGGCGCGCCCGGTGTCACAGCGGTGTGACGACGGCGCTCACTCTCCGGCAGACCCGCCGGTCAGGACACCGCCCCGCTCGGGCCTCGCCGCGGCGCCGGCGGCCCCGGCTCGGTACCGTGCGCCGGTGACACGGAGCAGGTACGACGTCGTCGTCGTCGGCGGTGGGCACAACGGGCTCGTCGCGGCGGCCTACCTGGCCCGCGCCGGCCGGTCGGTGCTGGTCCTGGAGCGGCTCGCGCAGGTCGGGGGCGCCGCGATCAGCCGGCAGGTGTTCGAGGGCGTCGACGTGCGGCTCTCGGCGTACTCGTACCTGGTCAGCCTCCTGCCCGACCGGATCGTCGACGACCTCGGCCTGGACGTGCGGCTGGCCGACCGGGCGGTCGCCTCCTACACGGCGACGGTGCGCGACGGGCGGCCCGCCGGGCTGCTCGTCGAGCGGGACGAGGGACCGGCCACGGTGAGCTCCTTCCAGCGCCTGACCGGCTCGGACGACGAGTACGCCGGCTGGCGACGGTTCTACGGCCGGCTGGCCACGCTCGCCGAGGACCTCGCGCCCAGCCTGACCGAGCCGCTCGTCTCCCCCACCGAGCTCGCCGGCCGGCTCCGCGACCCGCAGCTGTGGCACGACCTGCGCGAGCGGCCGCTGGCCGACCTCGTCGCCGACCACCTCTCCGACGACGTCGTCCGCGGCGTGGCGCTGACCGACGGGCTGATCGGCACCTTCGCCGACGTGCACGCCGCCGACGGCCTGGCCGGGCGCTGCTTCCTCTACCACCTGGTCGGCAACGGCACGGGGCGCTGGCGGGTGCCGGTGGGCGGCATGGGCGCGGTGACCGGCGCCATGGCGGCCGCCGCCCGCCGCGGCGGCGCCGAGCTGGTCACCCGCGCGACGGTCACGGCCCTGGAGACGCGGCCCGACGGCGTCACCGTGCACTGGACCGACGACGACGGGGGGACGACGGCCGTCGACGCGGACCACGTCGTGTGCGGAGCCGCCCCGTCCGTGCTCGCCGAGCTGACCGGCGCCGACCCGGGCCCGCGTCCGTCGGGGTCGCAGCTGAAGATCAACATGGTGCTGGCACGGCTGCCCCGGCTGCGCTCGGGCGCCGATCCGGCCGTCGCGTTCGCCGGCACGTTCCACGTGGACGAGGCAGCTGCCCAGCTCGACGCGGCCTACGCGCAGGCGGCCGCGGGGCAGCTGCCCGACGTCATCCCGTTCGAGGTCTACTGCCACTCGCTGACCGACCCGTCGGTGCTCGGCCCCGTGGAGCAGGCGACCGGCCGGCACACCCTCACCCTGTTCGGGCTGCACACCCCGGCCGAGCTGTTCCGCGCCGATCCGGCGGGCGCCAGGGCCGAGGCGGTGCGGCGGGTGGTGGCCCAGCTCGACGCGCACCTCGAGGAGCCGCTGCTCGACTGCCTGGCCCGGGACGCCGCCGGCGAGCCCTGCCTCGACGCGGCCTCCCCGCTGGACGTCGAGGCGTCGCTGGGCATGCCCGGCGGCCACATCTTCCACGGCGACCTGGCCTGGCCGGTCGCGGCGAGCGACGACGAGATCGGCACCTGGGGCGTCGCGACGGCGCATCCGCGGATCGTGGCGGCGTCCTCGGGCGGGACGGTGCGCGGCGGCGCGGTCAGCGGGCTCGGCGGCTACGCGGCCGCCCGCCACCTCCTCGACGCCGGCTGACCGCCGTCCCCCGAGTTGATCACCGTCGGGTGGCTGCGCCCGCCGGCGTGCCGGGCAGCCATGTGCCGATGATCAACCGGTGAGGGGCGCGGGCAGGTCGCCGCGGTGCAGCACGACGAGGGTGCTCACCGCCCGGGTCAGGACGACGTAGAGCCGGTGCAGCCCGCGCGGCTCGGCGGCCACGATCGCGGCCGGGTCGACGACGACGACCGCGTCGAACTCCAGCCCCTTCGCCAGGCTCGCCGGCACGACCGCCAGCCGGGCCGCCTCGGCCTCGTCGGAGAGGACCTCGGCGTCCAGCCCCGCGTCCCGCAGCAGCACGGCCACGTCGGCGACCGCCGCATCGGCGCAGACGACGCCGATCGACCCGGGCACCGCCGCCAGCTCGCCCGCCACCTGCACCAGCGGCTCGGCGAGGGTCGCGACGGGCCGGATCCGGAGAGCGCCCGGCTCGGAGCGGATCGCGGTGGCCGGCGGCAGGTCGGGGGCGATGACCGGCAGCAGGCGGTTGGCGTAGTCGAGCACCTCGCCCGGCACCCGGTAGCCCCGGGTGAGCGGCCGGACGACGGTGTCGGGGCGGCCCAGGCCGGCCAGCGTCTGCCCCCAGTCGGCCGCCGCCCACGGGCTGGTGGCCTGGGCGAGGTCGCCCAGCACGGTGAGCGAACCGGCGGCCAGCCGGCGGGCGACCGCGCGGCACTCCATCGGCGAGAGGTCCTGCGCCTCGTCGAGCACCACGTGCCCGTAGCCGGCGGTGCGCTCGAGCAGGCCGGCCGCCTCGTCGACGAGCACGGCGTCGGCCGGCGTCCACGGCGCAGTGCGCACCGAGCGGGGCACGCTCGCCCACCCCAGCAGCGCCTGCTCGGCGTCGTCCAGGATCCCCCGCGCCGCGCGGGCCAGCAGGTCACGGTCGGTCCAGAGCGCGAACACCAGGCCGGCGGCGTCCCTGGCGGGCCACACCGACTCGCAGAACGCGGCCACCTCGGGGCTGCGGGCGGCCTTGTGGGTCTCGGCGTCCGTGGGGCTGCCGCCGGCTGCCTCCTTCTGCCGCCGGGCGTCCTCGGCCAGCGACATGGCCAGCCGCTCCCGGCCGGCCGCGTAGTGCAGCAGTTGCTGGTCGTCCTCGGTGCGCGAGCGGCGGCGGAGGTCGTCGACGTAGCGCTTGAGCCGTTCGAGCGACACCCGGTACTTCCGGCCGGCCAGCGGCACCTGCACGGAGTCGGCCGGCTTGGCGATCTCGCCCCACAGCGCCCGCCGCAGGACGTCGGCCATCCGTGGATCGCCCTTCAGGACGGCGACCTCGGGCGGGTCGACGGCCCGCACGGGCACCCGCGCCGTCAGATCGGCCACCGTCGTCTGGGCGACGTCCACCTCGCCGAGGGTGGGCAGCACCTGCTCGATGTAGCGCAGGAAGGCGCGGTTCGGGCCCACGACCAGCACACCGGTCCGCGCCAGCTGCCCGGGGTGGGTGTAGAGCAGGTAGGCGGCGCGGTGCAGCCCCACCGCCGTCTTGCCGGTGCCCGGGGCGCCCTGCACGCAGATCGACTCGGTGAGCGGCGCCCGCACGATGTCGTCCTGGTCGGGCTGGATGGTGGCGACGATGTCGCGCATCGGTCCGCTGCGGGGGCGCTCGATCTCGGCGCGCATCAGGTCGCTGACGCCGTCCCCGGAGTCGTCGTGCTCGGCCAGCCGCTCGTCCTCGTAGCTGGTGAGCTCGCCGCCGGCGAAGCCGAACCTCCGGCGGCGCACCAGGCCCTGCGGATCCGCCGCGCTGGCCTGGTAGAACGGCCGGCTCATCGGCGCCCGCCAGTCGATGACGACCGGGTCGCCGGCCGCGTCGCGGACGTGCCTGCGCCCGATGTGGAAGGTCTCGGAGGGGTCGTCGGTGCGGCCGAAGAACTCGGGCAGGTGCGGGTCGGCGGCCAGCGCGCGCAGCCGCTCGGCACGGGCGGCACCCAGCCGCTCGGAGGCCCAGGCGTCGACGCCGGCGTCGGTCACCGCGTGGGCGGCGGCGCGCATCTCGGTGAGGCAGTCGGCCGCGCGCGCCAGGTGGGCACGCTCGGCGGTGAGCACGGGATCGGGGTCGGTGGTCGTCTCGCTGGGGGCAGAGGACACGGTCGATGGACGTTACCTGCCGCCGCCCGATCCCTCACCGTCCTTTTCCGGACGACGTCCTGCTCAGGTCTCGCCGGGCTCGACGATCACGATGTCGACGGCCCGGAACTTCGCCGGCGTCGTGAGCAGCACGGCCTTCGTCGGGTCGCCGACGTCGAGCGCGGGCTCCCGGCGGAGGGCGGCGAGCGGTCGCAGCCGGGGGTCGGCGAGCACGGCGTCGACCAGCGGCCGGTCGCCGCCGGTGAACAGCGCGGCCAGGGTGCCCGCGTGCGGCAGCAGCACCCGGACGGCGGTCTCGACGGCGTGGTCGACGACGGCGTCGGTCTGGTTGCCCCGCCGCCGGGCGAAGCGCTGCTGGGACCAGCCGCCGGCCGCTGTCCGCCCCTGCACCAGGCGGGCGTCGACCTTGGACACCACGAGCGCGTCGCCGTCGAAGACCCCGACCGCCCAGCGCCCCCGCCGCACCAGGAGGACCGCGGCGCGCCGGGGCTCGCGGGCGGCCGCGGTGAAGCCGCTCAGCAACTGCGGGCCGGGGGTCCAGTCGAACGGAGCCCGGAGCGTCACCGTCGTCGTGTCGGCACAGGTGATCCGCACCGCGCCGTCGGCAGACGTGACGTCGGTGAACGCGCCGTGCCGCTCGGCCACGCCGTCCAGCCAGCGGCCCAGCCGCTCGGGGGCGACCCCGAGCCGCCGGCCCCCTCCGGCGGCGGGACGGGAGCGGCTCACGCTCCGAGCATGTCAGGCGGGGACGACGGGCAGGCCGATGGCGACCCAGGCCCGGAAGCCGCCGATGACGTCCACGGTCCGCGACAGGCCCAGGGAGCGCAGGGTGTCGGCGACGAGGCTGGAGCTGTAGCCCTCGTTGCAGAGCACGATCACCTCGACGTCGTAGCCGGTGATCTCCGGTAGGTGGTGGGGGCTGGCCGGGTCCAGTCGCCACTCGAGCACGTTGCGGTCGACGATCAGGGCTCCCGGCACCAGGCCGTCCCGGATCCGCTGCTCGGCCGGACGGGTGTCGACCAGGAGAGCCCCGGACCGCGCGCGGAGCCAGGCGTCCGCCGGCTCGACCCGCTCGATCCTGCTCCGCGCACGCGCGAGGAGCTCGTCGATCGAGTGTGCGCCGTCCGGAGGGCCGTTCATGGTCACGACGAGGTCAGGACGGGGTGCTGCGCATGCTCGGCGGGCACCTGCAGCAGCGTGCGGAACCCCGTCACGGTGGCGGCCGCCACCGCCGCGGCGACCGTCGCGACGAGGAACGCCCGGTTCGCGCCGGCCACGTCGACCACCTTGCCGGCCACCGAGGCGCCCACGGCGACCCCGAGCCCGAGGGCGGTGCCGATCCAGGTGAACGCCTCGGTGACCACGGCCTTCGGCACGAGCAGCTCGGCCAGCGTGAACGAGCTGATCAGCGACGGCGAGACCGCGATCCCGGCGAGCACGACGAACGGGACCATGACCCAGATGGCGTGGACGAGCAGCAGCGGGATGCTCATCAGGGTCAGCACCACGAGCGCACCCGCCAGCCGGCGCCGCAGCGACAGGCGCCACGGCACGATGCCCCACCCGATCCCGCTGACCATCGAGCCCACCGCCAGCCCGGCGATGAGGACGCCGGACAGCGAGCGCGCCCCCACCTCGTCGGCGAAGGCGACCAGCGAGATCTCGAGCGTGCCCAGGACCGCCCCGACCGCCGCGCCGACGACGAACAGCACCCGCAGCCCCGGCGTCCGGATCGCCGACGGGCCGCTGCGGCTCTCGTGGCCGCCGGGTGGCGGCTCGGTGCGGTGCTGGGCGGCGAACAGCAGGCTGCCGACGGTGGCGAGGGTGAAGGCGGTGACGACGCCGGAGGTCGCGTGCCCTGTGGTGGACAGGAACGTGACCAGCACGGGGCCGACGATGAACACGAACTCGTCGACCACCGACTCCATCGCCAGCGCCGTCGGCAGCCGGGGACTGCCGCGCAGCAGGTGCGTCCAGCGCACCCGGATCATCGACGACACCGGCGGGATGCACGCGCCGGCCAGCCCGGCCGCGACGAACACGATCCACACCGGCCAGTTCTCGCGGACCGCGAACAGGAAGGTCAGGCCGGCGGCGACGAAGACGGCGAGCACCGGCAGCAGCACGCGGCGCTGGCCGTAGCTGTCGGCCCAGCGGCCGATCACCGGGCCGGCGAGGGCGGTGGTCACCGCACCCACGGCGGCCACGGCGCCGCCGAGGGCGTAGGACCCGGTCTCCGACGCGATCAGCAGCACCGAGCCCAGGCCCACCATCGACAGCGGCAGCCGGCCGATGAACGCGGCCAGCACCATGCGCAGGGCGTGCGGTGTCCGCAGCACCTGCAGGTAGGGATTCGGCACGGAGGAGATGGCCTTCGTCGGGGTCGGGGGGCGGCCGGGACCGATCACGGCCACGCTAACGGACCGGGAGGTTCCCGGCCTGCGCAGGCACGACGGAGGCCCAGGACCGGTGCGGTCCTGGGCCTCGGTCGTTCAGCGAGCGGTCAGGCGAGCCGGCTCTTGAGGATCTCCAGCTCGTCCCACATCGTGCTGGGCAGCTTGTCACCGAACTTCTCGAACCACTCGGTGATCTGCGGGACCTCCTCGCGCCACTCGTCCTTCTTGACGGCGAGGGCCTTCTCGACCTGGTCCTCGGTCATGTCCAGACCCGACACGTCGAGCGAGTCGATGGTCGGCACGTGGCCGACCGGCGTCTCGACGGCGGCCGCGGTGCCCTCGAGGCGCTCGATGACCCACTTGAGCACGCGGCTGTTCTCGCCGAAGCCGGGCCACAGGAAGCCGCCGTCCTCGTCGCGACGGAACCAGTTCACGTAGAAGATCCGCGGGAGCTTGGTCGCGTCGTGCGCCTTGCCGGTCGCGACCCAGTGGCCGAAGTAGTCACCGGCGTTGTAGCCGATGAACGGCAGCATGGCGAACGGGTCGCGGCGCACGACGCCGACGGCGCCGGTGGCGGCGGCCGTCGTCTCCGAGGAGAGCGTCGCGCCCATGAAGACGCCGTGGTTCCAGTCGCGGGCCTCCGTGACCAGCGGGATCGTGGTCTTGCGGCGGCCCCCGAAGAGGATCGCCGAGATCGGCACGCCCTTCGGGTCGTCGTACTCCGGCGCCAGGATCGGGCACTGCGTGATCGGGGTGCAGAAGCGGCTGTTCGGGTGGCTGGAGGGCTCGTCGCTCTCCGGCGTCCAGTCGCGGCCCTTCCAGTCGATGAGGTGGGCCGGGGGCTCCTCGGTCATGCCCTCCCACCAGATGTCGCCGTCGTCGGTGAGGGCGACGTTGGTGAACACCGAGTTGCCCTTGTCGATGGTGCGCATGGCGTTCGGGTTGGTGTCCCAGCCCGTGCCCGGCGCGACGCCGAACAGGCCGTACTCGGGGTTGAGGGCGTAGAGCCGGCCGTCCTCACCGAAGCGCATCCAGGCGATGTCGTCGCCGAGGGTCTCGACCTTCCAGCCCGGGATCGTCGGCTCGAGCATGGCCAGGTTCGTCTTGCCACAGGCCGACGGGAAGGCGGCCGCGACGTAGTAGGTCTTCTGCTGCGGGCTGGTCAGCTTGAGGATCAGCATGTGCTCGGCGAGCCAGCCCTCGTCGCGGGCCATCACCGAGGCGATGCGCAGCGAGTAGCACTTCTTGCCCAGCAGGGCGTTGCCGCCGTAGCCCGAGCCGTACGACCAGATCATCCGCTCCTCGGGGAACTGGACGATGTACTTGGTGTCGCTGCACGGCCACGGCACGTCGGCCTGGCCGGGCTCGAGCGGGGCGCCGACGGAGTGCATGGCCGGCACGAACTCCCGGTCGGTGCCCAGCGCGTCGAGGACCTTCGAGCCGATGCGGGCCATGACCCGCATCGAGACGACGACGTACTCGGAGTCGGTGATCTCGACGCCGAACATCGGGGCCTCGGCCTCGATCGGGCCCATGCAGAACGGGATGACGTACATGGTCCGGCCGCGCATGCACCCGCGGTACAGCTCGGTCATGACCGACTTCATCTCGGCCGGGTCCATCCAGTTGTTGGTCGGACCGGCGTCGGCCTCGTCGACCGAACAGATGAAGGTGCGGCCCTCGACCCGGGCGACGTCGCTGGGGTCGGAGGCGCAGTGGAACGAGTTCGGCTTGGCGTCGAGCTTGGTGAACGTGCCGGCCGCGACGAGCTTCTGGGTGAGCCGCTCCCACTCCTCGTCGCTGCCGTCGACCCAGACGATCTCGTCGGGGGTGGTCAGCTCCGCCATCTCCCGCACCCATGCCAGCAGGCGAGCGTGGGTGGTCGGGGCGTTCTCGAGACCGGGAATGGCCACTGTGGTCACGGCGTCTCCATCCTGTGGGAACGCCGGTGGGTGCCCTCCGCCGGCGCTGTACGTGCATCTCCGGGTCGGACGACGACGGGTCGTGTCCGAAGATCTGCGATCAGGTCAGGTTACTTGCGGGTTGCGCTCCTGTAACCGTGAGAGATGTTACGTCTAGGACGTCTGGTCTTCAGGTCGGAAGACCCTGGCGGCCACCCGCGTTGGCATCATGTCGTGAGCACATCCGCCCTGCTGAGCCCCCTGACCCTCCGCGGCGTGACGCTGCGCAACCGTCTCGTCGTCGCGCCGATGTGCCAGTACTCGGTGACCGGCGGGGTCGTCGGCGACTACCACCTGGTGCACCTCGGCCGCTTCGCGCTCGGGGGTTTCGGGCTGGTGCTGGTCGAGGCGACCGGGGTGACCGAGCACGGCCGGATCAGCCACGCCGACGTCGGCCTGTGGACCGACGAGCAGATCCCCGGCCTCGCCCGGGTCGTCGACTTCCTGCACGCCGAGGGCGCCGCGGCCGGCATCCAGTTGTCGCACGCCGGCGCGAAGGCCGGCAGCCGGCGCCCGTGGGACGGCGGCGGGCCCGTGACCAGGGAGAACGCGCGTCCGGGCGAGGATCCGTGGCCGACCGTGGGGCCGAGCGCGACGCCGGTCGGGCCGGCCTGGCCCACGCCGTCCGAGCTCTCGGCCGACGGCATGGCCGAGGTCCGCGAGGCCTTCGTGGCCGCCGCCCGCCGCGCCCTGGCGGCCGGGTTCGACGTCGTCGAACTGCACGCCGCGCACGGCTACCTGCTGCACCAGTTCCTGTCCCCGCTGACCAACCGGCGCACCGACGGCTACGGCGGTTCCCGCGAGAACCGGATGCGGTTCCCCCTCGAGGTCGTCGACGCGGTCCGGGCCGTCTGGCCCGACGAGAAGCCGCTGTTCGTGCGGGTCTCCTCGGTCGACGGCTCCCGCGACGGCCTCACGCTGGAGGACACCGTCGCCCTCGCGCGCGAGCTCGCGGCCCGTGGCGTCGACGCCGTCCACACCTCCGGCGGCGGCCTGGGCAACGGCTGGGATCACCCCATCGGGTACGGCTACCAGGTGCCGTTCGCCGCGCGGGTGCGCGCCGAGGCCGGCGTCGCGACGGTCGCGGTCGGCCTGGTCGTCGACCCGCGGCAGGCCGAGGCGATCGTGGCCGGCGGCTCGGCGGACCTCGTCGCGATCGCCCGCGAGGCGCAGGACGACCCCAACTTCGCCCTGCACGCCGCACGCGAGCTCACCAAGGGCTCCTACGACGCCTACCCGGTGCAGGCCGGCCCGCGGCTGGCCACGCGCGATCAGCTGCTCGACCGGATCGGCCCCTGGACCGGCCCCGACCCGGTGCAGGTCGAGGACCGCTCCGCCTGACCGGCCGCCGCTCCTGAGGGGACCGTGCTCGGCCACCGGGCGGCGGCGGGGCGGTAGCGGGCACGATGACACCGTGATCAAGACCCCGCTGACCCGCTGGTTCGACCTGACGACCCCTATCATCGGGGCGCCGATGGCCGGTGTCGCCGGCGGCGAGCTCGCCCGCGCGGTCTCGGCGGCCGGCGGCCTCGGGATGATCGGGATCAGCGGCTCGGCCTCGCCCGACTTCGTCACCGAGCAGTGCGCGATCCCGGCCGCGGACCTGCTGCCCTTCGGGGTCGGGCTGATGATCTGGGTGCTGGAGACGAGGCCCGAGCTGTTCGAGGCGACGGTCGCGGCGGCGCCCAGCCTGGTGTCGGTCTCCTTCGGCGATCCGGCGCCGTGGGTCGGCCCGCTGCACGACGCGGGTATCGCCGCGGTGTCGCAGGTGAACACGACCGTGGACGCCCACCGCGCCCTCGAGGCGGGCGTCGACGTCCTGGTGGTGCAGGGCACCGAGGGCGGCGGTCACACGGGCAGGCGGGCGATGCTGCCGCTGCTGCAGGAGGTCCTCACGCTCACCGACCGCCCGGTCGTCGCCGCCGGCGGCATCGCGACGGGGGGCGGCATGGCCGCCGCACTCGTCGCCGGCGCGGCCGGCGTCTGGATCGGCACGCCGCTGCTCTCCTGCACGGAGGGCCTGAACTCACCCGCGGCACGCGAACGGATCCGGGCGGCCTCGGGCGACGAGACGGTGCTCACCCGCGCGTTCGACGTCGCGGAGGGGATCGCCTGGCCCGAGCGCTGGCCGGGCCGCGCGCTGGTCAACGACTTCAGCCGGACGTGGCACGGGCGCGAGGACGAGCTGGTCCACGACGCCGCCGCCCGGCAGCGGGTCGTCGACGGCCGCCGGACCGGCGACCCGGCGAACGCACCGCTGTACGCCGGCGAATCGGTCGGGCTGGTGCGGACGGAACGGTCCGCCACGGACGTCGTCCGCGAGCTGGACGCCGACGCGGAGAAGGCGCTCCGCGCCGCCTCGAAGCTGCTCGGTTAGACCGCGCAGCTGCCGTCGTCGCAGCCTTCGGCGGCCGGCACCGTGAGCAGCGGGTGCGCATCGGCCCACGCTCGCTCGAGGATCTGCAGCAGCAGCTCGGCCGGCTGCGCGCCCGCGGCGCCGTACTTCCGGTCGACCACGAAGAACGGCACGCCGGTGGCGCCGAGCGCCTGCGCGGTCGCCGCGTCGGCGTGGACGGCGGCCAGGTAGCGCCGGTCGGCCAGCGCCTCGCGCGCCTCGGCCTCGTCGAGGCCCACCTCGGCCGCCAGCGACACCAGCGAGTCGACGTCGAAGACCGAACGGCCCTCCTCGAAGTGCGCGTGCAGCAACCGCTCCTTCAGCTCCGGCCCCAGGCCGCGCTCGGCGGCGAGGTGCAGCAGTTCGTGCGCGCGCAGCGTGTTCCCGCTGACGCCGTTCGCCAGGTCGTAGTGCAGCCCCTCGGTCGCGGCGACCTCCTCGACGCGCGTCATGTTCGCGCGCATCGCCTCCACGTCGGTGCCGTACTTGGCGGCCAGCGCCGGCAGGGTCGGGTGCGTGTCCCCCTCCGGGACGCTCGGGTCGAGCTGGAAGGAGCGCCAGACGACCTCGACCTGGTCACGGTGCGGGAACTGCTCGAGCGCGCTCTCCAGCCGGCGCTTGCCGATGTAGCACCACGGACACACGACGTCGGACCAGACCTCTACCTGCATGCCCGGCGCAACTTCGGTGCGCCGTCATGCATTCCGCCGTCCTTCCGGCCGGTGGGCCTGCACCTGGGCGTTGGCATCGCCCGCGGTCGGGTCGAGGAAGACGTACATGACCCCCTCGTGCCGGGCGACCAGGCGCCGCTCGGCCTCGTCGGCGACCCGTTCGATGTCGGCGACGGTGGAGCTGTCGTCGAAGTCGACCTTGGCCGCGACGAGCAGCTTGCCGGGGCCGATCACCGAGGTGAGCAGGAACGGGACGCCGTCGACGTGCTCCAGCGCGGCGATCTCCCCGCGGAGCTCCTCCTCGATCGACGGCGACGCGGACTGGCCGATCAGCAGCGACTTGTTCGCCCGGGCCAGGATGAAGGCCACGACGATGAGCAGGGCACCGATGAGCACCGCCGAGACGCCGTCCCAGAGCGGGTCGCCGGTCAACTGCTCGAGGAGGAGGCCCCCCGCGGCGAGCACCAGCCCGACGAGCGCCGCGCCGTCCTCGAAGGTGACCGCCTTGACGGTGGTGTCCGTCGTCCCCTTCAGGTAGCCCTGCGGGCTGGTCCCCCACTTCCGGGCCGCGCCGCGCACCTGCGTGACCGCCTTGCGGAACGAGAGGCCCTCGAGCACGAACGAGACGGCCAGCACGATGTAGGAGATCAGCGGCGGCCCGCCCGGCTCGCGGCTGATGATCGTGGTGACGCCCTGGAAGATCGAGAAGCCGGCGCCGACCAGGAAGGTCATCAATGAAGCGAGGAACGCCCAGAAGTAGGTCTCGCGGCCGTAGCCGAAGGGGTGCTTCTCGTCCGGCGCCTTCTCCCCGCGCTTGAGCGCGACGAAGAGGAACACCTCGGTGACCGTGTCGGCGACCGAGTGCGCCGCCTCGGAGAGCATCGCCGAGGAGTGGCTGATCAGCCCGCCGACGAGCTTGGCGAGGGCGATGCCGAGATTGACGATGCCGGCGACGACGACGGTGCCCGTCGACTCGCCCCCCGACTCCTGGGCCTCCGCCGGCGCCCCGCCGTTCTCGCCGACGTTCTGCTTCGCGTCCGGATCGGAGGGGCGGTCGGTGCAGGGGGTGGGGTCGGCCGTGCCGGCGTCCGTCGGGGTGTCCTGGCGGGGCGGCGTCATGGCCTGCCAGGTTCCCCACAGGGTGTCGTCTCAACCTGCCGATCCGGCGCCCCGCGTGTTGATCATCGTCTGCGTGCAGCCCGCGGCGGCGAGTCGTCGCGTGGTCCGCGCACGCAGACGATGATCAACTTCGCGGGGGCTGCTACCTCACGCCGACGAGGTCGACCACGAACACCAGCGTCGCGCCGGGCTTGATGACGCCGCCCGCGCCGCGCTCGCCGTAGGCCTTGTGCGCGGGGATCGTCAGCCGGCGCCGGCCACCGACCTTCATCCCGGCGATGCCCTCGTCCCAGCCCTGGATGACCATGCCGACGCCCAGCCGGAACTCGAGCGGGTCGCCGCGGTCCCACGAGGCGTCGAACTGCTCGCCGCCGTCGTGCGTGACGCCGACGTAGTGGGCGCTCACGAGGCTGCCCTCGGTCGCCTCGGGGCCGTCGCCGACGACGAGGTCCTCGATCACGAGGTCGTCGGGCGCCGGCCCGGTGGGCGGCTCGACGTCCGGTCGGCTCAGCTCGGCCACGGTGCTCCCTCCTGCGCCGGGAAGGTCCCGGCACCTCCCTCATCAAAGCAGCGCCCGGCGGGGCGCGTCCGGGCTACCGCCTGACCCGTCGGCCGCCGAGGTGCCGCCCGGACCAGGTTGGTCCCGCCGACGTCGTGCTCTGCCCCCACCGGTGGGCAGAGCACAACGTTCCGGAACTCCCATGGACACCCCGGCCCCGGACGCCCCGACGGGGCCGGCGCCGGGCTACTGTCCGCACGCATGCTGGACCATCTGGCTCTTCAGTGCGCGGACGTCGACGCCGCGGCCGGCTTCTACCTGCGGGTCTTCGCGCCGTGCGGGGTGCGGCAGGCGATGCGCTTCGACACTCCCGGGGGCGCCGTCGTCGGGCTCAGCGGGCCCGAGGGGGCACCCTCGCTCTGGTTCGGCCCGATGGAGGGCCCCGGCGCCCGGCCGGTGCACCTCGCGATCGGCGCACCGTCCCGGGCGGCGGTCGACGAGGTGGTGGCGCTCGCCCGGGCCGACGGCGCCGAGATCCTGCACGAGCCGCGGGAGTGGCCCGAGTACCACCCGGGCTACTACGGCGGGTTCTTCCGCGACCCCGACGGCAACAACGTCGAGGCCGTGCACCACGGCGTCCCTGCCTGATGCGCCCGGAGCACGCGCCAGGCCCGATGGGCGCCGGGTCCGCGCCGTGGTGGACCAGCGCCGTCGTCTACCAGGTTTATCCGCGCTCCTTCCAGGACTCCGACGGCGACGGAATCGGTGACCTCGGCGGCGTCCTCGCGCGCCTGGACCACCTGCTCGATCTCGGCGTCGACGTCCTGTGGCTCTCGCCCGTGTACCCCTCCCCGCAGGCCGACAACGGCTACGACATCAGCGACTACCAGGGCATCGACCCGATGTTCGGTTCGCTGGCCCAGCTCGACGAGCTCATCGCCGAGCTGCACCGGCGCGGCATGCGGCTGCTGATGGACCTGGTGGTCAACCACACCAGCGACGAGCACCCCTGGTTCGTCGAGTCGCGCTCGGGGCCGGGCTCGCCCACGCGCGACTGGTACTGGTGGCGCCCGGCGCGGGCGGGGATGCGCGCCGGCGATCCCGGTGCCGAACCCACCAACTGGCAGTCGTTCTTCTCGGGCTCCACCTGGGAGCTCGACGAGGCCTCCGGCGAGTACTACCTGCACCTGTTCGACCGCAGCCAGCCCGACCTCAACTGGGAGAACCCCGAGGTCAGGACGGCGATCTACGAGATGATGCGGTGGTGGCTCGACCGCGGGGTCGACGGCTTCCGCATGGACGTCATCAACATGATCTCCAAGGACCTGCGGGGCATCAACGGGGCGCCGGACGGCCACCTGCACGACGGGCCGCCGCTGGCCGGATCGGCGCTCGGCGACGGGTCGGCGTCCTACCTGTGCGGGCCGCGGATCCACGAGTTCCTGCAGGAGATGCACCGGGAGGTGTTCGCCGGCCGCTCCGAGGCGCTGCTGACCGTCGGCGAGATGCCCGGCGTCACGGTCGAGCAGGCGCAGCTGTTCACCGACCCCGCCCGCGCGGAGGTGGACATGGTGTTCCAGTTCGAGCACGTGTCCCTCGACCTCGACGGCTCGAAGTGGCGGCCGGTGCCGTTGCGGCTGCGCGACCTGAAGGCCTCGTTCGGGCACTGGCAGGCAGGGCTGGCCGACGTCGGCTGGAACTCCCTCTACTGGGACAACCACGACCAGCCGCGCGCGGTCTCCCGGTTCGGCGACGACAGCCCGCAGTTCCGGCGCGACTCGGCCACCTGCCTGGCGACGCTCCTGCACCTGCACCGCGGGACGCCCTACGTCTACCAGGGCGAGGAGATCGGCATGGCGAACTTCCCGTTCGCCGGCATCGACGACTTCCGCGACGTCGAGTCGCTCAACCACTTCACGACCGCGATGGCCGCCGGGGAGGCA
>DASYGS010000038.1:0-5672 GCA_035999465.1 Blastococcus sp. | reverse complement strand
TTCGCGATAGAGCCGCGTGTACTCCTCGAAGTCGGCGACCTGGGCGTCGTCCGCGACCGGGCGGCCCCGGCGGCGGCCCAGCCAGCGGCGGGTCACCGGGGTGAGCTCGTCGGCGTAGATCTGGTCACCGAGCAGCACCAGCGCGTCGGGCCACTCGTGCTCGTCCTGCGCCGCCAGGCGGACGGCGTAGGACTGCAGCGCGTCGGGTGGGATGCCGTCCTCGGCGGCGGCCGTGGCCGCCGTCGCGTAGCGGCAGGACCCGAAGGCGATCCGGAAGGCTCCCTCGCGCCCCGGGGTGCGGATGCGGCTCGCCGGGAAGGGGGAGCCGGGAGCCGGCCAGACCGGCGCGTCGTCCAGCCGCACCTTGTAGGGCGTGACGCTCCCCGGTGCCAGGTCCTCGACCACGACCAGCGCGTAGTGGTGGCCGCCGACGCAGAACGTGCGGGCGCGCCGGCCGAGCACCTCGACCTCGCAGGCGCGGTCGGTCTCCACCCAGACGGTGGCCGAGACTGGGTCGACGTGCCGGAGCAGCGGGCCCAGCACGAGGCCGGGAGGGTTCGGAACGGAGGGCGGCATGGGCACAGCCTCGCGCACGACGGCCCCGGCGTCCTGGGAGACTCCTGGTCATGGAATTCGTGCTCATCGCGGTAGCGATCCTCGTCATCGCCGTGCTGGCCGGGGTCGGGCTGCTGGTCAGCCGGGGACGGGGCACCACCCGCCTCGCCGACGACGCGGCCGCCGGCACGACGCTCACCCGGCCGCGCCCCCCGCAGGCGGCGCCGCCGGCGCCGCCCGTCGAGCAGCCCGACGCGGTGCAGCCCGAGGCGCCTCCCACGGTCGAGCTCCCGCCGGCCGAGCCGGAGCCGGGGCTCGTCTTCGAGACGCCGCCGCCGTCGGCCGGCCGGCTGGTGCGGCTGCGCTCGCGGCTGGCCCGCTCGCAGTCCTCCCTCGGCCGCGGCCTGCTCACCGTGCTGGCCCGCGAGAAGCTGACCGAGGACGACTGGGAGGAGATCGAGGAGACCCTGCTCGCCGCCGACGTCGGGGTCGCGGCCACCACGCAGATCGTCGAGCGGCTGCGCACCCAGTCGATGGTGCTGGCCACCGCGAGTGGTCAGGACCTGCGCGAGCTCCTGGTGCGCGAGCTCACCGCGGTGCTCGGGCCGGACATGGACCGCACGCTGGGCACCGTCCGCCGGGAGGGGCGCCCGGGCGTCGTCCTCGTGGTCGGCGTGAACGGCGCCGGCAAGACGACGACGGTCGGCAAGATCGCGCGCGTGCTCGTGGGCGACGGGAAGAGCGTCGTCCTCGGCGCCGCCGACACTTTCCGCGCCGCCGCGGCCGATCAGCTCGAGACGTGGGGCGAGCGCGTCGGCGTGCTCACCGTGCGCGGCCGGGAGGGCGGGGACCCCGCATCGGTGGCCTTCGAGGCGGTGCGCACCGGCATGGAGGGCGAGGTCGACACCGTGGTGATCGACACCGCCGGCCGGCTGCACACCAAGTCCGGCCTGATGGACGAGCTCGGCAAGGTCAAGCGGGTCGTGGAGAAGCAGGCGCCGGTCACCGAGGTGCTGCTGGTGCTCGACGCGACGACCGGCCAGAACGGCGTCGTCCAGGCGCGGGTGTTCACCGAGGCCGTGGCCGTCACCGGCGTCGTCCTCACCAAGCTCGACGGCACCGCCAAGGGCGGCATCGTCGTCTCCGTGCAGCGCGAGCTCGGCATCCCGGTGAAGCTGATCGGGCTGGGGGAGGGGCCCGACGACCTCGCGCCGTTCGAGCCGCGGGCCTTTGCCGAGGGACTGGTCGGGGAGATCTAGGCGATCTCCTCGGGCGTCCAGCGCTGCTCGATGCGGCCGAAGCGCCAGACCAGCCCCGACACGACCCAGGTCAGCGCGAACAGGGCGACGATCGCGTAGCCCACGGAGTTGAGGTTCAGCGCGCCGATCGCGGCGAGCGGGCCCGAGTGGATGCCCAGCCGGTCGACGAGGACGGCGATCAGCTCGATCCCGCCGATGATCAGCGCGACCGCCACCGACAGGCCGGTGATCGTGAGGTTGTAGTAGACCTTCCGCACCGGCTTGGAGAACGCCCAGCCGTAGGCGAAGTTCATGAACGAGCCGTCGATGGTGTCGAGCAGGCTCATGCCGGCGGCGAACAGCACCGGCAGGGTCAGCAGCGCGTACCAGGGCAGCGCGAACGCCGCCGCACCTCCGGCCAGCACGATCAGGGCCACCTCGGTCACGGTGTCGAACCCGAGGCCGAACAGCAGGCCCACGAGGTACATGTGCCAGGGCCGGGTGACCGCCCGCGTGAACCGGCCCAGGATGCGGCTCAGGAAGCCGCGGTCGTTCAGGTGCGCCTCGAGCGCGGCCTCGTCGTAGGTGCCCGCCCGCATGCCCCGCCAGACCCCGAGGATCCTGCGGAGCACGCCGAGGTTGACCAGCCCGATCAGCAGCAGGAACGTGCCGGAGACGGCGAGCCCGAACAGGCCGGTGACGTGCTGCAGCGTCGAGTCCCGCGCCTCGACCTGGCCGGCCAGCGCCCGCACGCCGGCGGCCAGCAGGGCGACCAGCCCGAAGACCACCGACGAGTGGCCCAGGGAGAACCAGAACCCGACCGAGAGCGGCCGGCGGCCGTCGGCCATCAGCTTGCGGGTCGTGTTGTCGATGGCGGCGATGTGGTCGGCGTCGAAGGCGTGCCGCATGCCGAGCGTGTACGCGGTCAGGCCCAGGCCGATGCCGAACACCTGGCCGCCGACGTCGTAGTGGTGGGGCACGACGACGGCGATCAGCGTGATCCAGCCCAGCAGGTGCAGACCCGCGACGACGGCGGTCATGCCACCGACGCTGCGCCACTCCCGGCGGCTGAGCCGAGCGGTCGGGACCGGTACCGCCGGCGCGGCCGCGGGGGGAGCTGACGTCACGTCGTCCCACGCTACTGCAACCCGTTCGCAACAAGCCGTCGAGAGCGCGGCGGACGGATCCGTCCGGCCTCGGCAACACGGCTGGAACACGGCGCCCGGTCGCCCGGCGCGTTGTTCACCGATCGGAAACGTACGGGCGCCGCCGGCAGAAACACGGGTTCGGCACCGTGAGCGCCAACCCGCTCACCCACCCGTGATGGCTGCTCTCAGCGGTCGCACCGACACCACGTCAGGAGGTTGCCGTGAACACCGGCGACACCGCCTGGGTCCTGGCCAGCGCGGCCCTCGTGCTGCTCATGACCCCCGGTCTGGCGCTCTTCTACGGCGGCATGGTCCGCGCGAAGAGCGTGCTGAACATGATGATGATGAGCTTCGGGGCCCTGGCGCTGATCAGCGTGCTCTGGGTGCTCTACGGCTACTCGATGGCCTTCGGCAACGACGTCGGCGGCGGTCTCGTCGGCAGCCCCTTCGAGTTCTTCGGCCTCACCACGCTGCTCGGCACAACGGGTGCAGCCAAGGGCTTCGCGGCCACGCACCTGGTCGGCAGCATCCCGGCGCTGGCGTTCGTGGCCTTCCAGGCGGTCTTCGCGATCATCACCGTCGCACTGATCTCCGGCGCGATCGCCGACCGGGCCCGCTTCGGGCCGTGGATGGTCTTCGCCGGCATCTGGGCCACGATCGTCTACTTCCCGGTCGCCCACTGGGTCTTCGCCTTCGACGGCGCCCAGTCCGCGGTCGGCGGCTGGATCGCCAACAACCTCAAGGTGATCGACTTCGCCGGCGGTACTGCGGTGCACATCAACGCCGGTGCTGCCGGTCTGGCGCTGGCCCTGATCCTCGGCAAGCGGCGCGGCTTCGGCCGTGATCCGATGCGGCCGCACAACCTCACCCTGGTCATGACCGGTGCGGGTCTGCTGTGGTTCGGCTGGTTCGGCTTCAACGCGGGCTCCGCGCTCGGGGCCAACGGCCAGGCGGCCGAGACCTGGGTCACCACCATGGTCGCCACCGGTGCGGCCGCTCTCGGCTGGCTGGCCACGGAGCGGATCCGCGACGGGCACGCCACGTCGCTGGGTGCGGCGTCCGGCGTCGTGGCCGGACTGGTCGCGATCACGCCCTCCTGTTCGTCGGTGACACCGCTCGGCGCGATCCTGGTCGGCGCGATCGCCGGGGTGGTCTGCGCGCTCGCCGTCGGTCTCAAGTACCGGTTCGGCTACGACGACTCCCTCGACGTCGTCGGCGTGCACCTCGTCGGCGGCCTCTGGGGCACCGTGTCGGTCGGCCTGTTCGCCTCGGCGGCCACCACGGCCGGCGTCGACGGCCTGTTCTACGGCGGCGGCCTCGACCAGCTCTGGCGGCAGGTCGTCGGGGCCCTCGCCGTCCTGGTGTTCTCCTTCGTGGTCACCTATGTGATCGGGACGATCATCCAGAGGACCATGGGCTTCCGGATCACCGAGGAGGCCGAGGTCGCCGGCATCGACAGCGTCGAGCACGCTGAGACCGCGTACGACTTCGCCTCACTCGGTGGCAGTGGGGGAGCATCACTGAGCGGCCAGGCGCACGCCGAGGCGCGGAACACGGAAGGGATTCGGGCATGAAGCTCGTCACCGCCATCGTCAAGCCCTTCAAGCTCGACGACGTCAAGAACGCCCTCGAGCTGATCGGCATCGCCGGGTTGACGGTCAGCGAGGTCCAGGGCTTCGGCCGCCAGCGGGGCCACACCGAGGTCTACCGGGGGGCGGAGTACCAGGTGGACTTCGTGCCGAAGGTGCGCATCGAGGTGGTCGTCGGCGAGGCCGACGCCGCCCGCGTGGTGGACGCCGTCGTCGAGGCCGCCTCGACCGGCCAGATCGGCGACGGGAAGGTGTGGGTGACCACGATCGACGAGATCGTGCGGGTCCGCACGGGGGAGCGGGGCGAGGACGCGCTGTAGCGCGCGGGGAGCCGAGCGCTCCGAGCAGCGCTGAGGAGCCGGTCGGCCGGGGCGGTGGGGGAGATCCGCCGTCCCGGCCGTCTCGCATCGCCGAACAGGGGGAGTCGTGCTGGACATCGAGGCCCTGCCGGGCCTGGCCCGCGCCGAGCGGGTCACGGCGCTGGACGCCTGGCTTTCCGGCCTGCTCGGTGACGCGGTCGCGGGCACGCCCCCGCCCAAGCAGCGCCGGGGCGCGCCGCCGCCCAGGACCGGTACCGACGGCGTCGCGCTGGTCGCCGTCGGCAGTCTCGGCCGGGGTGAGCCGCCGCCGCACGGTGACCTCGACCTGGTCCTGGTGCACGAGGAGCGGCCCGAGATCGCCGCCCTCGCCGACGCGCTCTGGTACCCGGTGTGGGACGCCGGCCTGCGCCTGGACCACTCGGTCCGCACCGTCGCCGAGGCCGTCACCGTGGCCTCGACCGATCCGAAGGCCGGGCTCGGGCTGCTCGACGTCCGGCTGATCGCCGGCGACGCCGACCTCGCCGCCCGGCTGAGGACGGCGACCCGCGCGAGCTGGCGGCAGTCGGCGTCGCGGCTGCTGCCACAGCTGCGCGACCTGCGCCGGGCCCGCGGCCGGCAGCTCGGCGAGCTGGCCTTCCTGCTCGAACCCGACCTCAAGGAGGCCTACGGCGGCCTCCGCGAGGGACAGATCCTGCGGGCGGTGGCGATCGCCCAGCTCGCCGACGACCCGCCCGAGGAGATCGAGCAGACCTACGGCTTCCTGCTCGACGTGCGCGACGAGCTGCGCCGCCGGACCGGCCGGCCGACCGACGTGCTCGTCCG
>DASYGS010000111.1:0-27507 GCA_035999465.1 Blastococcus sp. | reverse complement strand
GTTCACGAACGACGACACGTCGTCGCGCAGCGCCGCGAGCTCGCCGCCGCACACGCTGGAGAACGACCACGGATAGAAGACGAGCACGACGTTGCGCCGACCACGAAACGAGGACAGCTGCACGGGCGTGCCGTGCTGGTCCACCAGCTCGAAGTCGGGAGCGGGCCGGCCGATCTCGAGGCTCACCGCTTGCGAGAGCTGCGAGGAGCGACGAGCCGTGCACCTGACCAGTCGCGACCCGCGCTGATCGAACTCGTCTGGCTCAGGCCCGCGGTCGGCGCGGCCTCCGTGATGTCGCTCGGCTCGACGTGACCTTCACGGCCTGACTTGGGTGACAGCAGCCAGATGGTGCCGCCGTCCGCCAACGAGGTGAGCGCGTCGACGAGGGAGTCGACGAGATCGCCGTCCCCGTCGCGCCACCACAGCACCACCGCATCGACGACGTCGTCGTAGGTCTCGTCGACCAGCGCACTGCCGGTGACCTCTTCAATGGAGCGACGCAACTCGTCGTCGCTGTCGTCGTCGTAACCGATCTCCTGGACCACCTGGCCGGCCGAGAAACCAAGCTTCTCCGCCCGGCTGCGCTGTCCCTCCGCGTGGTCCGCGGTCGCGCTCACGAACACCCTCCCTGCGCTTTGCTGATGCCTGCTTGTGCCCGCCTGTGCGTGCTGGTCGCTGTAGTCCACACGTACCAGGCTCTCCGCGCAAGTGCTGCCGGGCAAACCGGGGCCTGCCGGAAAGCCTCCTGACCGCTCAACCTGAGCCGCAAGCGGGTGAGACAATCCACCGGCAGTCGACTACCGAGTGGTGAGGATCTCCAGGTGACAGTAGGCAGAGCGGGCGACCGTCTACCGGTGATCAGCGACGGCCTACCGAGCCAGTTGCCCGACATCGACCCCGACGAGACCGCGGAGTGGCTCGAGTCGCTCGACGCAGTCGTCGCGACCCAGGGCAAGACGCGTGCGCGCTACCTGATGCTGAAGCTGCTCGAGCGCGCCCGCGAGCGGCAGATCGGCGTCCCCGCGCTCCGCAGCACCGACTACATCAACACGATCCCGCCCGAGGCCGAGCCGTGGTTTCCCGGGGACGAGCGCATCGAGAAGCAGATCCGCCGCGCGGTGCGGTGGAACGCGGCCGTCATGGTCTCGCGGGCCAACCGTCCGGAACTCGGCGTCGGCGGCCACATCGCGACGTACGCGTCTGCGGCCAGCCTCTACGAGGTCGGCTTCAACCACTTCTTCCGCGGCAAGCACCAGGCCGACGGCTCCTCCGGCGACCAGGTGTTCTTCCAGGGCCACGCCTCCCCCGGCATCTACGCCCGCGCGTTCCTCGAAGGCCG
The DNA here is from genome assembly GCA_035999465.1 of Blastococcus sp. GTDB lineage: Bacteria > Actinomycetota > Actinomycetes > Mycobacteriales > Geodermatophilaceae > Blastococcus_B. The sequence continues at coordinate 26,168 of DASYGS010000111.1, read as the reverse complement.
GCTCACGCAGGAACAGCTCGACGGATTCCGGCAGGAGATCTCCCGCCAGGGCATCCCGAGCTATCCGCACCCACGACTGATGCCCGACTTCTGGGAGTTCCCGACCGTCTCGATGGGTCTCGGCCCACTCGACGCCATCTACCAGGCGCGGTTCAACCGCTATTTGCACGCCCGTGGCATCGCCGACACCTCCAAGTCGCGGGTGTGGGCGTTCCTCGGAGACGGCGAGATGGACGAGCCCGAGTCGCTCGGCGCCATCGGCGTCGCCGCGCGCGAAGAACTCGACAACCTCACGTTCGTCATCAACTGCAACCTGCAGCGCCTCGACGGCCCGGTGCGCGGCAACGGGAAGATCATCCAAGAGCTCGAGACGTACTTCCGCGGCGCCGGATGGAACGTCATCAAGGTGATCTGGGGCCGCCAGTGGGACGCACTGCTGGCCGCCGACCGCGACGGTGCTCTGGTCAATCTGATGAACCAGACGCCGGACGGCGACTACCAGACCTACAAGGCGGAGGACGGCGCCTTCGTGCGCGAGCACTTCTTCGGCCGGGACCCGCGCACCCGCAAGATGGTCGAGCACCTCAGCGACAAGGAGGTCTGGGAGCTCTCCCGCGGCGGCCACGACTACCGCAAGGTGTACGCGGCGTACAAGGCGGCGATCGACCACAAGGGCCAGCCGACGGTGATCCTCGCCAAGACGATCAAGGGCTGGACCCTGGGCAGCCACTTCGAGGGCCGCAACTCCACGCACCAGATGAAGAAGCTGACCGCCGAGGACCTCGCGCTCTTCCGCGACCGGCTCTACCTGGACATCCCCGACTCGGCGCTGGACAAGACCCTGCCGCCCTACTACAAGCCCGACCCCGACTCCGACGAGATGCAGTACATGCTCGAGCGGCGCCGGCAGCTCGGCGGCTCCGTCCCGCGCCGGAGCTCGGAGTTCAAGCCCCTCAAGGCCCCCGAGGACAAGGCGTTCGACGTCCTGCGCCGCGGCTCGGGCAAGCAGGAGGTGGCGACGACGATGGCGTTCGTCCGCCTGCTCAAGGAGCTGATCAAGGACCCGGAGCTCGGCCCCCGGTTCGTGCCGGTCATCCCCGACGAGGCCCGCACCTTCGGGCTGGACTCGCTGTTCCCGTCGTCGAAGATCTACTCACCGCACGGCCAGCACTACACGTCGGTCGACCGGGAGCTGATCCTCGCCTACAAGGAGTCCGAGAAGGGCGTGATCCTGCACGAGGGGATCAACGAGGCCGGCTCGGCCGCGTCGTTCACCGCCGTCGGCACCTCGTACGCCACGCACGGCGAGGCGATGATCCCGATCTACATCTTCTACTCGATGTTCGGGTTCCAGCGCACCGGCGACGCCTTCTGGGCGGCGGGCGACCAGATGACGCGCGGCTTCCTCCTCGGCGCCACCGCCGGCCGCACGACGCTCAACGGTGAGGGCCTGCAGCACGAGGACGGGCACTCGCTGCTGCTCGCCGCGACCAACCCGGCGGTCGTGTCCTACGACCCCGCGTTCTCCTTCGAGGTCGCGCACATCACCAAGGACGCGCTGCTGCGCATGTACGGCAACGACCCGGGTGCGCCGCTGGGCGGGTCGCGCTCCGCGGACGTCATGTACTACCTGACGGTCTACAACGAGCCGTTCAGCCAGCCGGCCGAGCCGGAGAACCTCGACGTCCCGGGGCTGCTCGCGGGCATGTACCGCTACGCCGAGGGCCCGGCCATCGACGGGCAGAAGGCGCAGATCCTCGCGTCCGGGGTCGCCGTCCCGTGGGCGCTGCGCGCGCAGGAACTGCTCGCCCAGGACTGGAACGTCTCGGCCGACGTCTGGTCGGTCACCTCGTGGGTGGAGCTGCGCCGGCAGGCCGACCAGGTCGCGGAGCAGAACCTGCTGCACCCGGAGGACGAGCCGCAGGTGCCGTACGTGACGGCCCGTCTCCAGGAGGCGCAGGGGCCGGTCGTGGCGGTGTCGGACTGGATGCGGGCGGTCCCCGACCTCATCGCGCCCTACGCGCCGCACGGCATGCAGTCGCTGGGTACGGACGGGTTCGGCCTGTCGGACACCCGTCCGGCGCTGCGCCGGCACTTCCACGTCGACGCCGAGTCGATCGTCGTCCGGACGCTCGCCTCGCTCGCCGACTGGAACCAGCTCGACCGCGATGTCGTCCGTCAGGCCGTGGAGAAGTACAAGATCCGCGACGTGCAGGCGGCTCCGGCCGACACCACCACCGATCCGGAGCAGCAGCCCGGCGGCTGAGCCGGGTGCGGGCGCGCGGCTTCCCGCGCGCCCGCAGCCCGCGTGCGTGTCAGCCCTGGTCGCCACCCCCCTTGGGCGCCTGCTGGACGACGTCGCTCCAGGTGGCCTCCGCGCCGGCGTGACCCACGCGGACGACCTGCTGGACGGTGCCGACGACGGCGACCGCGGCGAGCACGCCGGCGACGACCGGCAGCCAGCGCGGCTCGCCGGTGCGCCGCTCACCCGTGCCCTGCTCGCCCGGACCGTCGACCGCGGCGCGGGCGCGGCGGCGGTCGAGCAGCCACAGGCCGACGCCGGCCACGAACAGGCCGACCACCCACGGGAGCAGGCCGTCGGCGAGCTCGGCGTGCTTCTCGACCAGGGCGTTCTTCCCGACCATGTGCTCGAGGTTGTCGCCACTGCTGGTGGCCAGCGGCGTCAGGATCAGCGCGATCCCGGCCAGGACCGGGGTGCCGACGCCGAGCCGGCGGCGGGCCGCCGGCCAGAACGCGTGCAGGAGCACGGCTAGTGCGGCCAACGGGATGAGCACCACGGCCGCGTGCACGACCATCGCGTGGGTGGGCAGGCCGAACACGGTGCTGGGCATGCGGACTCACGATCTCTCGGGAACAGGGGCCGTTGCCAGGACGCGCGTTCCGTCCGGAGGAGCAACGGGCTCGTCGTACCCGCGACACTGTGCTGAGGCTGTGAGAACCGGGCGGTCTCGGCCTCCGGGAGGTCAGCCGGCGAGGGCCTGCAGCGCCATCTGGGCGTAGAGGGCCACCCCGGCCGGCAGCGGTTCCTCGTCGAACACGACCAGGTTCGAGTGGTTGCCCGGCGCCGACTCCGGCTCGAGGCCGGGCGGGCACGCGCCGAGGAACGCCATGGCGCCGGGCACCCGCTCGAGCACGTAGGAGAAGTCCTCGGCACCCATCAGCGGGGCCCGCATCAGCGAGCTGGCGCGCTCTCCCAGCAGGGTGGCCGCGGTCTGCAACACGTGGGCGGCGACGCCGGGATCGTTGACCGTCACCGGGTACCCCTCGACGTGCTCGAACTCGACGGTGAGCCCGTGGGCGGCGGCGACGTGCTCGGCCACGGAGGCGACGGCGGCCACGACCGCTGCGCGCCGCTCGGCCGACAGGGTGCGGATCGTGCCCTCGAGGAAGGCGCTGTCGGGGATGACGTTGTTGGTCGAACCGGCCTCGATGTGCGCCACCGTGACGACGGCGGGATCGAACACGTCGACCCGGCGGGTCACCATCGACTGCAGCGCCAGCACGATCTCGGCCGCGACCGGGATGGGGTCGGCGGCCGCGTACGGCATCGACGCGTGACCCCCGCGGCCGCGGACGACCATCCGCCACTGGTCGGCGGCGGCCATCATCGGCCCGGGTCGCACGTTGATGCTGCCGCTGGCGAACTGCGAGCTGATGTGCAGCGCGAAGGCCCCGATCACCGGCGTCTCCGGGACGGTGTCGAGCAGGCCCTCCTCGAGCATGTAGCGGGCGCCGTGGAAGCCCTCCTCGCCGGGCTGCACCATGAACACGACCTGGCCGGCCAGCTCGTCCCGGCGCTCGCTGAGCAGCCGGGCGGCGCCGACCAGCATGGCCACGTGCGTGTCGTGCCCGCAGGCGTGCATCACGCCCGGCACCTCGGAGGCGAAGGGCAGGCCGGTGTCCTCCTGCACCGGCAGCGCGTCCATGTCACCGCGCAGCAGGTACGTCGGCCCGGGCCGCGCGCCCCGCAGCACCCCGACGACCGAGCTCGTCGTCTTCCCCGTGGTCACCTCGACCGGCAGTTCGGCGAACGCATCCAGAACCGTCGCCTGCGTACGGGGCAGGTGCAGCCCGATCTCGGGCTGCCGGTGCAGGCGGCGGCGGAGGTCGATGGTGCGGTCGGCGTCGGAGTAGGCGGCGGAGAGCAGGTCAGCGGCGCTGGTCGACATGCCCCCACTCTGGCGCACCCCCTCCCCCGCGCGCCCGTCAGCCCTGGGCCCACTCCGGGCGTGTCGTCGCGAGCTGCCAGACGAGCAGCACGCCCGGGCCCTGGACCGGGCCGCCGGCCTGCTGCTCGGCGACCACGTCGTCGCGGCCGCGGACGACGAGCAGCCCCGGGGGCACGACGACGGTCTCCCCCGGCCGCGCCCAGGAGACCCAGAGCCGCGCGTCCGGGCGGCCGAGGTCGACCCGGCCCGACGCCGCGCGGTGCACCTCGTGGGCCGGTGGTGCGGTGGGCGCGGCAGCGCGCAGGTAGCACTGCAGCACCCCCGCGCCGTCGTCCCCGGCGACCTCGTCGTGTTCCAGGCCCGCACCGGCCCGCAACACCGCGACGTCCCCGGCGCGCAGGACGGCGTCCTCGTGCCACCGGTGCCGCAGGGCCCCGGAGAGGACGACGGCGACGACGTCGACGGCCCGGTGGTCGTGCCGGCCGTAGCCGGCGCGCGGCGCGAGCCGGTCGTCGGCGATCCGCAGCAGCGGCCCGAGCGAGCCGTCGTCGGGGGCGAGCACCACCCGCTGCTCGAGACCCGTCACGTCCGCGGCGCCAGGGCGGCGCGGCCGCCGGGCAGTGCACCGAAGGCCACCGCGGTCAGCAGGGCCCATGCGATGCCCAGGGCCCAGCCCGCGACGACGTCACTGAGGTAGTGCTCCCCCAGCCACATCCGGGAGAACCCGACGAGGACGACGACCAGCACCCCCACGGGCAGCCAGAGTCGCCGCGCCCGCGCGGACAGCAGCGGCCACGCGAGGACCAGCCCGACGACGACGGTGGTGGCGATGCCCGACGAGTGGCCGCTGGGGAAGCTCGGCGAATGGTTGAGCGCGCCGCCCTGGGAGAAGGGCGGCCGTACGCGGGCGACGATGTACTTGCCCAGCGACGTGATCAGGCCGATGAGGCCGTAGGCGACCGCGACCCAGAGCGCCGTCCGCCGGGCGCCGCGACGCAGCAGCCAGACGATCAGGGGGACGGCGAGGATCAACCGCGCCACCGTGTACCCCGGCCCGGTGAGTGCGTACAGCAGGCCGCCGACGAACGCCGATCGGTGGTCGCCGACGTAGAGCGCCCGGCTGACGGCGGTGTCGAGGCGCAACTGCGGGGCGAAGCCGGCGCGCACTCCCACCGCCAGGAGGCCGACCACGACGAGGCAGCCGATCGCGACGGTGAGCGCGGTCGAGGTGGCGCGACGGGCGGCCGGCGCCCCCGCCCCACGCGGACGGGTGACGGCAGCGCGGCCGTCCGAGGGAATGGTCACGGCCCTACTCTCCCCATCCGAGGCTCCCGTGACACGCTGACCGTCGTGAGCAGCCGGGTGAGTGACCGCCCGCCGAGCGAAGCGACGCTCCGGCGGCTGGAGCGCTCGTCCGGCTCGCTGGCCACCCGCGCCATCGCCCGCATGGACGACGAGCTCTCCTGGTTCCGCGCCATGCCGGCCGACCAGCGCTCGTGGGTGACGCTCGTGGCGCAGAACGGGATCGCCTCGCTGGTCGACTGGTGCCGCCACCCGGGCCGGCCGCCCCGGCTGACCGGCGACGTGTTCGGGGCGGCCCCGCGCGAGCTGGTGCGGGCCGTCGCGCTCAAGCAGACCGTCGACCTGATCAAGGTGACCGTCGACGTGCTCGAGGAGAACGTCGACTCGGTGGCCGAGCCCGGCGACCAGGACGCGCTGCACGTCGCCGTCCTGCAGTTCAGCCGCGAGGTCGCCTTCGCCACCGCCCACGTCTACGCCAGCTTCGCCGAGAACCGCGGTGCCTGGGACGCCCGGCTGGAGGCACTGGTCGTCGACGCACTGGTGCGCGGCGAGCACTCCGACGAGCTCTCCGGGCGGGCCGCCGCCCTCGGCTGGGCCGCCATGAGCCCGGTCGTGGTGGTCGTCGGCACCGCCCCGAACGGGGTCGACGACCCGCACGCGGCGGTGCGCCGGGCCGCGCGGTCGATGCGCAGCGAGGTGCTCGTGGGTGTGCACGCCGACCAGCTGGTCGTCGTCCTCGGGGGCACGCAGGACATCGAATCGGTGGCCGACCGGGTCAGCGACGAGTTCGGCACGGGCCCCGTCGTCACCGGCCCGGTGGTCGACGGGCTCAACCGGGCCGGGGAGTCGGCCGCGATCGCCCTCGCGGGGCTCCGGGCGGCGCCCGCCTGGCCGGAGGCGCCGCGTCCCGTCGCGGCCGACGCCCTGCTCGCCGAGCGCGCCCTCGACGGCGACCCCATCGCACGGGCCGCGCTGCACGATCGGGTCGCACTCCCCCTGCAGGCGGCCGGCGGCGAGGTGCTGGAGACGGTGCGCGCCGTGCTCAACAGCGGCGGCAACCTGGAGGCCAGCGCGCGGGCGATCTTCGTCCACCCCAACACGGTGCGGTACCGGCTGAAGCGGGCCGCCGAGCTGACCGGACTGTCGGCCACCGACCCCCGGGGCAGCTGGACGCTGCACGTCGCCCTCGCCCTGGCCCAACTCGACCGCGACCGCTCGCTCTGGCACTGACTCCGGCCGGGGAAGTGTGGTCTCCACCACGGAAACCCGCTCCAGCACCCTGTCGGCGGGCGCGCTTTAGAGGGTTCCCACAAAGATCATGGGTGTTGTTTCGTGCCGCACGCCCTCCGCCGGGCGATCGCCGACTGGCACGGTGGACCACGTGCTGGCCGTTCTCGCTCCCGGACAGGGTGCCCAGAAGCCCGGAATGCTGACCGACTGGCTCGACCTGCCCGGTGCGGAGTCCTTCTTCCGCTGGGCCGGCGCCATCGCCGACGCGGATCTGCTCACGCTCGGCACGACCGGCGACGCGGAGGCGATCAAGGACACCGCGGTCACCCAGCCGCTCGTCGTCGCGATGAGCCTGTTCGTCGCCCGGGAGCTCGGCGGCATGCCCGGTCCGGTCTCGCACACGCCCCATGCCGGCCGCGACGTCGTCATCGCCGGGCACAGCGTCGGCGAGCTGACCGCCGCGGCGCTGGCCGGGGTCCTGTCGATCGAGGCCGCGATCGCGCTGACCGCCGTCCGCGGCCGGGCCATGGCCGCCGCCTGCGCCCAGACGCCGACCGGCATGTCCGCCGTCCTGGGGGGTGACCCCGAGGAGGTCCTCGCCGTGCTCGACGAGCTCGGCCTGACCCCGGCGAACATGAACGGCGCCGGCCAGATCGTGGCCGCCGGCCCCCTCGACGCGCTCGAGGCCCTGAAGGCCGGGCCGCCCGCCAAGGCCCGCGTCATGCCGCTGTCGGTCGCCGGCGCCTTCCACACCTCCTACATGGCCTCGGCCCGCGAGGAACTCGACGGCCTGATCGGCGGCCTCCGCCCGGCCGACCCGAGCCGGCTGCTGCTGTCCAACGCCGACGGCCAGGCGGTCACCACGGGCGCCGAGGCGCTGTCGCGGCTGGTCAGCCAGGTCACCAGCCCGGTGCGCTTCGACGCGTGCCTGGCCACGATGCGCGAGCTGGGCGTGACCGCCGTCGTCGAGCTGCCGCCGGCCGGCGCCCTGACCGGACTGGCCAAGCGGGAGTGGAAGGGCACCGGCATCGAGCTGCTGTCGTTGAGCAGCCCCGCCGACCTCGAGCGCGCCCGCGAGCTCATCGAGGCCGAGCGCGGCCGCGCCGAGGCCGAGCACCTGCTCGACTGGCGCATGGTCGTCTCCCCCGTCCGCGGCACGGTGAGCCCCGCCGAGGTCGCCGAAGGCACCCACCTCCCCGCCGGTACGCCGCTGGGCTGCATCCGCAGCCGGCGCGAGTCGGTCGACGTCTCGGCGGCCTACGCCGGGGTGCTCGCCGAATGGCTCGTCCACGAGGGCGACCTCGTCGACGCCGGTGACCCGATCGCCCGCCTGTACCCGGAGGTCCCCGCGTGACGCACACCATCCAGCTCCCGACGGGCGCCCCGGGGGCGCGCATCCTCGGCCTCGGCGCCTACCGGCCCCGCCGCCGGGTGACCAACGACGAGCTCGCCACGATGATGGACACCAACGACGAGTGGATCCAGAGCCGCGTCGGCATCGCCGAGCGGCGCTGGGCCTCCGACGACGAGACGCTCGTCGAGATGGCCACCGCCGCCGGCGGCAAGGCCCTGGCCGCGAGCGGCCTCACGCCGGAGGACGTCGACCTGGTGATCCTGGCCAGCGCGAGCCTGCGGGCCCCCATCCCGGGCATCGGCCCGCAGGTCGCGCACAAGCTGGGCATCCCGCGGCCCGGCGCCTTCGACCTCAACGCCGGGTGCGCCGGCTTCTGCTACGCGCTCGGGGTGGCGTCCGACTCGATCCGCGCCGGCTCCGCCCGCAACGCCCTGGTCATCGGCGTGGAGCGGCTGACCGACGTCACCGACCTGGCCGACCGCTCGACCGCGGTCATCTTCGCCGACGGCGCGGGCGCGGCCGTGATCGGCGCCTCCGACGAGGCGGGCATCGGCCCCGTCGTCTGGGGCAGCGACGGCGACCAGCACAACGCCATCGAGATCGCCGCCGGCAGCGCGACGATGACCATGGCCGGCCAGGCGGTGTACCGCTGGGCGACGACCAAGCTCACCGAGACCCTCATCCAGGCCATGGACCGCGCCGGTGTCGGCCCCGCCGACATCGACGTCTTCGCGCCCCACCAGGCCAACCTGCGCATCGTCGAGTCGATGACCAAGCGGCTCGGCTTCCCCGAGAGCACGGTCGTCGCCCGCGACATCGTGCAGTCGGGCAACACATCGGCGGCGTCGGTCCCGCTGGCCCTGAGCGCCCTGCTGGAGTCGGGTGAGGCCAAGTCCGGCGACCTCGCCCTGGTGCTCGGCTACGGCGCCGGCCTGACGTTCGCCGGACAGGTGCTGGTGCTCCCGTGAGGCCACCTGTACCCCACGATCCCCGGGACACCCCGTCCCGGTCCTCGGCGGTATCCCCGCCTTGTCGCAGAGCCCCATTCGAGAGAGAGGACCCCGCGTGAGCCGCGAGGAGATCCAGACCGGTCTGGCCGAGATCCTGGAGGAGGTCGCTGGGGTCACGCCCGCCGACGCCACCCCGGAGAAGTCGTTCACCGACGACCTCGACGTCGACTCGCTGTCGATGGTCGAGATCGCCACCGCGGTGGAGGACAAGTTCGGCGTCGCCATCCCCGATGACGAGCTCGGCAACATCAAGACCGTCGGCGACGCGATCAACTTCATCGAGAAGAACCAGGGCTGAGTCCCGAGGGTCCGGCCGCACCGGCGCGACGCCGGCGCGGTCGGACCCGCCCGCTCGCATTCCGGCCGATCCGGCCGACGTTCCAGGAGGAAGACCATGAGCACGTCCGCTACCGACGTCGTCGTCACCGGGCTCGGTGCCACCACGCCGCTGGGCGGCGACGTCACCAGCACCTGGGACGCGCTGCTCGCCGGCCGGTCGGGCGTCAGCCGGATCACCGACGACTGGGTCAAGGACTTCCCTGCCCAGCTCGTCGCCCGGCTCGCCGCCGACCCGGCCGAGCAGATCGACCGGGTGCGTGCCCGCCGGCTCGACCGCAGCCAGCAGGTGGCCGTGGTCGCCGCCGAGCAGGCCTGGCGCGATTCCGGCGCGGGTGAGGCGGGCGTCGACCCGCTGCGCATCGCCGTCGTGATGGGCACCGGCATCGGCGGCGCGCTGACCCTCCTCGGCCAGGACGACGTCCTCGAGGAGAAGGGCCCCAAGCGGGTCTCCCCCTTCACCATCCCCATGCTCATGCCCAACGGCCCCGCCGCCGCGGTCGGCCTCGCGATCGGCGCGAAGGGCGGCGTCCACGCGCCGGTCAGCGCCTGCGCCTCCGGCGCCGAGGCGGTCCGCTGGGGTCTGGACCTGCTCCGTCTCGACCGTGCCGACGTCGTCCTCGTCGGCGGCACCGAGGCCTGCGTCCACCCGCTGCCCATGGCCGGGTTCGCCGCGATGCGGGCCATGTCGACGCGCAACGACGAGCCCGAGCGGGCCTCCCGCCCGTTCGACAAGGGCCGCGACGGGTTCGTCCTCGGCGAGGGCGCGGCCGCGCTGGTGCTCGAGCGCGGCGACGCGGCGAAGGCCCGCGGCGCCCAGATCTACGCGCGGCTGGCCGGCGCCGGCGGCACCGCCGACGGCTACGACCTGGTCGCGCCGCACCCCGAGGGCGAGGGCGCGTCCCGCGCGATCTCGGCCGCCCTCCGCGACGCGGGCCTCACCCCGGCCGACATCGGGCACGTCAACGCCCACGCCACGTCGACCCCGGTCGGTGACACCGCCGAGGCGGCGGCGATCCGCTCCTCCCTCGGCGAGCACGTGCTGGTGACCGCCACCAAGAGCCAGACCGGCCACCTGCTGGGCGCGGCCGGCGCGCTCGAGTCGGTGTTCACGATCCTTGCGCTGCGCGACCAGATCGTGCCCGCGACCGCCAACCTCGACGACCCCGATGACGACGCCGCCGTCCAGGCACTCGACATCGTGCGCGGCGAACCACGCCGCGCGACGTTCTCCGCCGCGGTCAACGACTCGTTCGGCTTCGGCGGGCACAACATCGCGCTGGTCTTCACCACGGCGTAGCAGCCGCCTCCCCCGCCCGCCTGCCCCTCGCGCCCGCCTCAGGAGGCCCCGTGACCACGGTCCAGACCGCACCGACGCTGCCCACCCCGGATCCCCGCGATCCCGAGGACCGGCTGCGCCGCTTCTTCGACGCCGGCTCGATGCGCCCGCTGATGGCCCGTGACACGTCCGGGGTGCTGACCGCCCGGGGCACCGTCGACGGCTCGCCGGCGATCGCGTACTGCACCGATGCCACCGTCATGGGCGGGGCGATGGGCGTCGACGGCTGCCGCCACATCGTCGACGCGACCGACACCGCGCTGCGCGAGCGGGTGCCGATCGTGGCGATCTGGCACTCCGGCGGCGCCCGGCTCGCCGAGGGCGTCACCGCGCTGCACGCCGTCGGCGAGGTGTTCGCCGCGATGGTCCGGTCCTCCGGGCGGATCCCGCAGATCTCCGTCGTCCTCGGCCCGGCCGCCGGTGGCGCCGCCTACGGCCCGGCCCTCACCGACCTGGTGATCATGGGCCCGGCCGGGCGGGTGTTCGTCACCGGCCCCGACGTCGTGCGGTCGGTGACCGGCGAGGACGTCGACATGGAGAGCCTGGGCGGCCCCGACACGCACGGCCGTCGCTCCGGCGTCGTGCACGTCGTCACCGACAGCGAGCAGGAAGCCCTCGACACCGCCCGCCAGGCGATCAACCTCCTGGCCGCCCAGGGCACGTTCGCGCCCGCGGAGGACGAGGCCGACGTCGATCTGCGTGCCCTGCTGCCCGAGCAGACCAACCGCGCCTACGACGTGAAGCCGCTGATCGCCGCAGTGCTCGACGGGCCGGCCCTGGAGATGCAGCCCCGGTTCGCGCCCAACGTCGTGACGACGCTCGGCCGGCTCGCGGGCCGCACCGTCGGGGTCATCGCCAACAACCCCCTGCGCCTCGGCGGCTGCCTCGACTCCGCGTCGGCCGAGAAGGCGGCCCGGTTCGTGCGGATGTGCGACGCCTTCGGGGTGCCGCTGGTCGTGCTGGTCGACGTCCCCGGGTACCTGCCGGGCGTGGGCCAGGAGTGGGACGGCGTCGTGCGCCGCGGGGCGAAGCTGCTGCACGCCTTCGCCGAGGCCGTCGTCCCCCGGGTGACGCTGGTGACCCGCAAGTCCTACGGCGGCGCCTACATCGCGATGAACGCCCGTTCGCTGGGCGCGACCGCGGTGTTCGCGTGGCCGGGCGCCGAGGTCGCCGTCATGGGTGCGAAGGCGGCCGTCGGCATCCTGCACCGCAAGAAGCTGGCCGCCGTGCCGCCCGGCGAGCGCGAGGCGCTGCACGCCCAGCTGGCCGAGGAGCACGAGCGGATCGCCGGCGGGGTCAACCGCGCGCTGGAGATCGGCGTCGTCGACGAGGTCGTGGAGCCCACCCAGACCAAGCGCCGGCTGGTCGCCGCACTGGCCGCTGCCCCTCCCGGACGCGGCGCCCACGGCAACATCCCGCTCTGAGACACCTGACGAGCGAGGTCAGATGTGCGCGGGAGCGGGACCGACCTGGTGGCGCGCCAGGCTGACCACGCCGGCGGTCAGCAGCACCAGGCCGCCGACCTGGCCGGCGCGCGCCCACCCGCCGGCGAGGGTCTCCCCGAACGCCAGGGACGCGAGCGCGACGGCGACCACCGGTTCGAGCACGGTCATCGACGGCTGCGACTCGATCAGGTGTCCCGCGCGGTAGGCGAGCTGCGCGGCCGGGAACGCCAGCGCGCCCACGAGCACGAGCGCCAGCAGCGACCAGGTGTCCTCCCACGACGCGATGGGGCGCGCGACGACGTCCTTGAGCAGCAGGCCGGTGACACCGAACCCGGCGCCCGCCGCGACCCCGAGCACCAGCGCACGGTGCGGGGCACCCGGCCGGCGGCTCCAGGCGAACGCCGCGGCGGCCAGCAGCAGCTCCCCTCCCGCCGCCGCGAAGAGGACCGTCGGCCGCCCCGTCGGGGTGCCCACCGCCGGGCGGGCGGTCAGCAGGAACACCGCGAGCCCGACCACGACCACGCCCGCGGCCAGCCACTCGGCCCGGACCGGCAGCCGACGCCCGGGATGGCGCCGGTCGACCAGCGCGCCCAGGGCCAGCGAGAACACCAGTCCGGCCGACAGCACCGGTTGCACGAGGACGACGGGGCCGCTGCGCAGCGCGAGTGCGTGCAGGGCCACCCCCGCGACCGCCGCCAGCTGACCGGCCAGCCAGGCGCGGTCGGTCAGCAGCCCGAACACGAGTCGCAGCGCACGACGCCGGCCGGGTGCCGCGGAGGCCGAGGTCACCGCGCGGTGCTGGACGACGGTCGAGGTGGCGAACGACAGCGCCGAGAGGAGCGCCAGGCCGACCGGGATCATGGCCGGTCGGGAAGACGCCCGCCGGCCAGGTGCTCCCCGAGGGCTCGCACCACCAGATCCCGCTGCGCGAGCTCGCGGGCCAGCAGCGGGATCGCCGCCGCGGTCGCCCGCCACGAGCCGGCCGAGCTGGTGCAGTCCGAGTCGTGCAGCAGCAGCGTGCCGCCCGGGTGCAGGCCGCCGACCAGCAGTCGCACGATCCGCTCCGGCGTCGTCGGCTCCCAGTCCTTGCCCCACGCCGTCCAGAGCACGGGGGTCAGGCCGAGCCGGGCGGCGGCCCGGAGCGAACCGGAGCTGAGCACGCCGTACGGCGGCCGGAACCACCGTGGCCGCACGCCGGTCACCTCGCCGATCGTGCCCGTGGCGCGCTCGAGATCGGCCCGGACGGCGCCGGCCCGGCGCGCCAGGTGGTTGCGGTGGTCGTCGCCGTGCACCCCGATCTCGTGCCCGGCGGCGACGACGTCGCGGGCGATCGACGGGTACCGCCGCACCTGGGAGCCGAGCAGGAAGAACGTGGCCGTCCACCCCTGCGCCTCCAGGGCGGCGAGGACGGCGGGCGTGCCGAGCGGGTCGGGGCCGTCGTCGAACGTGAGCGCCACCCCGTCCGGAGCGCCCTGACCGGCCAGGGCAGGCAGCATGCGGCGCACCGGCCCGCGCGCGGTCAGCGCCGGGGCGGCGTGGGCCCCGGCGAGCAGCAGCGGGCCGGCGAGCGCCAGCATGCGAGCGGCCCTCATGCCGCGGCGGCGGCCGGGGCGAGCAGGGCGAGCACCTCGTCGGTCGGGTCACCGAGGCGGACCGGACGACGGCCCGCCCGCAGCTGAGCGTCCAGCGCCGCCCAGAGCTGGTCGCGCGTGCGGGCCCACGGCGCCAGCCCGGCGTCCTCGAGCACCGCGGCGTTGGCGCGGCCGTGCCCCGGGATCGGCCGGTAGGTGATCGCGGGCAGCCCGGCGACCATCGCCTCGGTGAAGGAGAGTCCGCCGGCGTTGTGGACCAGGACGTCGGCCAGCCGCATGAGCAGGTGCACGTCGCTGCGCCAGCCGAGGGCGACGGCGCCGGGCACGGAGGCCACCCGCGCGCGTAGAGCGGCGTTCCGTCCGCAGAGCACGACGGGCACCAGCCCGCCGGCGGCGACGTCCTCGACCGTCGGGAGGATGTCGCCGATGCCGAGCGACCCGGCCACGATGAGGGCCACCCGCCGGCCCGCGACCAGCCCCAGCTCGGTGCGCAGCGCACCGACCTCGCCGGCCGGCACGGGCTTCGTGAAGCGCTCCGGCACGAGCGGGCCCCCTGCGACCATCGACAGGTCGTAGTCCCGTCGTCCCTGCGCGGCGGTCGCCTCGGTCACCGTGACGTGCCGGTCGACTGCAGGGTGCACCCAGCTGCGGTGCGCGGCCGGGTCGGTCAGGTAGGTGACCAGCGGCGCCGGGCAGAGGCCTCGCTCGCGCAGCCCGCCGAGGCACTGGCTGGCCATCGGATAGGTGGACACCACCGCGTCGTAGGGCGCCGCGGCCAGCCATCCGGCCACGGTGCGGTCGCCGAGCGCGCACATCGCCCGCATGATCCGCCAGACGGGACCGCGGCGCTCGACCCGGGCGAACAGCAGCTCGAACGCCACGGGCACGTGGTCGACGCTCGTGGAGTAACCGTCGCGGAGGAGCACCGCGAACCAGCGGGGAATCGCGGCCAGGTAGTCGCGGACGTCGACGTCCACCCCCGCCGCGCGCAGTCGCTCGGCGAGCTCGCGGGCGGCCCCGTCGTGCCCGGCCCCCACGCTCCCGCTCACGACGAGCACACGCCGGCGCGTACCCCGCGCCGGTGTCGGTCGGAGGAGAGCGGTCAACACGAGGCTCCTGCCTGCTCGGGGGCGTTCCTGGGGGCCGCACGGCCCGGCACAACCGTGCACCGGTCGCCCCCAGCACCCGGCAAGGCCGACACAAACGTCGGGTAAACGTTCCGTCCGCATACGCTGCGCGTATGGCCGATCTGCTGGTGGTCGAGGACGACGAGACGATCGGCGCCGCGCTGACCGCCGGGCTGCAGAGCCACGGCCATGCCGTCACCTGGCGGCGCACCGGCACCGAGGCCCTGGACGCCGCGCAGCGACAGACCTTCGACCTCGTCCTGCTCGACCTCGGGCTGCCCGACCTGGACGGCGTGGAGGTCTGCCGCCGCCTGCGGCTGGCCCAGGCGGGAGCGGTCCTGGTCATCCTCACCGCACGCAGCGACGAGATCGACGTCGTCGTCGGGCTCGAGGCCGGCGCCGACGACTACCTCACCAAGCCGTTCCGGTTCGGCGAGCTGCTGGCACGCGTGCGGGCACACCTGCGGCGCAGCGCCGTCCCCCAGCCCGCCGGGAACGCCGAGCAGGCCCTCGGCGACCTGCTGCTCGACCCCGCGGCCCGACGGGTGACCATCGACGGTGTCGAGGTGCCACTGCGGCCCAAGGAGTACGACCTGCTCGCCCGGCTCGCGGCCGAACCCGGCGCCGCGGTCAGCCGGGAGGACCTGATGGCCGACGTCTGGGACACCCACTGGTTCGGCTCCACCAAGACACTGGACGTGCACGTCGCGGCCCTGCGCCGCAAGCTGGCCGCCGCTGCCGAGCCCGAGCGGGCGGTGCCCGAGATCGTCACGCTCCGCGGGCACGGCTACCGGCTGGAGTCACCCTCCGGCTGACCCGCCGCGGCGACGGCGCACACTCCGGGGGTGCGAAGGAGGATCGTCGTCCTGGCCGTGCTGGCCGCGACCCTGGCCACGAGCCTGTTCGGGGTGCCCCTGGCCTACGGCGTCGCGCAGTTCTACCTCGACGACGAGCGCGGTGAGCTGGAGCGGGTGGCCGACGTCGCCGCGATCGCCGTGGCGGCCGACCTCGCCCGGGGCGACCAGCCCGCCGATCTGCCCGCCGGCGCGTCCGACATCGACCTCGCGCTGTACAGGAGCGCAGCGCAGCGGGCCTCCGGCAAGGGCCCGATGCACGGGGACCGGCCGGTGATCCGGGCGTTCCGCGGCACGGTGGCCAGCGAGAACGACCTGAACGGCCAGCTGGTCGTCGCCGTGCCGGTCACCGACGGGGACGTCGTCACGGGAGTGGTGCGCGCGGCGAGCAACTACTCCGGCGTCCGGCAGCGCATCGCCGGCACGTGGGCGGCCATGCTCGGCCTCGGCGCGCTCGCCATCGGCGCCACCTGGCTGCTCGCCCGCCGCCAGGCGCGGCGGCTCGCGGCCCCGCTGGAGACCCTCTCCCGTTCGGCCGCCCAGCTCGGCGGCGGGAACTTCGGCGTCCGGACGGCGCCCAGCGGTATTCCGGAGATCGATGCGGCGGGTCGCTCGCTGGACACCACCGCCGCCCGGCTGGGGGCGATGGTCGCCCGCGAGCGCGCGTTCTCGGCCGATGCATCCCACCAGCTGCGCACCCCCCTCACCGGGCTGCGGCTGGGTCTCGAGACCGCGCTGGACAGCCCCGGGGCCGACCTTCGGGTCGCCGCGACCGCGGCCATCGACGCGGCGGACCGGCTCGAGCAGACCATCGAGGACCTGCTCAGCCTCGCCCGCGAACCCGACCGCGAGCAGATCCCGCTGGAGGTCGACGACCTCGTGCGGGAGGTCGAGCAGACCTGGCGGACGGTACTGGCGGCCCAGCACCGCGAGCTGCGGCTCGAGGTCGCGCCCGACACGCCGGTGAGCACGGCGGCGCCGGCGGCGGTGCGGCAGGTGATCGCGGTGCTGCTGGACAACGCGGCCCGGCACGGCGGCGGCAGCGTGACCCTCACCGTGCGGGACGCGGGCGGCGCGCTCGCCTTCGACGTCGCGGACGAGGGCCCGGGGGTGGACGACGCCGAGTCGCTGCCCCGCCGGAAGGACGGCACCCGCGGCCCGGGCATCGGGCTGATCCTGGCGCGCGACCTGGCCGAGGCGGAGGGCGGGCGGCTGCGCGTGTCACGGCCGGCGCCCCCGGTGTTCACCCTGCTGCTGCCCGGCACCGCCGCCGGGCGGACCGGCACGAACCCCGACGGGACCGGGCAGAGCTGAGGTCGCCCGGACGCCGCTTCCCCGACGGCGCCCGGACGACCTGGTCCAGATTACGACGCCCTCCGGCGGGCGGCCGGAGTGTCGTGTTCGGATCGTGACCTCGTGGGACGGCGATCCGCTCGGTCAGACGACCTGGTGCAGCCAGGTGACGGGGCTCCCGTCGCCGGCGTGGCGGTAGACCTCCAGGTCGGCGTCCCAGGCGGACCCGAGCAGCTCGTCCATGCCGTGCCGGAACGCCTCGATCGACGTCGCGGTGGCGGCCAGGTGGCGCAGCTGCTGCTCGGTGACGACCAGGTCCCCGTTGGCGCTGGTGGGCGCCCGGAAGACACCGTGGCCGGGCACGTAGGACATGCGCTCGCCGTCGTTGCCGTGGCTGGCTTCCTCGGTGACCTCGAAGCGCAGCATCGGCCACGCCCGGAGGGCAGCGACCAGCTTGGACGCGGTGCCGGGGGCACCCGTCCACGCCACTTCAGCACGGTAGGAACCGTGCGCCGCGGGCTGGTCGGCCCACGACAGGGAGACCGGCGCGCCGACGACGCGTTCCAGCGCCCATTCGACATGCTGGCAGAGCGCCTTCGGGCACGCGTGCACGAAGACGACACCCTGGGTTGACCGTCGCTGCACGGGGCACCTCCATCGACTCGATCGGTCTCGTCTTCCCCTACGGACCATCGATTCGGTGACGCGCTGTATACGGCAGTGGCGGAGCAGGGCTCCCGGGGACAGTCTGCACGATGACCACCCGATCGCGCCAGCCCGGGTGGTGCAGTTGGGTCGGATGTGACAGATGGTCACCGACGATGCGTCTTAGTGCTGGTCAACGGCCATACCACGAGCCTTGGGCCGCCGTCCAGCGGATCCACTCCAGCGAAAAACACGCGCTCGGAGCGCCGGAGCCGACGCGGGACCGTCCGGTCGCGATACGCGGACGGGCGCTCCAGGTCAGTGACGGAGAGTGACGAGGCAGTGTGCTGACCGGCGCCGGGGACCCGCGGCGCAGCGCGGCCGGAACCACGCGGGGCTCAGTAGGCGAGGCTCGTGATCCGGTTCCCGCCGGCGGACTTCGAGCGGTACATGGCCGCGTCGGCGCGGTGCATGAGGTCCTCGACGTCGTCACCGGGCTGCACCTCGGCGACGCCGACGCTGGCGGTCACACCGGACCGGCTGCCGACGGCGGCCACGGCCTGCCGGAGGCGCTCGGCGAGCTCCTCGGCCGAGAAGGCCACCGAGATGTCGGCCAGGACGGCGAACTCGTCGCCCCCGAGCCGCGCCACGGTGTCGGTCTCGCGCACCGCGCCCCCCAGGGCCGAGCCGACGGACCGGAGCATCGTGTCGCCGGCGGCGTGGCCGGCCGCGTCGTTGACCGCCTTGAAGCCGTCGAGGTCGACGAGGCAGACGACGGTCTGGTGCCCCCACGCGGCCGCGTTCACGGCCGCGGACAGGCGGTCGATGAACGCCCGGCGGTTCGGGATGCCGGTGAGGGGGTCGGTCGAGGCCAGCGTCTCCTGGGTGCGGATGAGCAGGACCTGGCGGTCGTAGGTGGCCCACGAGTTGGCCGAGGCCATCGCGCAGATCGTGGTGAAGGACGCCATCACCACGGCGTAGAACAGCGCGGCCAGGCTCAGGTTCGGCAGGGCGACCAGCAGCAGGTAGGAGCCGGTCATGATCGCGCCGACCGCCACCACGCCGCAGGGCGGATAGGCCACCGCCATGTACGCCAGGGTCAGGAACAGCAGCGAGAACAGCGGGCTCGCGGCGCCCCCGTCCAGTCGGGAGGCGACCGTCACGACCGCCGTCACCAGGATGCTCCAGCCGTAGAACAGCATCGGTCCGCGGTGGTCGCGCATCATCACGGCGAGCGGCAGCCGGAGCAGCAGCGGCGACGTGAGGACGATCAGCGAGGCCAGGACGATGAGCACGGGGCTGTGGCGCGCGGCCGTCGGGGTGAGCAGCACGTAGCCGAGGGCGGCGACGGCCGCGATCTGGCTCAGCAGCACGCCGTTGCGCACGTGGCGGATCCAGTAGGCGACGCGGTCGTCGTCCTCGGCGAGCCGGCGGTAGAGCCCGTCGCGCAGCGCGGCGGCCGGCCGGCGGAGCAGCCCGGTGCGCGGGCGTGCCTCCGTCCCCGGACCGGCCGCGCGGCGGTCCGCGACTGCTCGTTCACTCACGCACTGGGCATCGACGCCCCCGCCGGGGTCCTTGATCCACCTCTCCCCCCTCGGGGTGAGCGGGGTTGCCCGCCCCGCCGGCGGCGTGGCAGGCCCCACGCCGGGTTCCATGCCTGCCCCCGCGCGGCGCCGGGTAGGGCACGCCCGTGCGACGACACCAGGGAATGGCCGACGCCGGACGCGACCAGGTCGCCGAGCTCGTGCTGGGAGCGTGGGACGCCTTCCTGGAACAGGCCGGCTCGGTCGACCTGGAGCGCCGGTCGCGGCTGCCGGGCTGGCGGGCGCACGAGATCTGCGTGCACCTGGGCTGCTGGGACGACCACGAGGCGCTGGCCGGCCTGATCGCCTCCGCGCGCGACGGCGGATCGGGCACCCCGCCGGAGGTCGACGCGGTCAACGCCCGGGTCACGGCCGCGCACCGGCACGCCTCGCGCGAGGAGGTGCTGGACGCGTTGCACCGCAACCGGGAGGCGACGGCGCGCTACCTGGCCGACGGCCCGCGCGTGCTCGACACGGCCCCGGCGATGTCCGTCGTCGGCCCGCTGCCGCTGCTCAGCGTCGTCCTCGGGCAGGCCTACGAGCTCGCCGTCCACGGGCTGGACCTGGTGTCCTGCGGGGCCGCTCCCCCGCCGGCGCCGGTGCTGCACGCCGGCCTCGGGGCGCTCGCCGATGTGACCGGCGCGCTGGCCGCGTCGTGCGACATCAGCGGCGGGGCGTCGCTCGTGACACCCGACGGCGGGTGGGCCTTCGCCGCGGACGGCGACGGCTGGACCGTCCGCGAGGTCCCTCCCGGCGACACCTCGGGGACGGCGGTGGAGGCGCCGGCCGAGCTGCTGCTCGAGGCCGCGTCCGGCCGGGTGAACCCGGTGCCCGCGGTGGCCCGACGCCGGCTGCGCGTGCACGAACTGGGCGGGCTGCTCCGGCTGGCCCCGATCGTGCAGGTGGCGCCGGGCATCCCGGGCGGCCCGATCCTGCAGCTGGCCGCGCGCACGCTGGGCGGCGCCGGCGGCGTGCTGGGAAAGGTGTTCGGCAGGGGCTGACCGGCGCCGGGCCATTCATACGAGGCTCACAGATTCAGCACAGCGCGGACACGATCGCTGCGCCGATGGTTACTCCAGTGGCCCGACAGGGTCAGCGAGCAGATGTCCGCGCCGGGCCTCGTTCAGGAGGTAGCCATGGGTTCCATCCGGAATCGCGACCGGGGGCAGCGCCGCGCACGTACCGTGCGCGTCGGCCTGGTCGGGGCCGGACTGGGCGTGACGCTGGCGGTTGCCGGCGTCGCCCACGCGACGTCCAGCCCCGGGAGCGGCTCGAACACCGCGGCCACGACGACCGGCACCGACGGCAACTCCGGGTCCGGCACCGACGACGGCTCGGCCAACGGCTTCACGCCGGACAACGGCAACGTCGGCCCGGCGCCCGGCTTCGTCGCCCCCGGTGGCTCCGGCGGGTCCTCGGGCGGGTCGTCCGGCGGTTTCCTGGGCGGCACGCACGGGAATTCCAACGGCTCATGAGCGCCTCGGCCCTCACCCTCGCCGGACCGGGCACCTCGCCGGCGCTGCTCACGTCCGAGACAGCCGCCGCCGAGTGGTCGGTGTGGACGACGACGGCCCGGCTGGTCGTCACCGACCCCGCCGTCCTTCCTGCCGCCCGGGCCCTCGTGGAGGAGCACCTCGCCGAGGTCGACCGGGCCGCCAGTCGCTTCCGCCCCGACTCGGAGGTGTCGCGGCTGGCCCGTTCCGGGGCCGACGGCGCGCCGGTCAGCCCGCTGCTGGCCCGGCTGGTCGCCGCCGCGCTGTGGGCGGCCGGGACCACCGACGGGGACGTCGACCCGACCGTCGGTGCGACCCTCGCCGGGCTCGGCTACGACCGCGACCTGGCCGACGTCTCGGAGGCCACCGTCGCCGCCGCCCCGGCCCCCGTGCCCGCGACCACGTGGCGCGACGTGCACCTGGACGGCGACACGCTGACCGCTCCCCCGGGCGTGCTCCTGGACCTGGGCGCGACCGCCAAGGCCTACGCCGCCGACCATTGCGCCACCCTCCTGGCCACGCGCCTCGGCTGCGGCGTCCTCGTCAGCCTCGGCGGCGACGTGCGGGTGGCGGGCCCGGTGCCCCGCGGCGGCTGGCAGGTGCTGGTCCAGGACGGCGACGGCGAACCGGCCAGCGCGATCGCGCTCAACGGCTCCGGCGCCGTCGCCACCTCCTCCACGCTCCGCCGGACCTGGCGCGCGGGCGGGCGGGCCCTGCACCACATCGTCGACCCCCGCAGCGGCGTGCCGGCCGGCCCCGTGTGGCGGACCGTCTCCGTGGCGGCGAGCACCTGCGTCGCCGCGAACACGTTCTCCACGGCCGCCGTCGTGCGCGGCGAGGGCGCGCCCGCGCTGCTCGCCTCGGCCGGCGTGCTCGCCCGGCTGGTGGCCGCCGACGGCTCGGTGCACCGCGTGGGCGGGTGGCCGGCATGACCAACGCTCTCTGGTACTTCGGCCGCGGCGCCGGGGTCAGCGCGCTCGTGCTGTTCACCCTGGTCGTGGTGCTCGGCATCGTCGTCCGCATCGGGCGCCCGCTGCCGGGCCTCCCCCGCTTCACCGTCGCCGCCGTGCACCGCACGACGAGCCTCACCGCGCTGGGCTTCCTGGTGCTGCACGTCGGCAGCCTGCTGTTCGACCCGTACGCGCAGCTGCGGCTGTTCGACACCGTCGTCCCGTTCGCCGGCAACTACAAGCCGCTGTGGCAGGGCCTGGGCACGCTGGCCCTCGACCTGGTGCTGCTGCTGATCGCGAGCAGCCTGCTGCGGCACCGCATCGGGCTGCGTGCCTGGCGGTGGCTGCACTGGAGCGCCTACCTGTGCTGGCCGGTCGCGCTCGCCCACGCCGTGGGCAACGGCACCGACGGCACCAGCACCTGGATGCTCGGGGTCGTCGGGGGCTGCGTGGTCGCCGTCGCCGGCGCGCTGGCCTGGCGCATGAACACGGTCGGCGCCGAGCCGGACCTCCGGCAGGTCGCGCCGCCCTCGTACCTGGCGGGTCTGCGATGACGACGACCGAGATGGTGACCGCCATGCGTCTCTCCGGCGCCGCCGCCGGCAGCTACCGCGCCCACCTCGACCAGCTCGGCCCGCTGCCCGACGTGCCGGCCCACCGCCTGATCGCGATGACCTCCGACGCGGGGCTCACCGGCCGGGGCGGCGCCGCCTTCCCGACCGGCCGCAAGCTGGCATCGGTGAGCGAGCACGGCCGCGCCGTCGTCGTCGCAAACGGCGCCGAGGGCGAGCCGGCCAGCAGCAAGGACCGCGCGCTGCTCGGGCAGGCGCCGCACCTGGTGCTCGACGGGCTGGCCCTGGCCGCCCGGGCGGTGGGTGCCACCAGCGCGTACCTGTACGCGCCGGCCGACCTGCTCGACGGCAAGATCCGCACGGCGCTGAAGGAGCGGCGCGACGCCGTCAAGGTGCGCACCGTCGCCTCGGCGGACACGTTCATCTCCGGTCAGGAGTCGGCGGTCGTGTCCGCGATCAACGGGTACGAGGCGCTCCCGGCCAGCCAGCCGCCGCCGGTGTACCAGCGCGGCGTCGGCGGCCGCCCGACCCTGGTGCAGAACGTCGAGACCCTCGCCCACCTGGCGCTGCTGGCCCGCTACGGCGTCGACTGGTTCCGGCAGGTCGGTTCGCACGAGGAGCCGGGCACCCGACTGGTCACGGTGTCGGGGGCGGTGCGCTCGCCGGGGGTCTACGAGATCCCGGGCGGCACCGCACTGGGCGACCTGATCGACCACGCCGGCAGCGGGGCCGAGCCCCTGCAGGCGCTGCTGATCGGCGGCTACCACGGTGGCTGGGTGCCGTGGACCGACCGGACGGCGGCCCTCCCCCACACGCGGGCGGCGCTCGGCCGGTACGACGCCGCCCCCGGTGCCGGTGTGGTCATCGCGCTCGGCGCCGGCCACTGCGGGCTGCGGGCCGGGGCCGACATCGCCGCCTATCTGGCCGGCCAGAGCGCGCGCCAGTGCGGCCCGTGCCTCAACGGCCTCCCGGCGGTCGCCGGCCACCTGAACAACCTGGCCGCCGGCCGGGCGGGGTCGAAGACCGTGCACGAGCTCGAGCGGATCGTCGGGCTCGTCGAGGGCCGCGGCGCCTGCAACCACCCGGACGGGACCGCGCGGCTGGTGCGCAGCACGATGCGCACCTTCGCCGCGGAGGTCGATCTGCACCTCGCCGGCCGGTGCAGCGCGGGCCCGCTCCGCCCACGGGGAGGACGACGATGAGCACCCGGATCTCGATCGACTGGACGCGCTGCGACGGTCGCGGCCTGTGCCACGAGCTGCTCCCCGAGCTGCTGACCGCCGACGACTGGGGCTATCCGCTCTCCCGCAACGGCGACCCGTCGCCGCGGGTGCCCGCGCCGCTCCGAGAGCACGCCGAGCAGGCCGTGCTGGACTGCCCACGGCTGGCGCTGCGGCTGATCGACGCCCCGGACGCCCAGGAGGTGCCGCTGACGCGGGTCATGGGCGCGCCGGCGAGACACTCCCGCCGCTGACGGCGACCGATCTCGACTCGGCAACTTCACCGGCCGCGCACAGGAAACTCTTAGGGGAAAGCGCGACAGTGGACCCATGACGATGAGTGCTGCCGCGCCCGGTGGCTCCCGGGCCCAGCTGACCCGCCCCGACGGGACCGCGCTTCGGGTGCTTGTGGTCGACGACGAGCCCTCGCTCTGCGAGCTGCTGTCGATGGCCCTGCGCTACGAGGGCTGGGAGGTCGCCACGGCCCAGGACGGGACGGCGGCGGTGAAGACCGCCCGCGAGTTCCGCCCCGACGCCGTCGTCCTCGACGTGATGCTCCCGGACATGGACGGCCTGGAGGTGCTGCGCCGGCTGCGGGCCGACGCCCCGCTGGTGCCGGTGGTCTTCCTCACCGCGCGCGACGCCGTGGAGGACCGGATCGCCGGGCTCACCGCCGGCGGCGACGACTACGTCACCAAGCCGTTCAGCCTGGAGGAGGTCGCCGCGCGCCTGCGCGGCCTCCTGCGCCGCACGAGCCGGGCGGTCAGCGACGACGGCCTGCTCGTGGTGGGCGACCTGACGCTGGACGAGGAGAGCCACGAGGTGACCCGCGGCGGCGATTACATCCGGCTGACGGCCACCGAGTTCGAGCTGCTGCGCTACCTCATGCGCAACCCGAAGCGGGTGCTGTCGAAGGCCCAGATCCTCGACCGGGTCTGGGAGTACGACTTCGGCGGCCAGGGCAACATCGTCGAGCTCTACATCTCCTACCTGCGCCGGAAGATCGACGCCGGCCGCGAGCCGATGATCCACACGATGCGCGGCGCCGGGTACCTGATCAAGCCAGCGACCTGATGCCGGAGACGCTCCCCTCCGAACCGGGGACGACCGCGTCGAAACCCCGCTCGCGACGACGGCTGTCGTTGCGGGCGCGGCTGCTGTGGGCATTCATCGTGCCGCTGGTCGTCGTGGTCTCGGTGGTGGGGGTCGCGGCCACCACGGCCCTGCGGGTGGAGCAGTTGGCCCAGGTCGACAGCCAGCTGGCCACGGCCGTCGACCGGTCCGCGCGGGCCGACGAGTCCTCCGACGGCGACGCCGACAACGCCCCGTCCACCCCGCCGCACGGCGGCGCCGGATCCACCCCGGCCGGCCCGGCGTTCCTCTTCGCACGTGGCCAGGGCGACGGCACGCTCGGGGCCCGCGTCGTCCACGGGGTCAGCACCGAGTCGGGCGTGATCGGCGACCGGGGCCAGATCCGCGCGCTCACGGACGAGCAGAAGGAGATCGTCGCCGCAGTGCCCGCCGACGGGAAACCGCGGACCGTCGACCTGGGCTCCGGTCTGGGCCACTACCGTCTCATCGCGTCGACGGTGCCCGACGGCGACGTGCTGGTCACAGGCCTGCCGCTCGGGTCGGCCCAGCAGGCCCTGCTCCGGCTGATCGCCGTGGAGGTCGCGGTCGGCATCGCAGGGCTCATCGCCGCCGGAGTCGCCAGCCTCCTGATCATCCACCGCACCCTGCGGCCGCTGCACAGGGTCGCGCAGACCGCCACGCGGGTGGCGGAACTGCCGCTGTCCACCGGCGAGGTGCAGCTGGCCGAGCGGGTGCCGCCCGCCGACACCGACACGCACACCGAGGTCGGCCAGGTCGGCCACGCGCTCAACCGGTTGCTGGACCACGTCGAGGGCTCCCTGGCCGCACGGCAGGCGTCGGAGACGCAGGTGCGGCAGTTCGTCGCCGACGCGAGCCACGAGCTGCGCACGCCGGTGGCCTCGATCCGCGGGTACGCCGAGCTCATGCGGCGCCGCGACGGCGACGTCCCCGACGACGTGGGGCACGCCATGCGCCGGGTCGAGTCGGAGGCGCTCCGGATGTCCGGGCTGGTCGACGACCTCCTGCTGCTGGCCCGCCTCGACGCCGGCCGCGACCTCGCGACCGGCGACGTCGACCTGACGGCGCTGCTGGTCGACACCGTGAGCGACGCGCACGTGGCCGGCCCGAACCACAAGTGGCGGGTCGACCAGCCCGGCGCCGCGGTGACCGTGCCCGGCGACGAGGCGCGGCTGCACCAGGTGCTGGCCAACCTGCTGGCCAACATCCGCACGCACACCCCCGAGGGGACGACGGCGACGGCGCGGCTGCGGGTGGTGAACGGCTGGGCCGAGATCCAGATCGAGGACGACGGCCCCGGCATCCCGCGGGAACTGCTCGGGCACGTGTTCGAGCGGTTCGCGCGGGGCGACTCGTCGCGGTCGCGGCTCGCGGGGAGCACCGGCCTCGGGCTGGCGATCGTGCACGCCGTCGTCACCGCGCACGGCGGCACGGTCGCGGTGTCGAGCGTGCCGGGGCGGACGATCTTCGTCGTCCGGCTGCCGCACGCCACGGTGACCGAGAGCCCGGCCGACTGACCCCTG
>DASYGS010000016.1:0-105711 GCA_035999465.1 Blastococcus sp. | reverse complement strand
CAGGAGGAGCGGACGACGCTGCCCGCCGCCGACCTCGACGACGAGACGCTCCACTACAGCTGAGCCGCAGCCGAGCGGCCGACCGCCGGGAGACCCCCTCCCGTCGTCCCCCCGTCCCCTCAGAACCAGGAGACCGCTGTGCCCGTCGATCCGCACATCGCCGCCGTGCTCACCATGATGGACGAGGCCGGCCTGCCTCCCATGTACGAGGGCAGCCCCGAAACCGGGCGGGCGCTGTACCTGCAGCTCACGCACGGCGCCCGCACCCCCGACCAGGTGGTCCCCGTGGCGAGCGCCGAGGACCGCACCGTCCCCGGGGCGTCGGGTGACCTGAAGGCCCGGGTGTACCGGCCGGAGGGCGCCGGCCCGTTCCCCACCGTCGTCTTCTTCCACGGCGGTGGCTGGGTCATCGGCGACCTCGACACGCACGACAACATGGCCCGGCACATCTGCCGGGGCAGCGGCGCCGTCGTCGTCGCCGTCGACTACCGGCTGGCGCCGGAGCACCCCTTCCCGGCTGCCGCCGACGACGCGGTCGCCGCCGCCCGCTGGGTCGCCGGTCACCTGGACGAGTTCGGGACCGACGACCGTCTGGCGCTGGCCGGCGACAGCGCCGGCGGCAATCTGGCGGCCGTCGTGGCCCAGGTCCTGCACGCCGACGGCATCCCGCTGGCCGCCCAGTTCCTGATCTACCCGGCCGTCGACGCGGAGGGCGAGTACCCGTCGCGCGTGGACAACGCCACGGGCTACTTCCTCGAGAAGGACACGATGGACTGGTTCTACGGCCACTACGCAGGCGCGTGGGACGACGCCAAGGACCCGCGCCTGTCCCCGCTGCACGACGCCGACCTCGGCGGACTGCCGCCGGCGGTGATCGTCACCGCGGAGTTCGACCCGCTGCGCGACGAGGGCGAGGCATACGGCGAGGCACTGCGAGCCGCGGGCGTCCGCGTGCACGCGCAGCGGTACGACGGCCTGATCCACGGCTTCTTCGACATGGGGTCCATCTCCCCGGCCGCCCAGAAGGCCGTCGAGGAGAGCTGCGCGCGCTTCGGCGAGCTGCTCCGGGCCTGAGCCTCGAGCACCACGCGGCCCGTCAGGGAGCACCCCGCTCCGCGGCGGCCCGTGGAAGTATCGCCCTTCCCCCTGGAACCGGAGCTGAGTCGGCTTCCGGAGTGTGGTGCCCGGGCGATTCACCCGACCGGGGCAGATCTGGCGCCTGACCGGGCCGGTCGGGAGTGGAGGAGCCCTCCACCTGGTACTCCCCTCACGTGGCCTCTCATCTCAGCATCGGGCACGCGGCGCGCTACGCCGCACTCGGACGTCTCCTCCTCAAGCATCGCGCGGCTCCGCTCACCGGCCCGACCGAGACCACGGACCTCGATCTCGACGGCTACACGGCGGGCGGGGACGACGCCACCGCAGAGGACGCCGGCCGACTCGTCGACGAACTCGTCCGCATGGGCCCGACATTCGTGAAGCTGGGCCAGCTTCTCTCGACCCGGGCGGATCTGCTGCCGCCGGTGTACCTCGACGCCCTGTCCCGGCTCCGCGACGACGTCGAGCCACTGGAGCGGGGCGTGGCCGAGAGGGTGGTCGAGGAGGAGCTCGGGGTCCGGATCTCCTCGGCGTTCGACAGCTTCGAGCCCGACCCGATCGGCTCGGGCTCGTTGGGGCAGGTGCACCGGGCCACGTTGCGGGACGGCCGGCCGGTGGCCGTCAAGGTGCAGCGCCCGGGAATCCGCCGCCGGGCGCTCGAGGACATCGAGGTGATCGCCGAGCTCGCCGAGTTCCTGGACAGCCACTCGGAGCGGGCCTCTCGCCTCGGCTTCGGCTCCATGGTCGAGCAGTTCCGCGGCTCGCTGATCGGCGAGCTCGACTACCGTCGCGAGGCCGCCAACCTGACCGTGCTCGGCGATGCCCTGGCGGAGTACGAGCGGATCGTCGTGCCGCGCCCCGTCGACGACTACACCACTTCTCGGGTGCTGACGATGGACTACGTGGAGGGGCGGAGCGTCGACTCGCTGAGCCCCCTCGGCCGCACGGAGCTCGACACGGAGCACCTGGCCGACGAGCTCATCGGCGCCTACCTGGACCAGGTCCTCGTCCACGGCATGTTCCACGCCGACCCCCACCCGGGCAACATCCTGCTGACGCGGGACGGCCGCCTGGCACTCATCGACCTGGGGATGATCGCCCGACTGTCACCGGAGGTCCAGGACCAGTTGTCGCGGCTCCTGCTGGCCATCTCGTCGGGCGACTCCACGGCCGCAGCGGACGCCCTGGAGCGTCTCGGGGACCGCCTCGAGGGCTACGACCCCGACCTGCTGCGCACGCGGGTGGCCGACCTCCTGCTCCGGTACGCCCGCAACTCCGTGGGCGAGCTGCCGGCCGGCCGGAGCCTGGCCGAGCTCGCCATGGCCGCCTCATCGTGCGGGCTCCGGCCCGGGGCCGAGCTGACGATGCTGGGCAAGTCGCTGCTCAACCTCGACGAGGTGGCGCGCACTCTCGACCCGGCAGTGCGGATCGACACGATCATGGAGTCGCATGCGGCGGCCGTCATGCGTTCCCGGATGGCCGAGAAGGTCCGGCCGGCCAAGATGATGCGGTCGGCGCTGGACGCCGCGGCCTTCGCCGAGCAGTTGCCGAACCGCCTGAACAAGGTGCTGGAGTCGCTCGCCGAGGGGCGCGTGAACCTCCGTCTGGAGGGGCTGGACGAGGGCTCGGTCATCCGTGGCGCGCAGAAGCTGGCCAACCGGGTCACCGCCGGTGTGCTGATCGCAGCGTTCGTGATCAGTGCCGCGCTGTTCTCCTCGGCTCCGCACGCCTCCACCCTGTGGGGCTATCCGGTGCTGACGATCGTCTTCCTCGGCCTCGCCGCCGTCACCGCGGCCTGGGTCGTGCTCGGCATGCTCCGACGCGATCTGCCGGAGCGGCGCAGCAACCGACGGTAGGTCGGGGCTGCGTTCCAACGAGCCGCACGACGCCGTCCGGGTCGCCACCGTCCGGACCCGCGGCCCTCACCTGATGCCTGTCACGGCCCCTTCCCGGCGCCGGAGGCCCGTGCGGAGACCCGCCGGCCCCACACCCGACGGACCCGTAGGGTCACGGGCCGGCCGGCCTCGACGAGAGCCGCATACGCCGCGGCCGTGAACGGCACCGCCAGCAGGGCACCGGGAATCCCGGCCACGACCCACCCCTGCCGTGATCACCACGGCCACCACGAAGGGGTGCAGCCGGACGTAGCGCCCGACGAGGAACGGCTGCAGGACATGGGCCTCGACCTGGTTGGCGACGAGGAGCACAGCGAGAAGAACGAGGGCGGCCGCCGGCCCCTGGGCGGCGAAGGTCACCAGTACGGCCAGCCCGCCGAACAGCAGCGAGCCGAACGTCGCCGCTGCCTCGACGGAGGTGCCGGCCGCGGAGCGGCACGCCTGGGGGGTGCGGCTCGAGCAGGCCCTGGCCGGGCTGTGGCCGGAGGAGCGGCCGGCAACGACCGCCGCCGGTCGAGGCCCGGCGGGCGATCGAATCCGACGACCGGGAGCATCGGTTCAGGACTCGTAGCGCAGCGCGCGGGCCTCGACGTCGAACAGGACCTCGTCCGCCGCGGCCGAGCTGACCTCGCCCTGGCGGCGCGCCTTCAGGACGGCGTCCCGTTCGGCCTCGCTGGCCCGGGCGAGCACGTCCCGCAGCGACCGCGCGGCGTCGTCCCCGCCGCGGTCGGTGTCGACGAACTGCTGCACCTCCACCCGGTAACCCAGCCGGGCCTCGTACTGCCGGACGACCGCCTCCCGGACGTCCTCGGGGACACCATCGGCCACCCGCAGCTGCTCGAGGGCGGCCTCCGTGACGTCGCGCTGCAACCGGCGGACGTCGGCGCCGACGTCGGCGTCGCTGGCCACGCCCAGCCACCGGATCAGCGGGGCCAGCGTGAGCCCCTGCATCACCAGGGTCACCACGACCACGAACAGCGCGACCAGGACCACCTCGCCGCGGTGCGGGAAAGCGCCGCCGTCGCCGACGGTCTGCGGCAGCGCGAGGGCGGTGGCCACGGTGACGACCCCGCGCATGCCCGCCCAGGAGGCGACCGCGGACTCGCGCCAGCCGTAGGGCGTGGCGGAGTCCTGGCGCCGCGACCTCCGCCCAGCAGCCGCCGAGGCGGCGAACATGGCCACCGCCCGCCCGATCACCAGGACCCCGACCACGGCCGCGGCGAGTTCGAGCGTGCCGCCGTCGGCCAGCAGGGAGGTGCCCTCCAGCACCTTGGTCATCTCCACGCCGAGGAAGGCGAACAGCAGCCCGCTGACTGCGAACTCGACGTACTGCCAGACCGACCGTCCGAGCAGCCAGCCGGCGGAGGTGATCTCCCGGTTCGTGGTCGAGCGCAGGAGCAGCCCGGCGACCAGGACGGCCAGCACGCCGGAGGCCCCGACCTCGTCGGCCAGCAGGTAGAGCGCGAAGGGCACCGCGATGGTCACCGTCGTCTCGGTCGCCGCGTCGTGCAGCAGGCCCAGCGCGCGCCGCGCGAGCCAGCCCCCGGCCAGCCCGATCCCGACCCCGCCGAGCACCGCGACGAGCAACCCGAGCCCTACCTGCAGGACGCTGACTCCGCCGGCGACGACGGCCATCACCGACAGCTGGTAGACGACCAGGGCGGTGGCGTCGTTGAACTGTCCCTCGCCCTCCAGGATCGTCACCAGCCGGGGCGGCAGGTGCAGGCGGCTGGCCACCGCGGTGGCCGCCACCGGGTCCGGCGGGGCGACGATCCCGCCCAGGACGATCGCGACCGCCCACGGCAGGCCGAGCAGGTGCGCCACCACCGCGACCAGCGCGGCGGTGCCCACGGTCAGTCCGACGGCCAGGCCGACGATGGGACCCGCCGCCCGGCGCAGCTCCACCAGGGAGGTGCTCTGGGTGGCGGCGAACAGCAGCGGCGGCAGGACCAGCGGGAGGATGAGCTCCGGCGGGAGGTCGGGCGCCGGCACGAACGGGGCCAGGCCCAGCAGCAGGCCGTAGATGGTGAGAAGTACCGGTTGCGGCACCCCGATGCGGTCGGCGAGGGGGGTCAGGACCACGACCCCCAGAACGAGCAGGCCCAGCAGCGCGACGGCGTCCACGCGTCGATCGTGCCGGGCCGCGCCGGGTGCCCGCCTGGCAGCCCGGAGTGGTCGCACAGGATGACCAGCGTGAGCGGCCAACCGGACAGCCGGACGGCGGACACCGTGGTGTTCGGCCCCGTTCCGGGCGGCCCGGCGACGGGAGCTCTGGACCGGGCACCCGCGCTGTCCCAGACTGGGAGGACAGCCGGCGGACAGGAGGCCCCACCGGTGGACCTCGGCATCGATCTGGGCACGGCCAACACGGTCGTGAGCGACTACCGCCGCGGCGTCGTCTTCGACGAACCGTCCGTCATGCTGCGACGCGCGGGCGGCGGCCGCCGGGAGCGCATCCTCGCCGTCGGCCGGGAGGCCTCGGAACTGCTCGGTCGAGCCCCGTCCACCTACGTCACGGTCCGCCCCCTGAACGACGGGGTGGTCACGGACCTGGAGACGGCGCGGCTGTATCTGCGCGCGGTCCTGAAGCGGTCGGGACGGCGGGTGGGCGCGGTGCCGGTACGCGCGGTGATCGGGGTCCCCGTCGGGTCGACGCCGCTGGAGCACCGGGCGCTCGTCGAGGCCGCGGAGGAGGCGGGCATCCGCCCCGTCACGGTCCTCGACGAGGCGATCGCGGGCGCGGTCGGCTGTGGCGTGGACCCGCTGGAGCGGCGCGTGCACATGGTCGTCGACGTCGGGGGTGGCACCGCGGAGGCCGTCGCATTCTGCTTCGGCGGGGTCCTCGCCCATCGATCCAGCAAACTGGCCGGCGACGAGATGACGCTGTCGGTCTCCCGGTACCTCCGGGAGACCCACCAGCTGTTCGTCGGCGAACTCGCGGCCGAGGAGCTCAAGATCCGGGCGGCCGCGGAGGAGAACGGCCCGCTGGTCGTGCAGGGCCGCGACGCCGCGACCGGGCGCCCACGACTGGCGACCGTGCAGGCGGCCGAGGTGACCGAGGCGGTGCGGCCGATCACCGACGAGATCCTCCGGACGCTGGCCGCGTGCCTGGACGACCTGAGCCCGCAGGCGCTCTCCGACGTGCTGGCGGAGGGTGTCCTGGTGTTCGGCGGGTCCGCGCAGGTCCTGGGCTTCCCGCAGCAGCTCGAGCGCAGTCTCGGCCTCCCGGTGAAGCTCGCCGAAGAGCCGATGACGTGCGTGGCCGACGGCGCCGCCCGCGCGCTGCGCAACCGCCCGCTGCTCACCGCCTACGGCCGGAGCTGACCGTCACGGCGCCTGCACGTGGCCGGTGGCGAGGATGGCGGCGCGGTTCGCGAGGTAGGCGCGCAACCCGTCGGCCACGATCTGCGTCACGCTGTTCCCGCCCGTGCCCGGCCCCTGCACCCATGCGGTCATCTCGATCTCCGGGGCGTCGTTCGGCAGGACGGCGGACGTCCAGTTGTCGTACTCGCCGTCGGCGAGGCCGCCGTCCTGCGCCGTGCCGGTCTTGGCGCCGACCGTCGCGGGAAGGCCGGCGAGACGGACCGCGGTGCCGCCCGTCACCGCCTCGCGCATCCCGTCGCGGACCGGCCCCAGCACCCCCGCGAACGGCAGCGGTGTCCGGCGGGTCGCGGGAAGTGCGGTGTAGGAGCCGGGTCCCGTCCCGATCGCCAGGCCCAGGCGGGGCGTCACCAGGTGCCCGGTGGCGACGGCGGCGGTCCACCGGGCGTTCTGCAGGGGCGTGACCTGCAGCTCTCCCTGGCCGATGCCGAGGATGACGGTGGAGCCGCCGTACCACGCACCCCCCTTGGCCCGGACGGAATCGGGTGTGCCGAGGTAACCGGCCGACTCACCGGGCAGGTCGATGCCGGTCCGCTGCCCCACGCCCAGCGCCGCCGCCGTGCGGAGCACCGTGTCCGCCCCGAGCGCCACGGCGAGCTTGTAGAAGTAGACGTCGTTGGACATGGCGATCGACCGGACCAGGTCCATCGGCCCCATCGGCTCCCAGTTGTGGAACGTGTGGCCGCCGTAGGTGAAGCTGGCCCCTGTCGGCACCACCTGGGTGGGCCCGAGCACCGGATGGGCCTGGTTGGCCGCCGCCACGACGAGCTTGAACGTCGATCCGGGGGGCGCAACACCCTGCGTCACGTGCTCGAGCATCGGCGACCCCGGTGCCGTGGCCAGCGACTGGAGCGCACGGGCGTCCAGCGGCGGCCCGTAGACGTTGTTGTCGAACGACGGGGTGCTCGCGATCGCGAGGATCTGGCCCGATCTCGGATCCATCGCGACGGCGCCGCCGACCTTGCCCTGCGGCCGGGGCTGCGCCTGCACGGCCGCGGTGATGCTCGCGTCCAGTTGCCGCTGGAGGCCCAGGTCGAGGGACAGCCGCAGGTCCGCACCGGGCACCGGATCCTGCCGCGAGCCCAGCGCGACCGGCACGCCCTTGGGGTTCACGTACAGGCACTGGCGCCCGTCGACGCCGCGGAGGACCGCGTCGTACTGCCGCTCGAGACCGGCGCGGCCGACGATCGCACCCGGCGGAAGGCCGGGCCAGCGCTGCTCGTCCGCGGGGGTGGCGACGCCCGCGAAGCCGAGGACCGGCCCGAGCAGCGCGCCCTGCGGATACGCGCGCCGCGGCTGCGGGACGACGAAGACGCCGGGGACGGCGGCCGCGGTGACCGCCGTCCCGACGCGCCGGGGCACCGTGGCCACCACCGCCGACAGCACGGTGCCGGGGACCGACCGGAGCTGCGCGAGGAGGGCCGCTCGTGGCCGGCCGGTCAACCGGGCGACGCGATCGACCTCCACCGGACTGCTCCGCAGCAGGGCGGGGACCACGAGCACCCGGTCCATCGCGCCACCGACGGCGGCGGCGTCCATGGCGAGGGGCACGCCGTGCCGGTCGGTGATCGACCCACGGGGGGCGGGCAGCAGGAAGCAGCGCGTCATCTGCTGCTGCCCGAGGATCGCGAGGGCCTCCCCCTGGCTGCGCTGCACGCGCCAGCCGTAGAACCCGAACGACAGCAGCAGCACCGAGAGCCCCAGGGCGGCCATCCGGATCAACCGCGGCCTCGGATTGCGCCACCGCGGCCGCGCCCACAGTCGCCTCCGGACGCCGTCGCGGCGCACGGCGAGGACGACGCCGATCGCGGCGAGGTGCACGACGACCGCGGTCCCGCCGTAGCTGAGCAGCGGGAACGGGACGCCGGCCAGCGGGAGCAGCCCGAGGTTCGCCCCCACGGAGACGACGATCTCGAGGCCGATGAGGATCGCCAGGCCCGCACCGACGAGTGCACCGAACGGCGTGCGGGGCACGCGGCTGGCCAGCGCGAGCCGCCACACCAGGACGATCGCGGCGAGCACCGCCACGGCACCGGCCACCAGCCCCCACTGCCCGACCAGGCTGGCCAGCGCCAGGTCGGTGTCGCGCTCGGGCAGGTACTGCGCGCGCAGGCCGCGGAACGGGTCCCCGGTGCGCCCGAACAGGCCGCCGGACCCCAGGGCGATACGCGCCTGCAGCAGCGCCCAGCCCGAGCCGGTCGGTGACTGGTGCGCACCGACCAGGAAGGTGCCCAGGCGCGAGAGCTGGTATGGCCGCAGCAAGCTGATCATGAGCGGCGCGGAGATCACGACCGCGGCGGCCAGTGGCAGCAGGAACCGGGCCGGCATGCGCCCGATGACCAGCATCGCGGCGGTGAGGACTGCCAGCAGCATCGCCGTGCTGAGGTCCGGCTGGAACAGCGTGAGCCCGATGGGCACGGCCGCGAGCAGCAGTGCCGTCAGGAAACGCTGCCAGGGCGGCCGGCGGGAGCTCAGGACGGCGGCGAGGACCAGCAGCAGCCCGAGCTTGACCAGCTCGGAGGGCTGGAAGGTGAAGGAGCCGAGCGCGATCCACCGGGTCGCGCCGTTCGCGGACAGGCCGACCCGGAGGACGCCGATCAGCAGGATCGTCGCCAGGCCGTAGATCCCCCAGCCCAGGACGCCGAGATAGCGCGCACGGATCCGCCAGAACACTGCGAGGGCGAGCACCCCGGCGGCGGCGATCATGCCCTGCCGCACGGCCAGACCGGCTTCGCCGATGAGGTACAGGTTGGCCAGTCCGAGGGCGGTCAGCACCAGCGCGGCCAGGACGGCGAGCAGGTCGAACGCGCCGCTGCGGATGTTCCGCCACCGTTCCCGGGTCAGGCGCGGGCGCTTCCCCGACGGCGCCCCGGCCGCTGCGACGATCGGCATGGCTCTCCCCTCCGCCCGGCTCACTTGCCCTGCGGGTGGTGCGCGCACGAGCCGATGAGCACCGGCGGGGAGGCCGCGGTCGCGGGACGGTCGGTGACGGCGACGACGGCGACCGCGGGCAGGTCCGGCACCGGGACGATGCGGAGGAGCACGGCGCTCCGGCCCCTGGCGGGCACGGTGACCGTGCCCCCGGGTGCCGTGCCCGACGCCTGCGTGCACCGGTCGATGAGGCGGTAGGTCCACGTCACGACCTGCGGACCTGCTCCCGGCTCGACCTGCACCAGGAGGCGCAGGGCGCAGGGGGCGCCGGGCGCGCAGGGACGGAGGGCCCGCAGGTCGACCCCCGTCACCGCGCCGGCGGCCGCCGGGGCGGGTGGTGTGATCGGCCGGCCGTCGGGAACCGCGGAGGCGGCCGCGGCAGTCCCGCCGCGGCCGGCGTCGAGCAGCTGCCCGATGTCGGCGGCGATCTTGTCGCGCAGGACCGCGACCTCTACCGCGACGACTCCGGCGAGGACCAGGACGGAGAGCAGCCATGCGCCGATCCGGCGTCTCGCGGTCCGGCCTCGCCCGCGGTCGCCGCGCCGGGCCGGGGCCTCCGTGCCCGGACCCGCCGCGGTGCCGGTCGGTGCCGCGCCGGGGCCCGGTCGGAGCTCCGTGCGGATCGCACCGACGAGCGCGGCGAGCTCGGCACGCACGGTCTCGCGGCCGGTCTCCGGAGTCGCCTCCTGCAGCAGGCGCGCGGCGGCGGCGACTCCGGCGACCGGCAGTTCCGCCAGCGCCCGGTCGAGGACGTCGTCCTGCGGCGGGTCGTCGGCTCGGTCGGGCGGCCGGGCAGCGGCGACCGCCGCCAGCACCGCCCCCACGCCGTCCCCCGGGGATCGCGGCGCCGGCGGACCTCCGTTGCGCGCCCCGCCGGGGGCCGGGCAGAACCCGATCCGCCCGTCCGCACCGACCACGACCTGATCCAGGGTGATCCGCGCGCCGCCGGAGTGCCCGTTGCCCGGCTCCGGTCGCCTCGCCGCCTCCTCGAGCACGCCGGCCTCGATCTCGAGGGCCTGGGCGCGGGTGATCCGGGCCAGTGCGAGCAGCCGGCTCAACGCCACGCCGTCGGGACGGACCGACAGCGTGCCGATCGTCGGCTGCGCCGGAACACCGGGGAGGGCGGCGGTCTGCTGCGGGGGCAGGGGTTGACGGGCTCGCTCAGTGGTCAGGTCCGTCAACGACAGTCACCCCCGCCCAACCACTTCTGACTGGGCCCAATCCCCCGTGACGTCTGTGCCCTGATGCTGGGCGCCCCGGGCCCGAATGTCACGGGGTTCCCGCGCGGCTCCTCACCATCCGGGCACGGGGCGGTACCGGGGCCGGAGCCGCCCGGGGGCATGATCGGGCTTCCCCAGGAGGATCGGATGCCCGTGTCGTTGCCGCCGTTGCCCACGATGATCGTCGGCAGTCTCCCCCAGCCCGACTGGCTCATCGACCGCGAGCGGCTCGGCCACCAGTTCCCGCCGCGGGTCCGGGCCAGCGAGCTGTGGCGGATCCCGGCGCCGTTGCTGCAGGAAGCGCAGGACGACGCCACGCTGCTCGCCATCCGGGCGCAGGAGGACGCGGGGCTGGACGTCGTGACCGACGGCGAGATCCGCCGCGAGTCCTACTCCAACCACTTCGCGACGGCCCTCGACGGCATCGACCTCGATCGTCCGGGAACCGTGCGCAACCGCTCCGGGATCGACATCCCGGTCCCGCGGGTGACCGGTGAGCTCCGGCGCCCGGCCGCGGTCCAGGCCGACGACGTGCGCTTCCTCCGCGCGCACACCGACCGCGTCGTCAAGATCACCGTGCCCGGTCCGTTCACGATGGCGCAGCAGGCCCAGAACGACCACTACGCCGACGACCGGGATCTCGCTCTCGCCTACGCCGACGTCGTCCGCGAGGAGATCGCCGACCTCTTCGCGGCCGGCGCCGACATCGTCCAGGTGGACGAGCCGTGGCTGCAGGCCCGCGCGGACGTCGCCCGCCGGTACGGCGCCGAGGCGGTCACCCGGGCCATCCGCGACGCGGCCGGCCCCGTGCACGTCCACCTCTGCTTCGGCTACGCGGCCATGGTCGCGGCCCGACCGGAGGGCTACTCGTTCCTGCCCGAGCTGGCCGACACCCCGGCCGACACGATCTCGGTCGAGACGGCCCAGTCGCACCTCGATCCCGCGACCCTGCGCCCGCTGCGGGGCAAGGGCATCGCCCTGGGCGTCCTCGACCTCTCCACGCCGGAGGTCGAGACGCCGGAGACGGTCACCGACCGGGTCCGGCGGGCCCTGGACCACGTCGACGTCGACCGGCTCGTGCTCTCCAGCGACTGCGGCCTGAAGTACCTCCCCCGCGCGTCGGCGGCGGGCAAGATGCGCTCCCTCGCGCAGGCCGCCGCCGTCCTGAGGTCCGAGCTCCGGGCGCGCTGAGGGCCGGACGGCCGCCGTGCCGGCCGCCGTCCGAACTGGCGCATGCATGCATGCATGCATACGCCGCGAGCGGGTACCCCTGCGGATGTGCGGGCTCCTCCGCACCCTTCTCAGGAGGTCGTCATGATCCTGGCCATTGCTGCAGTCCTGTTCATCCTCTGGCTGCTGGGCGTCCTCGCGTTCCACGTCACAGCCTTCGTCATCCACCTGCTGCTCATCGCTGCGGTCGTCGCCGTGATCGCCCACTTCGCGATGGGGCGGCGATCGGGGCGCAGCCGGGTCTGACCCCCGCCACGGGACGCCCGGGCACCTGTGGTCCCCGGGCGTCCCGGCCGGCGGCCCCTACGCTGACACGCGCAGGTGCCCGGGACGGGCCCCCCGGATCGGCCAGGAGGCAGCGTCATGACGGCCCACGAGCCGACCTCGGCGGCGGACGTCGACACGATCGCGATGCTCTCGACCCGGGTGCACCCTCAGCTCCGCCGGCGCCTCAAGCGCTACTCCGTCGAATCGGGCAAGTCGATGCAGGAGATCGTCGAGACCGCGATCACCCGCTACCTGGACGCCGAGGAAGAGGCCTGATCCCGGCTGCTGCCGGGCGCCATCAGTTCGGTGTAGGCGGCGGAGTGCAGCCGGAGACCGAGCGCGGCCTCCTCGGCCTCGTGCGCCAGCGTCTCGTCCGCCACGGGCACCCCGGTGGCCGTGGCGACCGCCTCGGTCAGGTCGGCGAGCGTGGCCAGGTGCCGGTCGGCCCGGGCGAGGAGGCGCGGGTCGGCTGTGGTTCCCCCGACGAGCCGGCCGAGACCGTCCCTGATCCGGCGCCCCTCGGCCTCCAGCCGCGGCAGTACCGCGGGCACGTCGCCCAGGTAGGCGCCGGACCGCTGGGCCGCCGTGACGCGGTCGTGGAGCAGCCGGTGCCCGCGGGAGATGCGAACGGCACGCAGCGCGGCCGCGCGGTTCGCGATCGGACCGGGGCGGAACGCGGCCAGGGCGAGCATGCCCTCGGCGACCAGCTGCGACCCGACGACGACCGGCCGGCTGCGCAGGAGCCGGCGGAGCAGCAGCCAGGCGGTCGCGACGACCAGCCCGACGCCGACCAGGACGCACACGGCGACGACGATCAGGAACTCGAGCATCCCGCTCTCCCTGGGGTGTCGAACGGCGGTGGTGCGGCCAACCACGGTACGACGCCCGGCAGGTCCCCGGACCCGCCCCGGGCGGGTGACGCGGAGAAGCCGGTCATGCCCTCGGCCGGCCGGGTCCCTACCGTGCTGCCATGGCCGACCTCGCTCGCACTGCCCGCCTCGATGTCCTCGTCGAGGGGTACGTGCGCATGCCCAACGTCGCCGGAACGGTGAGCCTGGTCCGCGACGCCGGCCGCGTCGTCGTCGTGGACCCGGGCATGGTGGCCGACCGCGAGCTCATCCTCCGGCCGCTGCGGGAGCTCGGCGTCCGGCCCGAGGAGGTCACCGACGTGGTCGTCAGCCACCATCACCTCGACCACACCGTGAACATCGCGCTGTTCCCCGTGGTCCCCGTGCACGACTTCCAGTCCGTCATCACGGGTGACGTGTTCACCCGTCGTCCGGCGGAGGGCCTGCAGATCACGCCGGGCGTCCGCCTGCTCGCGACGCCCGGCCACACCCCCCAGGACATCACCACGCTGGTCGGCACCGCCGACGACGTCGTGGCCCTCACGCACCTGTGGTGGACGGCGGAGGGGCCCGCGGACGACCCCTACTCCCCCGATCGCGCGGAGCTGCGACGGCAGCGCGAGCGGGTGCTGGAGCTGGCCACCCTGATCGTCCCGGGGCACGGGGCACCCTTCCGCCCCACCCCGTCCACCGCCCGCTGATCGGGCCGGCACCCGGACCGCCGCGGCCCGCACCGGGTCCAACGGCTCCGCGGGGACGGGACGAACGCAGGGGGCGCTGCCCGTCGGGAGGTCCCTACGGTGCCGTTCGAGGCTCGATGCGGTCGCCGGAGCCTGCGGGGCGCCCGGACACCGGAGCGCGACCACGGGAGGACTGCGGTGAGCACCTGGCACGACCCGGACACACCGGACGACGGGCCCCGCCGACCGCCTCCTCCCGCACCTCCCCCGCGACCGGGATGGCAGAAGTGGCTCCTCCCGTTCGCGCTCCTGCTGCTGGCCGCGCTCTACCTCCTCCCGAACTACTCCGCACCGAAGGCCACCAGCCTGACCTACACCGCGTTCGTCGCCGACGTGAACGCCAACAAGGTGACCGCGGTGACGATCAGCAACACCGGCGCCCTCACCGGCCATCTGACCAGCGGCGCAGACTTCACCAGCCAGATCCCGACCGCGCTGTCCGACAGCAGCCTGGCGCCGCTCCTCGCCGCCCACCACGTGACCGTCACCGCCACCGGTCCGAGCGGTACGTCGCTGCTCGGTGCACTGTTCGGCTGGCTGCCGCTGCTGCTCCTCCTGGTCGTCTACCTGTGGTTCATGCGACGGACCGCTCTCGGCGGCGGCCTCGGTGGCATGGCGAACGTGGGCAAGTCGCGGGCCAAGGTCTACGACGAGGAGAAGCCCACCGCCCGGTTCGCCGACATCGCCGGCTACGAGGGTTCCAAGGCCGAGGTGATGGAGGTCGTCGACTTCCTGAAGCACCCGGCGCGGTACGCCCTCACCGGAGCGACCGGCCCGAAGGGCGTGCTCATGGTGGGGCCTCCCGGTACCGGCAAGACCCTGATGGCACGGGCGGTGGCCGGGGAGGCGGGGGTGCCGTTCTTCGCGTTGAGCGGCTCGAGCTTCGTCGAGATGTTCGTGGGCGTGGGCGCCGCCCGGGTCCGTTCGCTGTTCGCCGACGCACGCAAGCGCGCGCCCTCGATCATCTTCATCGACGAGATCGACGCGATCGGTGGCCGCCGTGGTCCGGGCGTGTTCGCGTCCAACGACGAGCGCGAACAGACGCTGAACCAGTTGCTGTCCGAGATGGACGGTTTCGAAGCCGACACGAGGGTCGTGGTGGTTGCCGCCACCAACCGGGCGGACACCCTCGACCCGGCGCTCCTGCGCCCCGGCCGGTTCGACCGCACGGTGGAGATCCCCCTGCCCAACCAGCGGGAGCGGACGGCCATCCTCAGCATCCATGCGCGGGGCAAGACCCTGGCCGGCGACGTCGACCTGGAGGCCGTGTCCCGCGGCACGCCGGGCTTCTCCGGAGCGGACCTGGCGAACCTGGTCAACGAGGCGGCCATCAACGCGGCACGGGACGGGCGCGCCGTCGTGTGCGCGGCCGATCTCGACGCGGCCCGTGACCGGCTGCTCCTCGGTCGCCGCGAATCCTCCAACGCGCTGCTCCCGAGCGAGAAGGATGCCGTGGCCACCCACGAGGCCGGCCACGCGGTGGTGGCCCTGCTCTGCGAGCACGCGGACCCGATCGCGAAGGTCACCATCCTGCCCCGCGGGGCCAGCCTGGGAGCCACCGAACAGCTGCCCGAGTTCGAGCGGCACCTCTACCCGCAGAGCTACCTGGCCGACGGTCTCGCGGTACGCCTCGGCGGGCGCGCGGCCGAGCTCGTCGTGCTCGGGGAAGCGTCCACGGGCGCGGCCAACGACCTGCTCGGTGCCACCGAACTGGCCACCCGCATGGTGCGGGAATGGGGGCTGTCGGGAACCCTGGGACCGGTCAGCTACGGCTCCGAGACCCCGGGCCGCGACACCGCGTTCGTCGGACGGCCCTATGCCGAGGACACCCAGCGCACGATCGACATCGAGGTCGCCCGCCTGTTGCGCGAGGCCGAGAAGACAGCCATCGGGCTGCTCCGCGAGCACCGCGACGTCCTCGACGCGGTGATCGCCCTGCTGCGCGAGCGCGAGACCGTCGACGGCACCGAACTGGCCCGGCTGGTCGGCCTGCCGGCCCGCCACCCGGTCGACGAACGCACCTGACGGCGGACCCCCTAGCCCTCGGTCGATCCCGCGAGCGTGACCGCCACCCTGCGTGACGCCCCGTTGCGTTCGACCACGACGGGGACCGTCTCCCCCGGTGCGTGCGACCGCACCGCGGCGACCAGGCTCACCGGGTCGTCGACCCGCTGGCCGCCGACGGCGACGATCACGTCCCCGGCCGCGATACCGGCCTTCGCCGCGGGGCCTGCCGGGTCGACGTTCGCCACCGTGGCGCCGGCGGAACTCGTCGGCGCCTGCGCCCGGGCCGCAGCAGCGGGCTGGACCTCCACCCCGAGGACGGCGTGCGTCGCCTGCCCGGTGGAGATGAGCTGAGCGGCGATGCGGGTCGCCTGGTCCGACGGGATCGCGAAGCCGATACCGATGCTCCCGGCAGCGCTGCCCTGCCCGCTGCCGCTCGAACCGGCGGTGGCGATCGCCGAATTGATCCCGACGACGTGGCCGGACAGGTCGACCAGGGGGCCGCCGGAGTTGCCGGGATTGATCGCCGCGTCGGTCTGGATCGCGTCGAAGGTCGCCTCGCCGGTCGTCCCCGCCTGCACCGGCCGGCCCAGTGCGCTGACGATGCCGGAGGTCACCGTGTTCGACAGGCCCAGGGGGGCGCCCACCGCGACGACGTCCTGTCCCACGTGCAGTGCCGAGGACCTCGCGAAGGTCGCCGCCGTGAGCGACCCGCCGCCGGCGATCCTGATCACCGCGAGGTCGTCGACCGGGTCGGCGCCCACCACCGACGCTCCGTGCGAGCTGCCGTCGGACAGCGTCACGCTGAACTGGTTCGAGGCCGCAGCCGAGGAGGAGTCCAGCGTCACCACGTGGTTGTTGGTCAGCACGTTCCCGCTCCCGCTGAGGATCACCCCCGATCCGGTGCCGGCGCCCTGGGAGCCGGTGACGTTGATCGTCACCACGCTCGGTGCGATCACGGCCGCCGCCGCGCTGACCGTCCCGGTCGTCCGGGCCGGAGCGGCAGCGCCACCCGTCGTGACCTGGATCGTGGTGCTCGGCCGGACGTGCCCGCTGAGCACGTAACCACCGACCCCGACCAGGGCCCCGACCACCGCCGCCACCACGCTCGCGACGAGAACCGGCCCACGGAGCCGCCCCCCGCCCCGGCTCCCCGGGGCCGGAGTCGGGGTCGGAGTGGGGGCCGTGGTGGACTCCCCCGGCGACGCCGGGTCGACCGGACGGGTGTCGCCTCCGCCCGCGGATCCGGCGCCGGCGTCCTCCGCCGCCGGGCCGTCGCTCCGGTCGGAAGCCCAGACCATGGCGCATCCCCTCTGTGGCCGGCAGGAGTTGATCCACCCTCGTCGGCCCACGGTGGGACGGCGAAGTGGCGTTCGTCCCCCCGGGGATGACCGAACGTCGCAGGCGGTGATCCCGGCCCGGCATCAGCTGCCGCGCGCGGAGAAGGCCTCCGGCAGCGAGAGCCCGACCAGCACCCCCGCCAGCAGCGCCACCGAGCAGGCGGGCACCCAGTTGCCGAGTGCGTCGTAGGGAGTGCGGCTGACGGCGAGGGGGACCTGGAGCACGACGGTGCCGGTGGCGGCGGGATGCCAGGCGAGCAGGTGGCCCCGGGCGTCGAAGGCCGCGGTGGTGCCGGCCAGCGCGGCCTGCACGGTCGGCCGGCCGGTCTCGACCGCGCGCACCGCGGCGAGGGCGGCATGCTGGTCGGGCGCCCAGGTGCCCTGGAAGGTGGTCGTCGCGGTCTGGAACACCAGGAGGGCGGCACCGTCGCGCACCGCGGTGCGGCTCAGGTCGGGGAAGGCGGACTCGAAGCAGATCAGGGGCGACACGGCGACCCCGTCGGCGTGCAGCACGCCGGTTCCCGAGCCGCGGACCCGGTCGCGGGCCGCCGCCCGCGTCACCGTCGCCAGCCAGCCGAGCACCGGCCGCAGCGGGATGTACTCGCCGAAGGGCACCAGCCGGCGCTTCGTGTAGGTGCCCAGCACGCCGCCGGTCCCGATGAGCACCGAGGTCTTCCGGATCGCGCCGCTCGGGGCGGCGGCATCGACGTCGACCAGCAGGTCCGCACGCACCTCACCGGAGAGTTCCTGCAGCCGGCGCTCGAGGTCGGGGCGGTCGAGCAGGTCCGTCCCGACGCTGCTCTCGCCCCACACGACCAGGCCGACCCGGCCCGGGCCGAGCCGCTCGGTGGCGGCGA
Source organism: Blastococcus sp. (assembly GCA_035999465.1). GTDB lineage: Bacteria > Actinomycetota > Actinomycetes > Mycobacteriales > Geodermatophilaceae > Blastococcus_B. Next base: position 87,900 of record DASYGS010000016.1, on the reverse strand, counting down.
TCTCGGCCCGCAGCCGCCCTGCCGCGTCGGGCACCACGCCGGCCTCGACCACCGCGACCGGCAGGGTGCCGACGGCGGGGAGGCCGGGCGCGACCGCGTACGCCGCCGGCCCGGCCAGGATGCCGACGAGCGCGAGGCCGGCCGCCCCGGTGCGGACGGTCCACCGGCGGCCCACCACGGCGGCCAGGAGTGCGACGTTGACCGCGACCACCAGGTAGCTGACCAGCCAGACCCCGCCCAGAGCGGCCGGGGCGAGGAGCACCGGGCTGCGCCACTGGCTGGCTCCCAGCAGACCCCAGGGGCCACCGAGGGCCGACCACGACCGGACGGCCTCGATCAGCACCCAGCCGGCCGGCACGACCGCGACCGCCGCCGCCAGCCGCCCGCCCGTGAGCGGCGCGGCGAGCAGCCGTCGGACGAGCATCGCCCACGGCGCCCACATCAGCCCCAGCAGGGCCACGGCGACGGGCAGGAAGACGGTGGCGCTCGGCAGCAGCCAGTAGTGCACGGCGAGCAGGAAGCCCACCGCCCCGCACCAGCCGACGACCGCTGCCTCCCGCACCGACGGCGCCCGCCCGGCCAGCGCCAGCCACGGCACGAGCACCACCCACGCGGCCCACCACAACCCCGGCCGCGGGAACACCACGACCGGCAGCGCGCCAGCCAGCAGCGCGGCCCCCCGGCCCCGCCACTGCCGCAGCGGAGGCGCCGTCCCCCGCCGGATGCCGCCGAACGGCCAGGCCCGGACGATGCGCGCGAGCAGCAGCCAGCCCAGCAGGTAGGCGGCACCCAGCCACCACAGCAGCGCCCGCTCGGCGCCCGGGCCCCACAGCGGAACCATGAGCAGCCCGGCCAGCACGAAGGCGACGTTGTAGAGCACGTCGTAGAGGGAGAACACCCGGCCGCGGACGGCATCCGGGGAGGCCCGGCCGACCAGCGCGTCGGCCAGCACCTTCAGGCACTGGAACGAGATCGCGGTCACGGCGACCGCACCGAGCAGGGCGGCCAGCGTCGGCTCGTACCCGGCCACCCCGCACGCCGCCGCCGGTGGCAGGAACGCCAGCGGCAGGACGGCGACCGCGCGGACCCGCCGCACCAGCCACGGCGCCAGCAGCGAGCCGGCGAACGCGGAGACCCCCGTGACCGCCAGCGCCAGCCCGTACCCCGGCGCGGAGAGGTGGTACCGCCGATCGGCGACCAGCACGAGCAGGATGAACCCGGCACCGAGCAGCAACCGGTGCAGGCACACGGCCAGCAGCGGACGGCGCAACGCCGGCGACCGCGCCACGGCCACCACGCCGTCCCGGAGGCCGTGCAGCAGGCCGCCGAACGCCGAGCTGATCCGGCCCTCGCGAGAACCGCCGCCTTCGAACGGCAACCGTCCGAAGACCACTGCCGCCACGGCGTAGCCGGCCGCTGCGGCCAGGAAGCCGGCGGGTACCGACCGGGCCACGAACATCGCGCCCCCGATCGCACCCAGGAACGCGGCGCTCATGCCCACCAGTGCCGAGACGGCGTTGGCCCGCACCAGGTCCTCGGCCGGGACCGTGCGGGGCAGGACGGCGCCCTTCGCATCGAGGACGAAGCGCGACGACGACAGGAGCAACAACACCTCGGCGACGGCGGCCGGCTCCGACCGGGTCACGGCGGTGGCCGCACCGCCCAGCGCGAGGCCCGCACGCAGCCAGGAGGCGACCACCAGGGTGCGCCGCCGGTCCCAGCGGTCGATCAGGACGCCGGCGATCGGCCCGGCGACACTGAACGGCAGCAGCGTGACCGCCAGCACGACCGCCACCCTCGCCGGCGTGGCGCCGCGCCCGATGTCGAACAGCACCAGCTGGGCGAACGCGATCTGTGCCAGGCCGTCGGCCAGCTGCCCCGCCGCCTGGCCTCCCACCAGTACCCGGAAAGGGCCGCTCAGCAGTCGGCGGGCCCCTCGCCAACCGGCCGAGAACCGCGTCGGCGCATGGTCCGGCGACGGCGACACGACCCGGCCGCGCGACATGTCCGCATCCCTCCCGACAGGCTCGCCGGACAAGGCTCGACGGCGCCGGCCCGGCTGCGACAGCGGCATTCGTCCTCACCCCGGCGTCCGAACGTCGCGCCGCGATCCACGGGCACGTCCGTTCAGCAGCACCGCCGCGGCCACCGCAGCGATCAACGGCGCCGCTACCAGGCCGAGCAGCGCCGGATGGTGCTCGGAGGGACCGAGGAGCAGGCCGCCGGCCAGAGGTGCGAGCAGGCCGGCGCAGCCCCATCCGGTGAAGACGATTCCGTAGGCGGTCGGGAACAGGAGAGCGCCGACCCGGTCGGCCGTGGCGGCCGGCACCAGAGCGGACACGGCACCGTAGGCCGGCCCGCGGCCTGCGGGCTCAGCTGCCGCTCGCGGGCCACCGTCACCGCGTGCGCCAAGAGCAGGAGGGCGGGGGCGCTGCCACCAGCGAACACGATCCACACCAGCACCACGGTGCGGCGCGGGACGGGGGCACGCGGGCCCCGCCGGCTCCCGGTCGAGCGGTTGCCGGGGGCCAGCATCGCCGCAACGATGAGGAGCATGGCCACCGCCACGGCCACAGCGGCCACGGCCACCCGCCAGCCGAGGGCGTCCAGAGCGCTCGGTGCGACGAGGCCGAGCAGCACCGGGCCCACGGCGTAGGCGCCGACGACCAGACCGGTCGCGGTCCCGCGCCGCGCCGCGCCCGGGGCAGACGGGCCGCGAGCCCCACAGAGACGCCGTAGGCCAGCCCGTTGGCGGCGCCGAAGAGCAGACCGACGCCGGCCACCAGGGCCGTCGCATGGCGCGACGTCGCGCCGACCAGGAGCCCCCCGCCGCCGAGCGCAGCGGCCACGAGCAGGAGCCGACGCGGTCCCGAGTGCTGCTGCAGCGGCCCCATGACGAGCAGCACCGCCGAGAAGACGACGATGGCCGTCGCGAAGACGACCGCCGCGGTCCCGCGGGAGATGCCGACCGACCCGGCCGCGGGCTGCGCCACGAGGCTCCAGCCGAACAGCGTCCCCGCGGCGAGGTTCGCCACGGCACCGGCCGGCACCGGCCGGTGCGTGGCCCCGCTCCTGGCACCGTCACCCGTCACCCGTCACCCGTCACCCGAGGTGGTGTACCTCCTGGAGGTGGTAGACGGGCGTCGGGATGCCCTCGTACCGGGCCTTGAGCTGCAGGGCGAGGTAGGACGAGTAGTGCCGTGACTGGTGCAGGTTGCCGCCGTGGAACCACAGCGCCTCCTGCTGGGTGGGCTTCCACATGTTGCGCTGCTCGCCCTCCCACGGCCCCGGGTCCTTGGTGGTGGCCGAGCCCAGGCCCCACACCTTGCCGACCTTGTCGGCCACCTCCTGGCTGATCAGGTCGGCCGCCCAGCCGTTCATCGACCCGTACCCGGTGGCGTAGACGACCAGATCGGCTGGGAGCGCCGTGCCGTCCTCGAGGACGACGGCGTGCTCGGTGAGGTGGTCGACGATGCCGTGGACCAGCTTCACCTTGCCGTCCCCCACCAGGTCGGCGGCACCCACGTCGATGTAGTAGCCCGAGCCCCGGCGCAGGTACTTCATGAACAAGCCGGAGCCGTCCTCCCCGAAGTCGAGCCAGAAGCCGGCCTTCTCGAGGCGGTCGTAGAAGTCGGCATCGCGCTCCTTCATCTGCTCGTACAGCGGGATCTGGAACTCGTGCATGATCCGGTACGGCAGCGAGGCGAAGATCATGTCCGCCTTCTCCGTCGTCACCCCGGCGGCGACCGCCCGCTCGGAGTACAGGTCGCCGAGGCCGATGTCCATCAGGGTGGCGCTCTTGACGATGTGTGTCGACGAGCGCTGCACCATCGTGACCTCGGCGTCGTTCTCCCACAGCGCCCCGCAGATGTCGAAGGCGGAGTTGTTGCTGCCGATGACGACGACCGTCTTGCCCGCATAGGCGTCCGGCCCCGGGTGCGCCGAGGAGTGGTGCTGGTCCCCGCGGAAGACGTCCTGCCCCGGGATCACCGGGATGTTCGGTTTCCCCGACATCCCGGTGGCCAGCACGACGTGCGTGGGCCGCAGCGTGAGCGGCTTGCCGTGCCGCTCCACCTCGACGGTCCACTCGCCCTTGTCCGGCGACCAGGTCGCCCTGGTGGCCGTGGAACTGCCCCAGTAGGGGATCTCCATGACCCGCACGTAGGACTCGAGCCAGTCCCCGATCTTGTCCTTGGGCGAGAAGACCGGCCAGGTGTCCGGGAACTTCAGGTACGGCAGGTGGTCGTACCAGACCGGGTCGTGCAGGCAGAGCGACTTGTAGCGTCCCCGCCACTGGTCTCCCGGCCGGTCGTGCTTGTCGATGACCAGCGCGGGGACGCCGACCTGGCGGAGCCGGGCGCCGAGAGCGATGCCGCCCTGACCGCCGCCGATGACGAGCACGTAGGGCTGGATGCGCACACCCAGCTCCGCCTCCTCTTTCTCCCGGCGTTCCAGCCAGGTCAGGCGGTGCTTGTCGGCACCGTGCTCGGCGCCCATCGGCCGGGCTGCCCCGCGCGGCTCCTCGAACCCCCTCAGCTCGTACAGCGTGGTCAGGAACGTCCACGCCCGCGCCTCGCCGTCCTCGTCGACGAGCCGAAGCAGCCCGCGGCCGCGACCGACCGCGGTCTCGAAGGTGAACCAGGCGGTGATGACCCCACCGGCCTCGTCGGGGGACTCCTCCACCGCGAAGGAGGCCGGGTCGGTCCGCTCGAGGGTCTCGGTCAGCAGGTCCACCACGCCGGTGGGGTTCTCGACGGTGGTGATGTTCCAGGTGAAGGAGACCAGGTCGCGCCAGAAGCTGGTCGCGGCGAACATGCCAGCCGCGCGCGCGACGTCGCGGGCCCGCAGCGCCTCCTCGAAGTCGCGCAGCCAGCGCTCCGCCCGTTGTGCGGGGGTCTGCGTGGGTGTGTCCAGGGTCTGCGTCATGCGATGTTCCCTCCTGCGGCCACCGGATGGCGTGGTGTGATGGGCAGCACACCGCTCGGGGTCCGGAGGGGGAAGCGTTGCAGCGTGTTGCAGCCCCTGGGGACGCGCGCGGGTGCGCTCAGGTGGAGGTGGACGTGACCGGTTACTCGGCGATCGCCCCGGGCACCGACCTGGTCCAGCACGCCCGGGTGCTGGTGCGGGTGCACGACGCCGTCATCGCCGGCGGCCGGCCCCCGGTGCGGCCCCGCGGGGTGGTCGCCCGCTCCTGGTCGCGTGTGCTCGGGCTCGGGCTGGACGCGTCACGCAGGAACGCCCGCGAACCGCTGCCCTTCGCCGAGGTCGAGCGGCGGCGCCGGCAGTCGCGACTCTCCCCGGTCATGGATGAGCTCCGGCAGGTGCTGGGCAGCGTCGCCGACGCCTCCTCGTTCCTCATGGTGGTCACCGACGCCGACGGCGTCATCCTCTGGCGCGAGGGATCGGCCCGGGTGCTGCTGCGTGCGGACGCGCTGGGCTTCGCCCCGGGCGCGCGCTGGACCGAGGCCACGGTGGGCACGAACGCGATCGGGACGGCGCTGGCCGAGGCGGCGCCGGTGCAACTGTTCTCCGCGGAGCACTTCGAGCAGGCGCAGCACCCCTGGTACTGCACGGCCGCGCCGATCCATCACCCGGTCAACGGTGAACTGCTCGGCGTCGTCGACGTCAGCGGCCCGGCACTGACCCTGCACCCGGTCATCGGGGCCCTGGTCGAGACCGCGGTCCGGCTCGCCGAATCCCAGCTGTGGCGTCACCACGAGCAACGACTGGAGCGGTTGCGTCAGTCGGCCCGGGGTGTCCTGGCCGGGGTCCGCGGCCCGCTGCTACTGGTCGACGACCAGGGCTGGGTGGCCCATCAGTCCGGCATCGCCGTGCGCGACCGGATCGAGGTGCCGCGGACCGGCACGTTGATCGCCGTCCCGGGCCTGGGTCTCTGCACACCCGAGCGCGTCGGCGAGGGATGGCTCGTCCGCCCGCGCGAGGCCGCGGACCACATCGTGGCCGAGCTGGACCTGACCGGGCCGCCCGTGCTGCGGTTGCGGTCGGACGCCGAGCCGTGGCGGACCCCCCTGACCCGGCGGCACGCCGAGGTCGTCGTCCTGTTGCAGCGGACAGGCCCCGCCGGGATGACCGCTGCGCAGATGAGCACGGCGCTGTTCGGCGACGAGGAGCACTGCGTGACCGTCCGCGCCGAGGTCTCCCGGCTCCGACGGGTCATCGGTGGCCTGGTGAGCACCAACCCCTACCGGCTCGCGGACGGGGTCACGCTCTCCGTGGTCGGCGATCCGGCGCCGGTCCGGGCTTGCGGGTCGCCGCGTGCGGCGCTCAGCGCCCTGGCCCGTGCAGGCCGAAGATGAGCCGGCGATCGCCCGGGAGGAAGCCGCCGGTGAACTGGGAGCTGTCACCGATCTCCCGCGTCCGTGCCAGCAGCGCCGAGCCGAGCGTCAGTTCCCTCGCCTCCCACGCCGCGAGCGCCGCGGTCACGTCGCCGTGTGCGGCCGCGATCGCCTCGGCCAGCACCCAGCCGTCCTCGGCGGCCTTCGCCGTGCCGGCAGCGGCATGTGGCCGGACGGCGAAGGCGGCGTCCCCGATCAGGCAGGCCCGGCCGAAGGCCATGCGCGGCACCTCGATGTCGAACACCGCCTGCACGAAGGGCTCGGCCACGCCGGTGACCACCTCGGCGATCGGCGGCGCCAGCGCGCCGGCGGCGTCGTCGCGCATCCGTGCGACGACCTCGTCGCGGGCGGCTCCGGGCGGCAGCGAGACGCTGCGCTGCTGTCCGGTCCGGTCGGTGAGCAGGACGGCCAGGTCGCCGGGTGCGACGTTGCGGTACCAGACCATGTTCATCAGGCGGCCCCCCTCCTCGACCGCGCCGTCCAGGCCGGGGATCGGGTACACGAGGATGTGGCTGTCGGGGAGCAATTGGTAGGTCAGGGCGTCGTGCAGGGCCTCGAACGACGCGCGACCGAGGTGCGACTCCCGGAACACCCCGCGCCAGGCGACGTATCCCGCGTATCGCGGGGTCACGCCCGGGAGCACCTGGGCGCGCCCGGCCGAGTTGATGCCGTCGGCGCACACCAGGAGGTCCGCGACGGTCTCCGAGCCGTCGGCGAACCGCACCGTGACCCGGTCGGCGTCGCTCGCGAACGACACCATCTCCCGCCCGAGGACGTAGCGGTGGGGGTCCAGCGCGTCGAGCAGGGTCCGGTAGATCGTGTTCCAGGAGGAGAAGTGGTACACGTGTCGCTGCTCGTGGCGGACGGTGCCGTCCCGCTCGAGGAACCGGATCCAGCCGGTGCTCGAGCTGATCCGCTCCGGTGGGATCCCCAGCCGCTCGACCGGATACCGCAGGGTCTCCCGCAGAACGACGATCCCCGCGCCCCGCGCCTCCAGCGTGGCGGACGCCCGCTCGTGGACGGTGACGTCGCAGCCGTCGTCCCGGAGCACGAGGGCGGCGGTGAGTCCACCGATGGAACCTCCCACGACCGCGATCGAGGGCATGGCCGCCTGGACCTACCGGCTCGATGCCGGTGTCAGTCGACGAGGGCGACCGCCCGGGTCGGCCCCCCGTGCGCGCCGAGCAACTTCAGCGGGAACCCGACGAAGGTGAAGCGCGTGTTCACCACCCGGTCGAGGTTCGCCAGATTCTCGTAGTGGGTGATGTGCACCCGCCGGCACATCATGTGCACGGGGTAGCTGGTGCTGGCCGGGTTGTCCGGGGTGGGGCTGTCCACGCCGAAGGTCTTGATCCCGTGCCGCACGATCCACTCGGCGGCCGATTCCCCGAGGCCGGCGAACTCGGTCAGGTAGCGCTTGTCTCCGGCGTACCGGTTCCAGGTGGCGGTGTGGAACAGCACGATGTCGCCCTCCCGGACGTCCACCGGAGACTCGGCCGCCACCCGGTCCAGGTCGTCGGCGGTGATGTCGGTCTGCGGCTTGAACTCGGTCACGTCCAGGCAGACCGCCGTCCCGAAGAACAGGTCCAGCGGCATCTGGTCGATGGTCTCGGCACCCGGGGCGGGGTCGAGGTGGGAGAAGGAGTCGACGTGGGTCGGCCCGTTGTCGTTGAGCATGTACCCGGTGGTCTGGAAGGAGAAGCCGCCCTCGAACCGGGGGGCGGTCTCCTCGTGGGTGGCGTGCTCGAACTGGACCGTCTTGAGATGGCCCGGATAGACCTTCATGCCCTCGTAGATGTCCTGGGACAGATCGATGAGCTGCATGGCTTCCTCCTCGAAGCTCAGTACATGACGACGCCGGCGGTGACGTTCAGGTCCTCGCCGGTGATCGCGCTCGCCGCGTCGGAGGCGAGAAAGGCACAGGTCCGCGCCACTTCCCCGGCCTCCACCAGACGGCCCAGCGGTGCGGCCGCGGTGAACGCGGCCAGGGCCTCTTCCTCGGAGATCCCCCGGGCCGCCGCCTGCCTGCGGATGACGTCGTCGATCCGTGGCCCGGCGACGGCTCCCGGGCAGACGGCGTTGACCCGGATGCCGGAGGGGCCCAGTTCCAGCGCCAGCGTGCGCACCAGCCCGAGCACGCCCATCTTCGCCGCCGCGTACGGCGTCCGGCCGTGCAGCGGCCGCTTGCCTGTCATGGAGGAGATCGCGACCAGCGAGCCCTCCCCCGCTGCCAGGAGGAGGGGGATGAACGCGCGGAACGTCAGGAAGACGCCGTCGAGGTCGGTGGCCAGGCAGTCGCGCCACTCGGGTAGGCCGATCTCGTGCAGCGGTGCCGTCGGCCCGGCCACCCCCGCGTTGGCGACGACGGTGTGCACGGTCCCCCACCGCGCCGGCACGGCAGCTGCCAGCGCCGCGACCGAGGTCTCGTCCCGGACGTCGCACGCGAACGCAGCCGCGGTGCCACCGCGCTGCTCGATCGCCGAGACGGTGTCCCCGAGGGTCGCCGGGTCGCGGGCGGTCACCGCGGTGGCGAAACCGTCCGCCGCGAGCGCCTCGGCGATCGCCCGGCCGATTCCGCGGTTGGCTCCCGTGACGACGGCGACCCGCTCGCTCACCGCCGTTCGGCGCCGGCGCCCCGGATGGCCGCACGCAGCCGGTCCGGTGTCATGGGCAGCTCCGTGACACGCACCCCGAGCGGGGCGAGCGCGTCGTTCACCGCCACGTTCAGCGCCGCAGGTGCCATCATCCGACCGCCCTCGCCGCCCCCCTTGATCCCGTGCGGGGTGTAGGGCGACGGCGTCTCCACGTGCCCGATCCGCAGCTCCGGCACTTCCATCGCCGTCGGGATGGAGTAGTCGAGGAAGCTGCTGGTGATCAGCTGGCCCTCGTCGTCGTAGACGAACTCCTCGTAGAGCGCGGTGCCGATGCCCTGAGCGGTGCCGCCCACGATGTGCCCGCACAGTGATCGCGGGTTGACCAGCGTTCCGCAGTCGTGCACGGCCGCGTAGGCCAGGAAGCTCACCTGCCCGGTCTCGATGTCGACCTCGACAACGGGGATGTGGCAGGCGTGGCCCATGAAGGGATAGAAGACGCCCAGGTCCTTGCGGTCAGCCGAGGGCATCGTGGTGTAGGGATGGTCGTAGACCCTGCTCTCCTCGAGGCCGCTCTCCATGTCCTCGGGGAAGCTGTGCTTGAACAGGTGCAGCATGATCGCGATGTCGGCCAGGCTCTTGCGCTGCTGCGGCACTCCCTTGACCTGGAAGCCACCCGCGACCCACTCGAGATCCTCCGGGTCGGCCTCCAGCAACTCCGACGCGGCCCGCCGGGCCTTGGCCTTGATCTTCTCGGAGGCACCCTCGACGGCGCCCGCGAGCATGACGGTGGTGCGGGAGCCACCGGGCCCCGTGGCGGGCAGGCCGCCCTTGCTGCCGTGGTAGGAGATCGAGACGTCCTGCGGTTCGCAGTCGAACTCCTCGGCCACCAGCTGGGCGACCATCGTCTCCGGGCTGTTGCCCCAGAAAGCGCCTGAGTACAGCGTGGCCGTGATGCCGCCGGTCGCATCGACGCTGAGGGTCACCGATTCCGGCATCGAGGTCACCGGCGCGCCGGGCTCGTCGAACCAGAACCAGAACTCCGTGGCCGAGAAGACGCTGCGCTCCTGGGCGGTGATCAGGCCGATGCCGATGTAGCGCCCCTGCTCCCGCGCGCGGGCCTGCTCGGCCCGCCAGCGGTCGTACTCCCCCAGCTCGAGCGCCTGGTCGAGCACGGCGTCGTAGTTGCCGGAGTCGTAGACGTTGCCGGTCGGGATGAAGTACGGGAACTGCGCGGGCTGGATGAAGTTCTGCCGCCGGATCTGCACCGGGTCCATGCCCAGCTCGCGGGCGGCCTTGTCGACCATCTGCTCGATCATCCAGTTGTTGACCTCGCTACCGAAGCCCCGGTAGGCGCCCTGCTGGTTCTTGTTCGTCAGTGCCGCCCGCACCCGGTACCGGACGCTGCCGATCGTGTAGGGCCCCGTGACCTGGGCCAGCGCGTTGCCGTGGTGGCCGACGCCGAACTGCATGTAGGCGCCGTAGTCGTCGATCGTGTCGATCGTGAGGCTGCGCATCGTGCCGTCGCGCATCAGCGCGAGTTCGACGTCGTAGACGCGGTCGCTTCCGTGATGGTCGCAGTTGGAGATGTTGTCGACCCGGTCCTCGAGGTAGACCACCGGCCGCCCGACGGCCTTCGAGCACATCGCGGCCAGCACCAGGGGTTTGGTGGCGAACAGCTTGGAGCCGAAGCTGCCGCCGGCCGGCACCGGATGGATGTCGAGCTTGTTGACCGGCATCTTCAGGGTCGTGGCGACCATGAACAGGTAGCTGGTGAACGACAGCGAGTTGGTGTGCGCGGTGAGCTGGCCGGTGCTCGGGTCGTAGTCCGCGATCGCCCCGACCGTCTCCAGCGGCTGCCCGCCGGAGCGGTGCCAGCGCAGCCGGTCGCGGACGACGACGTCGGCCGCGGCGAAGTCGCCGTCGACGTCGCCGAAGTCGAACGTCCGCTCGTAGGCCAGGTTGGCGCCCATCGGCTCGTGCACGAGCGGTGCGCCGTCCTGCAGTGCCTGCTCGGGATCGACGACCGCCGGAAGCGGGTCGTAGTCCACGTCGATGAGGGAGAGCGCGTCCTCGGCGACGTAGCGATTGTCGGCCACGACGACCGCCACGCCCTCCCCCACGTAGCGCACCTTGTCCACGGCGAGGCAGCGCCACGTGAGCTTGGCGGGATCGGGTCCGAAGTCGGGCAGCGGCTCGGTGAGCTCGACGGCCTGCGCGCCGGTGATGACGGCGTGCACACCGTCCAGCGCCGCGGCCGCGGCGGTGTCGATGGACACGATGCGGGCGTGCGCGTGCGGGCTGCGCAGCACGGCCGCGTGCAGCATTCCGGGTCGGACGAGGTCGGCGATGTAGCCGCCGCGGCCCCGGAGGAACTTGGGGTCCTCGACGCGACGGATGCTCTTGCCCACCCACGTGCGGGTCTTGTCCTGCTGGCGCACGGGCGGAGCGGAACGTTGCACGGCGGTCATGCCTTCGCCTCCGTCGGGATCGTGGGGTCCCACGCGTGCTCCCCGCGCAGGCGTGGTGCCGCGGCGACGACGGCCTCCACGATGTACTGGTATCCCGTGCACCGGCACAGGTTGCTGGCGATCTGCTGGCGCACCTGCTCGGGCGTGGGGTCCGAGTTCTGCTCGAGGATCTCCACGGCGCGCATCAGCATCCCCGGGGTGCAGTAGCCGCACTGCAGGCCCTGCTTGTCCCAGAACTCGTCCTGGAGCGGGTGCAGATCGGGTCCGCGGGCCAGGTCCTCGACCGTGCGGACGGCGTGCCCGTCGGCCTGCACCGCCAGGGTGATGCAGGAGCGCACGCTCGCGCCGTCGAGCAGCACGGTGCATGTCCCGCACACCCCGTGCTCGCAGCCGATGTGGGTTCCCGGCAATCCGAGATCCTCACGGAGCACGTCCACGAGCAGCCGACGGGGCTCGACCGCGAGGGTGTGCTCGCGACCGTTCACGGTCAGGGAGATCTCCTGCTTGTCGGTCATGGGGATGTCACCTCCGGTCCAGAGCGCGGTCGAGGGCTCGCTCGATGCCGCGTCGCAGGTAGGCCCTGGCGATGTCGACGCGGGTGGCCGTGCTGCCCTGCAGGTCGCCGGCTGGATGCAGGCCGGCAGAGCCCGCATCGACAGCGGCGGAGACGGCCACGCCCTCGGGGGCGGCCCCGACGAGCGCCTGCTCGGCCGCGGGCATCCGGAGGGGCGTGGGACCGAGCCCGCTGACCGCGATTGCGGCGGAGGAGATCCGGCCGTCCTCGACACCGATCAGTGCCGCGACGCCGACGAGCGCGAAGTTGCCGTGCGTGCGGGCGAACTCGACGAAGGCGTGGCCGCCGCTCCGGTGCGGGAAGCGCACATCGGTGAGGATCTCGTCGGCACCGAGCGAGGTGGTGAACGGCCCCTGGAAGAACTCGGCGGCGGGGATGCGCCGCTCGCCCTGCGGGCCGACGGCGGTCATCTCGGCGTCCATGGCCAGCGCGACGGCGGGCAGCTCGGCGGCCGGATCGGCGTGCGCGATGCTGCCGACGACGGTGCCGCTGTTGCGGATAGGGAGGTGCGCGACGTAGTGCAGGGCCTCGGCGAGCAGCGGGGCGCCCAGCGCGACCTCGGGGCTCTTCTCCGCCGTCGCCTGCCGCACCATCGCGCCGATCACGAGTGTCTCGCCGTCGTGGCGGATGGCGTCGAGCCCCGCGACACGGCGCAGGTCGACCAGGAACCCCGGCTGGGCCAGCCGGAAGTTCATCAGGGGCACCAGGCTCTGTCCGCCGGCCAGCACACGCGGCTCCTCGTCGGCGTGCTCGACGAGGAGCGCCACCGCATCGGAGACGGAAGTCGGGGACGAGTAGTGGAAGGGCGGCGGTTTCACGCGGCCTCCTCGATGGGGACGTGCCGGAGTCTGCGTCGAGCGTGCCGGGCTGCGGAGCGCGATGACCATGTGCGCAGCGCCAATATCCGCGCCGCACGATGTGGCGCGGCACAAGTGCCGGCACCGGACCGGGTGCGGCCCGCTACCCGGCCACGTCGTCGACGGTCAGTGCCAACTGCAACTCCAGGCGAGTGTCCGGACGCCGGAGGCTGCGGCCGATCAGCTGCTCCACCCGGGCCAGTCGGTAGGCGACCGTGTTCGGGTGGACGACGAGCGCCGCGGCGGCCGCGGGCGCGGAGCAACCCACCGCGAGCCAGGCGCGGAGAGTCGGCACGAGATCGCCGCCGCGTCGGGCGTCGTGCGCAGCGACTGGTCCGAGCAACCGGTCGGCGAACCGGCGGAGCGCCTCGGGTGTTCCGCTCTCCAGCAGGAGGGCGGTGAGTCCCAGTTCGCGCACGTCGAGGAATCCGCCGGGGCCGGCTGTCCCGCGTAGCCGGGCCGCCCCCACGGCGATCCGGTAGGCCTCCGCGTGGCCGCCCGGGCCGGCCGACGGCCCGGCCACCATCGTGACCACGCCACGGCTCCCGACCGCGCGCCGGACCTGCTCGAACGTCCTGCGCAGCAGCGGCACCGGGTCCGGGTCGGCCGGGACCAGCAGAACGTGGCCGCCCGCGTAGGGGCCCGCGAGCACTTCCCCGTCTGCGTCCGACGCGGCGCGCACCAGTTCCCGCCCCCGTCCGGGGCCGAGGGCCGGCGCGGCGGTCAGCACGGCGACCACGTGCAGTCGGGTGAGATCGTGCCCGAGAGCGGCCGCACGCTCGATCACCTCGAGGTCCTCCGGGCCGCCCGGGCGGAGCAGCTGACCGATCAGGTCCCCGGCCAACCGGGCCTCGGCGTCGGCCAGGTGGCGCCGCTTCAGCAGCTCCATGCCGACCACGAGTGCGAACCGCTCGATCACCCGCCGCTCCACCGGCGCCGGCGTGACCCGCGGGTCGATGACCCAGAGGCGACCGACCAGCTCCCCACCGAGCACGACCGGCGCGACCCAGGCCCCCGGCTCGACCGTGAGTGGATGCCCCACGGCCGCCGGCCCCGGCCGGCCGGGGCCACCCACCGGCACCCGGACCACCTCGTAGCCGTGCGTCTGTCCGGCCGGCCCGGCCCGCGTCCAGAGGCGCCGTCGCGCCGCCGCGCCCGGTGGAGGCCGGTAGTTCCGCTCGGGCGCGCGCGCCAGCGTCGCGCCCTCGGCGTCCTCGACCGTCACCGAGGCGTGCAGCGTGTCGGCGAGGGACGCCACGAGGTCGCCCAGCCCGACGTCGGCAAGCGCGAGCTCCATGAGCGCCCGGTGCTGCTGCTCGGACCACTCCAGGGCCGCACGCCGCCGCCGGAGTTCCTCGTTCGCCCGCGAGAGCTCGCCGATCACCGCCTGCTCAGCGCTTCGGAGCCGCGCGTTCTCCAGCGCGAGCGCCCCCTGGTCGGCGAGCAGTTCCACCAGCTCCTGTTCGGTCCGGCTGAACTCCCGCGCCACCACGGAGTAGCCGACGAGAACGCCGGACTGTCCTGCTGCGGTGCGCAAGGGCGCGGCCAGCAGGGCCCGGTAGCCCTGCCGCTGCGCGAGTAAGGGCAGCCGGCCGTAGTCCGGCGCCTCGTGCACGTCCGGCACGGCCACCGTGCGGTGCTCCCGGTAGGCGCGCGCGGCCGGGGTGTCCAGCGCCGGCCCGGACGGGTGGAGCAGCAGTGAGCCCCCGTCGCTGACCAGGGCGACGTAGTCGGCGGTGAGTCCCGAGGAACCGGCGACCTCCAGCCGCACCCCCGTCGGGTCTGCCAGGAGCACGGCGCAGTACTCGAAGCCGATCAGCGCGCAGGCCTGACGGGCGACGCACCCGAGCAGCGCGACGAGCGGTTCGGCCGCGTTGACGGCGGAGGTGATCTCACCGACCGCGGTCATCCACGACCGCAGCGAGACCGGCACCTCCGGCGCGCGCACGCGCTCACTGTCGCCTTCCCGGAGGCACGACGACAAGGGCCCGGCGCCTGGCATTCCGATCGTATGGTCTGCCCATGGCGACTGCGGACCCCGCACCCGCTCCGGACGTGGATCGGGAGGTGGCCGAGGCGATGGCGGCCGCCGCCACCGCCTGGCTGGGCTCGCTCGACCCCGACCAGCGGGCGCTCGCCCACTGGACCGGCCCGGATGACGACACCGAGGCCGATGCGGAGCGGCTGCGCTGGTACTACACCCCGACCGATCACGGGGGGCTGCCGCTGAACCGCCAGCGGCCGGCTCAGCAGTCCCTGGCGATGCAGGTGGTCGCCAGCGGGCTGTCCACCGCCGGCTACGTGACCGTGTGCACCGTCCTGGGCCTGGAGAACGTGCTCGACCACGTGGAGGGCTTCGGGGTGGACTGGGGCCGCGAGCGCGGCCGCGACCCCGGCATGTACTACCTGCGTGTGTTCGGGCGGCCGGGCGGCGCGGCGCCCTGGGCCTGGAGGTTCGGCGGTCACCATGTCTCGCTGAACAACCTGGTGGTCGACGGTCGGGTGCGGGCGGTGACGCCGTGCTTCCTGGGCGCCGATCCCGCCGCGGCGCAGTTGCTCGGCCCTGCGACGCTCCGCCCCCTGGGCACCGCCGAGGATCTCGCCCGGCAACTGGTCCGTTCCCTCTCCCCGGCACTGCGGGAGCGCGCAGTGCTCCTGGACCGCGCACCGACGGACATCGTCGGCGGGAACCGCTCGCGCGTCGGGGACGGCGACGAGATGCTGCTGCTCCCCGACATCTGGCGGGGACGGTTCACCGACGCCCGCCTCGCCGGGCGTCTGGCCGGCATGACCGAGCGGGCGGAGGCCGCATCGGGATACGACCGGGCCGACCATCGTCGGCTCGCCCTCACGGCCCGGCCCAAGGGGCTACCCGCCACCGAGCTCGACGGCGAACAGCGCGAGCTGCTGACCATGCTGCTGCGCACCTATGTGGACCGCGTCCCCGAGGGCCTCGCCCCGCCGATCCGACTCGACGCCGTGCACATCGCCTGGGCGGGATCGGTCGAGCCCGGGCAGCCGCACTACTACCGGTTGCAGGCGCCCCGCCTCCTCGCCGAGTGGGACAACACGCAGCGAGGCGCGAACCACGCCCACTCGGTCTGGCGCGACCCGGAGGCGGACTTCGGGCTCGACGCGCTGGCCGCGCATCGGGTGGCACATCACCTGGTGTGACAGTCACCGGGCCGGCCACGGCCGGTCTTTCGTCACCTTCTCCCGGGCCCGAGCGTTCGGCCGGCGCCGAGGAGTGCCGATGACACAGTCATGCGCCACAGCCACGCCGCCACTGCTCTCGCCGCCATGACCGCCGGCCTGACCGCCGCGTTGGTCCTGCACCGACGTGCCGACCGTCGCTCGTCCATCCCGGCTGCAGCCACGGGCACGGCCCTCGCGACGGTCGTGCCGATGCCGGTGCCCGAGGGCGTCGTGCTGCCCTTCGTCCGCCCGATCCCGACCGCGCCGGCATCCGAGCAGGCGACGGCGCCGGCTCGTTGCGGGGACAGCGGGGGCCGGACGAAGGCCGGTGCACCGTGCGCCGCCCGGCCCACCGCGGGTGGCCGCTGCCATCACCACCCGTTGGCCGCCTGAGAGATCCCCCTGCTCGGTTCACACGCCTCGGGCAGTCACCGACACATCGAGACCTTCACCGAGGGCGGGATCCGGCTGGGTTCCGGCGACGTGCTCGAGGCGGACATCGTCATCACCGCGACCGGCTTCGGCCTGTCCGTGTTCGGCGATGTCGCGTTCACCGTGGACGACGAGCCGGTCGACTTTCCCCAGCGGGTCACCTACCGCGGCATCATGATCTCCGGCGTCCCCAACATGGCCTGCGCGTTCGGCTACTTCCGGCACAGCTGGACGCTGCGCGCCGACCTGTCAGCGACTTCGTCTGCCGGTTGCTCTCCCGCATGGCGGAGCGCGGGGCATCGGTCGTCGTCCCCACCCTGCGTCCGGAGGACGCGGACATGCCGCTGCTGCCCTGGGCGGGGACGGAGAACATCAACTCCGGCCACGTCATGCGCTCGATGCACCTGATGTTCAGGCAGGGCGACAGCGACCCCTGGACGCACCTGCACGAGTACGAGGCCGAGCGCCGGACACTCCCCGCTGCCGACCTCGACGACGGAACGCTCGTCTACCGCTGACTGCCCACCGGAATTCCATCCCACCCACACGAGTCAGGAGATCAGGTGCCGGTCGACCCGCACATCGCTGCGACTCTCGCCATGCTGGACGAGGCGGGCATGCCACCTCTGCACGAGGGGAGGGCGGAGGCGCGGCGTGCGCAGTACGTGGCGCTCACGCACGGCGCCCCCACCCCGGCGCACCTCGTCGACCGGCGATCAGCTGGTCACCGGTCGACGAGGTGCTCGACGAACCAGTCGCGCGCCGCTCCGGAGGACACCTCGAAGCCGGCGCCGGTGTAGGCGTCGAAGTGGCCGCCGTCGACCGTGACCAGCTTCTTCGGGTGGACCGCCACCTCGTAGGCGCGCAGCGACAGCCCGCCGTCGACCAGGCGGTCACCGGGCGCCACCACCATCAGCAACGGCGTCGGGGAGATCTTCGAGATGTAGTCGATCGGCTCGTAGCCGCGGAAGTACTCCAACGAGCGGAGGGTGACCTCGTTGCGCCAGCTGGGGGCCCGCTTCTCCGCGGTAGCCGTGAACCACTCGTAGGAGTCGTGGGTCGGCAGCGCCGAGGGCGCCATCGGGTCGTCGTCCACCACCGGGACCATCGCCGGCGCCTCCCCCCGCAACCGGGCCAGCCGGTCCGCGGCGAACATCTCCTCCGTCCCGGCCCACTGATCGATGCGGACGAGCTGGGTGAACGACAGCGACCCGGTCACCAGCGGAACCTGGCCGACGATCGCCCTCACCCGCCGGTCGATCGCGGCGGTCACGTACACGTTCGCCGCGCCGTAGCTCGACCCCCACAGGCCGATGCGGGCCGGATCGACGTCGTCACGGCTCTGCGCGTAGGTGATCGCGTTCGACACGAACCGGATCTGCTGCCACGGGTCGATCTCCAGCCGAGGGGTGCCAGGCACGGCGTCGCTGGCACCGAAGCCGGGGTGGTCGTAGCACAGACAGGCCAGCCCTGCGGCAGCGAACACCTCCGCATAGTCGTCGAGGTGCATCTCCTTCACGGCCGAGAAGCCGTGCTGGAGCACCACGGTCGGGTAGGGCGCGTGACCTGCGTCGGGCGTGTAGAACCAGCCGCGAATGGTGGTTCCCTCGATCGTGAACTCGATGTCCGTTCGGGACGGCATGTCGGCTCCCCTCGCCGGATCGGCACGGCACGGCACCGGAGGCCGCAGCCTGGTACCCATCCCAGGAAGCCCCGGTGACCGTGTCAAGGCATCCGGGCGTGGTGGGGCGGAGGACCGGGCCGGCGCTAGCCGCCCGACTGGTCGCCGCCGTCGGCGGTGTCCGCCAGGGGCCGGTCGGGTTCCGCGGTACGGGCGGCCAGTGCCTGCTGGTGCGCCATCCACCTGGCCCGGCGCCGTCTCCGACGCAGGCGTCCGAGCACGCCGATCGCGACGAACAGGAACACCGCCACGATCACGTTCGGGTCGACCGCCGGCTGCCAGCGCACCGTGTCGCCCCGGAGGACGAAGACGCCAGCGGGCCTCCCCATCATCCCGAAGCCGCTGCCGTAGCTCGCGCCGCCGTCGGGGGCCTCGCCGCCCGGGCCGTTCTGCACCCCGCCGCCGCCGCCGCCCCAGATCCGGGCGGCCGGGATGACGGTCACGCCGCCTCGCTCGTACGGCTCACCGAACACGCGCGCCACGGAGACCGCGTCCCGCGCTCTGGTGACGGCGTCCTTCACGTCCTGTCCATCCACCGTGGCGCTCCTCCCGCTCGGTGAAGGGACCAGGATGGCACCGCCGGCGGTCACCGAGGTGACTTCTGCGTTCGGCATCGGGAGGACGTCGATGGGCGCCACGCCACCCCGCACCCGGGGCGACACCTTCGGTGCCGACCTGCGCGGTGAGCTCGGCCGGCTGCTGCGGTGGCCGAACGACGATCTGCTCACCATCCTCGTCAATGCCCTGCTCGTCTGCGGCGGCTGGCTGCTGCTGCCGGCCGCCGCGCGCGCCTGGTTGTTCACGCTGCAGGGCCCGCAGGCGTTCGCCGTCGTCCTGGCGGCGTGGATGCTGTCGGACACCCCGAGCACCAACATGCTGGGAAACGACGCCGAACGGGCCCTCGCCGCGCTGCCGGAGCTCCCGCGACTGCGCCGGTTGCTGCGGGTGAAGGCGGCGGCGCTGGCCTGCGTGATCGGCCCGGCGTCCGCGGTCGTGTGCGTCGCGATCGCCGTGTACGACGGCAA
The DNA here is from genome assembly GCA_035999465.1 of Blastococcus sp. Classification (GTDB taxonomy): domain Bacteria; phylum Actinomycetota; class Actinomycetes; order Mycobacteriales; family Geodermatophilaceae; genus Blastococcus_B. The sequence goes on along the minus strand of DASYGS010000016.1, from coordinate 68,718 downwards.
TGCGGCGGCGGGTCTGGCCGTCGCCCTGGTCCTGCTGGTGCTGCCGCTGGGCGTGGCCGCGATCGCACCGTGGCTGGGGGCGGTCTGGCCCTACCACCCGCGCCGGCTCGCGTGGCGGTGGGCGCACCGCCGGCCGTGGCGGCGCACCCTGCGCTGGGCCGTGATCGTGGTAACCCCGTACGCGGTCGTGCCGGTCATCGCGCTCACGCTCCTGGCGCCGGGGGTGCTGGCCGGGGTCGCCATCGGCGAGCGGGCCGCCAACGGGTACCTGAGGGGGTGGAGCCTCGCCGTCCCTGTGGTGGTCACCTGCCTGCTCGCCGGTGCCGCGGTCGCCGCCGGACCGCTGGCGACCGCCCGGCTCGTCGCCCGGCGCGAGCCGGGGGTGAGCGACTACCTGCGGGACCCCGAACGCGGGTGAGCGGTCCCGCGGGTCGGAGCCCACCCGCGGTGTGCGCGGGCCTGTCCGGGGTCCCGCGAACCGGGCATGCTTGCACCGCATGGACGTCGATCCCGATCGTCGCTCCCCGCCGTGCGCCCTGGTGATCTTCGGCGCCTCCGGAGACCTCACCGCACGCAAGCTGCTGCCCGCACTCGCCCGGCTGGCCGAGCTCGGGGCCCTCCCGCCGGAGGTCGCGCTGATCGGGGTCGCCCGCACCCCGATCACCGACCAGGAGTTCGGGGACCGCTGCCGCGGGAGCGTGCCGGGTGCGGGAGGGGCGCGGTGGCGGGAGCTGACCGCGGCGGCCCGCTACGTCAGCGGCGACTACGACGACCCGACCACCTACCAGCGGCTCGCCGAGGTGCTGGCCGAGTGCGACCGCCGGCACGGGACGGCGGGCAACCGGGTCCACTACTTCGCGACGCCGCCCCGCCTGTTCGGGCCGATCGCGGTGAGCCTCGGCAAGGCGGGTCTGTCGGTGCCGTCGGGCGACAGCTTCGTCCGCGCCGTCATCGAGAAGCCCTTCGGCTGGGACGAGGCCAGCGCCCGGGAGCTGTACGCGGACCTGTCGTCGGCGTTCGTCGAGGATCAGATCTTCCGGATCGACCACTACCTGGCCAAGGAGACGGTGCAGAACCTGCTCGCCCTGAGGTTCGCCAACTCGATCTTCGAGCCGATCTGGAACCGGACCTGGGTGGACAACGTCCAGATCACCGTCGCCGAGACGCTGGGCGTCGGTGAACGCGGCGCCTTCTACGAGACCACCGGCGCGATGCGCGACATCGTCCAGAACCACGTCCTGCAGGTGCTCTCGCTCTTCCTCATGGAACCGCCCACCTCGTTCCACCCGGAGGCGATCCGCGACGAGAAGGTGAAGCTGCTGCGCGCGATCCGCCCGCTGGAGGAGGAGGCGGAGATCGCGGCGGGCGCGGTGCGCGGGCAGTACACCCGCGGCGGCACCCGCGACGACCTCATGGCCGGGTACCGCGACGAGCCGGACGTCGACCCGCTGAGCGCGACCGAGACCTTCGTGGCGATGCGGCTGGAGGTGCAGAACTGGCGCTGGACGGGCGTGCCGGTCTACGTGCGCACCGGCAAGCGGCTGCCCGCGCGCGTCACCGAGGTCGCCATCGAGTTCCGCCGCCCACCGCAGCTCCCGCTCTTCCCCGGCACGGCCGAGGGGCTGGAACCCGACGCGCTGATCGTGCGCGTTCAGCCGGACGAGGGGCTGAGCCTCCGGTTCGGCGCGAAGGTGCCCGGGCACGCCTTCCGGGTGCAGAAGGCATCCATGGACTTCTCGTACGAGAGCTTCGAGGAGCAGTCACCCGACGCCTACGAGCGGGTCCTGCTCGACGCGCTGATCGGCGACCCCACGCTGTTCATCCGCGCCGACGAGGTGGGCCGGTCCTGGCGCATCGTCGACCCGGTCATGCAGTACTGGGCCCGCGACGGCGGGCCGATCCCGCTGTACCAGGCCGCCACCTGGGGTCCGCCCGAGGCGGCCGCACTCATCGCGCGGGACGGGCGCAGCTGGCGCCGCACCGGACGGCGGGACGGCCCGGAGCACTGACCCCGGCGCGCCCGGAGGTGTTCGTCGGCGTCAACCGCCCGGTTCCTCCGGGGCGCTGCGGCGGGCGGCCCGCACGACGTGGGCGCTCCCGCTGACCACCGCCCGCCGCCACGGGGCGACGCCCTCGATCTCGACCTCGATGGAGAAGCTCAGGATCGTCCGGATGAGCACGATCACCCCGAGCGTGATCACGTTCCGCAGCGTCGGCGCCACGGCCACGGTGCGCACGAGATCGGCGGCCACGAGGATCTCGAGACCGAGCAGGATGACGCCGCCGAACGACTGCCGGAGCACCTGATAGGCCCGCGGCCCGTCCGCCGACACGCGCAGCGTCCGGACGGCGAGGGCGGCGGAGACGAACAGCCCGACCAGGAGTACCGCGGCGCCCATGACCTCGAAGGCCTGCGCCACGTGCTCCATGGCCGCGGTGAACGTCATGGCCCGGCCCTCCGCGAGGGATCAGGGACGGCGAGAGGCGGAGCGTGGCCGACCGGCCACGCTCCGGCCGGCCCGCGCCCCCGAGCGCTAGTCCGCGTCGGAGAACGCTTCGCGCAGCTTGTTCTCCTGCTCGGTGGACAGGTTGGTCGACAGCAGCGAGGCGCCGGTCTCCCGGAACTCGTCGACGACCTTGTCGACGACCGCGCCCGTCGACATGACGAACAGCGCGGAGGTGCCCGGGGTCACCTGCGCCCGCACGTCCCGGATGAACTCGTCGCTGATGCCCACGTCCGCCATCGAGGCGGCCGCGGCGCCCATGGCGGCGCCGATCGCCATTCCGAGCAGGGGGATGAAGAAGATCAGGCCGAACAGGAACCCCCAGAAGCTGCCGCCCAGCGCGCCGGCGCCGGCGAGGTGGTGCAGTTGCTGTGTCTTGGGCTTCTTGCGCCCCTCGGGCCAGTAGACGTAGGCGGCGTCGTTGATCTGGACCAGTTCCTCCTTCTGCATCCGCTCGAGCAGTGCCAGCGCGCGCTCCGCGCCGCCTGGCGTGTCGAACTTCCACACCGTCAATGTCGCCATGCCCAGCTCTCCTCTGCTCCGTCGGTCTCGCACCCGGGCTCGGCCGAGTCTTCGAGCCGGGGCCCGGAGCGTCATCACCCGCGGAGAACGAGGAGGACCGGAACGCGGGACCCGATCGGGGTCGGCGGCGGGCGTTCATCCGCCCGGGGCGAGGCGGAACCCGCGGGAACGACGGGAGGCTGCTGCCGATGGGCGTGCCGGCGGCGTCGATGCATCAGGAGGAGCCATGGCCCGGAACCGAGGGTCTGTCACTGCGCTTCTCCGCCGCTTCATGCTGGGGTCGGGCCCGCTCAAGCGGGGGTCCGACCGGCTCCAGGTCGTGGTCCGGCTGCTGCTGCTCGCGGTGTTCCTCATGGGTGTTCCGGTCGCCCTCGCGGTGGGTACCGCGGCCCACTCGCAGATCTCGGCCGAGGCGACCGCGCAGGCTGCCTCCCGGTTCCGGGTGACCGCCCGGCTGACGGAGAACGCCCTTCTCACCGCCGACGGGACCAGCGGGTCGGCTGCGGCGACCTGGACGGGGCCGTCCGGCGTCCGCAGGGCCGGCGTCCTCCCGGTGGCCGCCGCGGCACGGAAGGGGACCTCCGTGCCGGTGTGGGTCGACCGGTCGGGGCACCGCACCGCCCCGCCGCTGGACCAGTCCGACGCCATGGCGGGCGCTGTCGGGTACACCGCCGCCACCCTGGCCGGGATCTGGTTGACCGGCGCGGGGGGCTACCTGTTCGTCCGGCGGATGATCGACCGCCACCGGCTACGGGCCTGGGCGGCCGAGTGGGCGGCCGTGGGCCCGGTCTGGACCCGCACTGTCCCCTGAGTCCGGGCCTCACCCGTCGGTGCCGGCCGGCGTGACGACGACGGCGGGCCCTGCCGCACGGACGCGCCGGAACCACCGCGCCTGCGGTTTGTCGCGGGGACGCCGCTCGAGGCTGCCGGCCAGCGCCACCGCCCAGCGGGCCGTCGGATCGACGTCGACCAGCAGCGCCTTGGCCAGCAGGGTCGCCGGAATCGCCAGCAGTGCCCCCAGCGGACCGAGCAGCCAGGCCCAGAAGACGAGCGCCAGGAACGTGGTCGTCATCGCGAGGCCGACCGAGTCGCCCACGAAGCGCGGCTGGATCAACGACTGGACAACGAAGTTCAGCACGCAGTAGACGCCGATGACCAGCAGCATCTCGGGGACGCCCCCGGTCAGCAGGGCCAGCAGCGCCGGAGGCACGAGCCCGATGACGAACCCGATGTTCGGGATGAAGTTGGTGACGAAGCTGAGCAGCCCCCAGAGCACCGGCAGCGGGACGCCGATGATCGCCAGGGCGGCTCCGTCGAGCACGCCGACGATCAGCCCGAACACCCTCGTGACGACCAGGTACGTGCGGGTGTTGTGCGCGAAGGCGAGCAGCGCCCGCTCGAGGTCGGGGCGGTCGGTGGCCACCGCGGCCAGGCGCTGGTCGATGCCGCCCGCCTCGATGCTGAGGAACAGCATCAGGCAGAGCAGGAACACCAGCGACGACGCGAACCCCGCCAGCCCCGCGAGGAACGTGCCGAGGAGGCCCACCACCGCCGCGGGGCTGATCGAGCTGGCCGCCTCTTTCAGCTGTGCCAGATCGACGCCGTAGCTCTGGAGGCCCGCCGCGAGTTCCTCCACGAGGCTGTTGCCCCGCTCGGTGTACTGCGGGAGGAGAGCCGCGAGACGGGCGATCGACACCACTCCCACCAGCGCGAACAGCGCCAGGAGACCCACGACCAGGAGGACCAGGACGAGCGTCGTCAGCCAGGACGGCCAGCCGCGGCGGCGCAGCCGGGACTGCACCGGGGCGATCGCGATGACGATGATCAGCGCCAGGAACACCGGACCGACCAGCCAGGCGGTCAGGTGGATGCCACTAGGACGAGGAACGCCGACGCGGTGCCGAGCAGCATCACCAGAGCCCGGGGCATCAGCTGCCGTTCGGCGGGACGCGGCTCCGGCGCCGGTCCCCCTCTCCCCGGTCTGGGCATGAGCGGACGCTAGGGGTGCGGCGCCCTCTCCGGCTCACCCTCGCCGGATGGGGGCGCACGGGGTGCCGGTGGCGCCGGCGGCGGGCCCACGTCCGGCGGAACCGACGCGCCCGCGTCGACCGCCACGGGCTCCGCGGGCTGCTGCGCCGGCCGGGCAAGGAACTCGACAACGGCGAGGGCCAGCAGGAGCAGCACGGCCAGGATCAGGATCTGCCCGCCGCTCGGCTCCTTCATGAAGACGAAGACCAGGACGGCGAGGGCCACCACGCCGACGCGCAGCCCGCGCACGTGGCCGCTCACCCAGGTCGCCACCGGTCCACCGGCCGCGGGGCCGCCCCGGATCCGGTGCAGCTGCCCGGCGGACCAGCGCCGGATCCGCACCGCGGTGTCCGACCCGCCGGCCAGGTAGCCCGCCACCGCGACGACGAGGGCGAGCACCAGCAGCGCCCGCATGCCCAGCCGCAGGTAGTTCACCAGGATGTCGAAGCCCGACGCCGTGGCGGGGGCCGCCCGGGCGGGGACGGCGTCGACCAGCATGCTGCGCGCGATCAGCAGGCCGATGGCGAGCACGACGATCGAGAGAGCCACGCCCAGGCCGGTGCCGACCAGGGCCCGGTAGCGGCGACGGGCCAGGTACACCCCGACGGCGAACATCAGCAGCACGACCCAGGGCAGCACGCTCGCGACGGTGTCCAGGGTCGAGTACGCCGTCTGCGCGCGCACCAGCGTGTCGGCCGACGTGAGCTTCACGGTCGGGTGGACCTCCGGCACGGCGCTGACCGCGGTCAGCCCAGCGTCGCTCAGCCGCTTCTTGGCCAGGTCGATGAACGGCGCCAGGTCGAGGAACACCGAACCACCCCGCACCACGACGGCCTGGCTGTTGCCGGAGAGGACCGAGACCATCTGCTTGTGGGCGGTCGCCACCGCGCGGTCGAAGGCCTGGGCGAACTGCGGGCTGGCCACCAGCTGGGCGACCCGGTCGTGGACGAAGCCGTTCACCGCGGAGGCCAGCGTCGGGGTGAGCCCCGACAGCCGGTCGGCCACGCGCGGCGGCAGGCCCTGCTGCCGCAGGGCCGCCACGGCGTCGTCGGCGAGGCCCTTGACGTCGACGTAGGTGAAGATCGTCGCGGTGATGCGGTTGGTCAGCGCGTTCTGGATGTCGGGGTCGTCGACCAGTGGGCTGACGGTGCGCACGAAGCGTGACGTGTCGGACACCTGGTTGTGGCTCCACACCGCGAGGCCCGCCACCGGCGTCAGCACGCAGCCGACCACGATGAGCACGGCCGACAGCAGCGACCGCCAGCGGAACCTGCGCCGCGGGTGCGCCTGCGCCGTCCGGAGGTCCTCGACCTCGTGCCGCAGGCGCTCCAGCTCGCGGCGCTCGTCCGCGGCGAGCGGGCTCCCCGCACCCGGCTGAGCCGTGGATCGATCCACCTGGGTCATCTGGCACACCTCTCCGCAGTGCGTATCCCGGCAAGGTTCTCTGCAGCGCGTGTCCCGGCAGCCTCCGCGCCCGGGACCGCGCCTGCCTCGCCTGCCTCGGATGAATCGCCGCCCGCCGGCCGGGCCGGGTGACCCCGTCATCCGGAGCAGGTGACGCGGGGCGCCCTGTGGCGCGGCAGGGTCGGTCGACGTGGCCGCACCCGACGTCCGACACCTCCCCCGCCGGCCTCGGGCCACGGTGGCGCTCGGTGGCGGCGGTGCCCGCGGGTACGCCCACATCGGCGTCCTCGAGGTCCTGGAGGAGCGCGGCTACGAGGTCGTGGGCATCGCCGGCAGCTCGATGGGCGCCCTCGTGGGAGGGCTCTACGCCGCCGGCGAGCTGGACACCTACGCGCAGTGGGTGCGCAGCCTGACGCACCGGGACGTGCTCCGCCTGTTCGACCTGAGCCCGCGCGCGCCGGGCGCCATCCGGGCGGAGAAGATCTTCGCCAGGGTGAGCGACATCCTCGGCGACGTCCGGATCGAGGACCTGCCGGTGCGGTTCACCGCCGTCGCGACCGACCTCATGACGGGCGAGGAGCACTGGTTCCGGGAGGGGCCGGTCGCCGCCGCGCTCCGGGCGTCCGCCGCCCTTCCCGGCTTCATGACACCCGTCGTCCTGGGCGGCCGGCTGCTGGCCGACGGCGGGCTGACCAACCCGCTGCCCCTGGCCGCCACCGCCACGGACCGGACCGACCTCGCTGTGGCCGTCGCCGTGTCCGGCCCGCGCCGCCGGGCCGCGGCACCCGTCCTCCGGCCGACCGGCGCGGACGTCGCGGAGGACGGCTACGACGCGCTCCCGGCGGGCCTGAACGTGCGCCAGGTGATGGAGCTGGCCCTGGAAGCCTCGCGGACCGCGGTCATCCGCTCGGCGCTGGCGTCCCACCCGCCCGACGTGCTCGTCACGGTCCCGCGGTCGGCCTGCCGGACCCTCGACTTCCACAAGGCCGGTGAGCTGATCGGGCTCGGCCGCAGACTCGCCGTCGAGGCACTCGACCGGTACGAGGAGGAGGGGGCGCTCCCCCGGGGCCGGTCAGGCGGCGGCCGGTACGGTCGGCCGGAACGGGATGAACTCCTCGCGCCCTCCTGACACCGCGACGCAGGTCGCCTCCGGCACCTCGCGCCAGGCTCCCCGCAGATCGCCCAGCGGCTCGGACACGATCAGCCGCGCGTCGTCGGAGACCATGTGCAGGATCGGGTTGTCCGGATACTGGGAGCGCAACGTCGCGACGTCCGTGCTGTGGAACAGCGACCGGGACCGTCCCTCGCTCGAGTAGCGGAAGCCCCACATGTGGGTGCCGTTGGTGGTCAGCACGGTCATCTGAACCGGGAACCGCACGCCGTGCCGCTCTCCCACCGCCTCCACCAGTCCGACCGCGCGTGCCATCGCGGCGGGCGGGTCGTCCTCCAGCCCGAAGGTCAGGGCGAGGAAGAAGAGCAGCTCGGAGTCCGTGCTGCCCTCGATGTCGGGATAGCGGGCCGGGTCCACGGCCAGCGCCAGGTCCCGTTTGAGCGTCGGGAACCCTGAGATCCCGCCGTTGTGCGCGAACAGCCACGATCCGCTCCGGAAGGGGTGGCAGTTGGTCTGCTGGACGGGGGTACCGGTGGAGGCCCGGATGTGTGCGACCACGGCGGGCGAGGAGATGTGCCGGGCGAGCTCGGCGAGGTTCCGGTCGTTCCAGGCCGGCTCCGTGCTGCGGAACAGCCCGGGCGCGGGGCGGTCGTCGTACCAGCCGACGCCGAAACCGTCACCGTTGGTCATCTCCACGCCCAGGCGGGAGTGCAGGCTCTGCACCACCAGCGAGTTCTCCGGCTTGAACAGCAACTCGTCGAGCAGCACCGGGGAACCCGTATAGGCCAGCCAGCGGCACATGGCCACCACCCCTCTCGGTCGTCTGCGGTCGTACCCTGCTCCGGCGCCAGGGCCGTCACGTCACCCCGTAAGGGGGACCGGACGGCGGCGGTGGCCCGGGTTCACTCGGCATGGATGACGCCGGCGGCCCGGCGACGGCCCAGTGTGTCGGCGTGGACGGAGAGCCGCCCGGAGCGGCGGCCGAGAACCAACCGGTGGACGGCGGGACCGGCGCCCGGTCGTCGCCCACGCGACGCACCGTCGTGCGCGCGTTGATCCGGCCCTTCGTCACCGTCGCCGCCGTGCTCGTCCTCTACTACCTCCTGCCGCTGGACCGGGGCTTCGGCTGGGCGACGGTCGGCTGGCTCCTCGGGGGGCTCGCGGCCATCGGGCTGCTGGCGGCCTGGCAGGTGCGGTCGGTACTGCGCTCCCCGCTCCCCACGCTCCGGGCCCTCGAGACGCTCGCGTTCACCGTTCCGGTGTTCCTCGTGCTCTTCGCCTCGGTCTACGTGCTCCTCGACACCGGCCGGCCCGGGCAGTTCACCGAGCCCCTGAGCCGCACGGACGCGCTCTACTTCGTCGTCGTCGTGTTCTCGACCGTGGGCTTCGGGGACATCGCGCCGGTCAGCGAGACGGCACGAGTGCTGACCATGCTGCAGATCGTCAGCGATCTGCTCCTCCTCGGCGTCGTGCTCCGGGCGATGGTGGTGGCCGTCCAGCACAGCCGCGGGCGACTGGCCGGCCGTTCCGGACCGGCCGGGCCGCAGGACGAGGCGGCCCGCGATCCGTGACCGCAGGCGAGCGGGCGGCCCCGCTCGTCAGAACCGGGTGAGGCGCCACCGGTGAGGCCGTGCCGATCCTGGCTTTTCGACCCGTGCCCCGGAGGACAGCCCCATGATCGAGACCGCGATCGCCGACCACGCCATCATCGGAGACCTGCAGACCTGTGCCCTCGTGACCACCGACGGGTCGGTCGACTGGTTCTGCTGCCCGCGGTTCGACTCGCCCAGCGTGTTCGGCGCGCTGCTCGACGACGAGCGCGGCGGGCACTTCCGGATCAGGCCGGCCGGGATCGAGTACCGGACGAAGCAGATGTACTTCCCCGACACCGCCGTCCTCGTCACCCGGTTCTTCAGCGCGGCCGGCGTCGGCCAGGTCGTCGACTTCATGCCGCCGGCGGGGAAGACGGCGACGGACAACCACCGCTTGGTCCGGATGGTGCAGTGCGTCCGCGGCGAGATGAGCTTCGAGATCGACGTGGCCCCCCGCTTCGATTACGGCCGGCATGCCCACCGAGCCGAGGTGTCGGAGAACGGCGTGGTGTTCACGGCGAACGGCTCGTCGCTGACGCTGCACGTCGTGCGCGAGCCCGGTGACGAGCAGAAGGCCCGCGTCCGGGTCGAGGACCACGACCTCCACGCGTCGCTCGACCTGGTGGCCGGCGAGGTGCGGGGCATCGTCCTCGAGTCGGCGGCGGAGGGGCCGCCGAAGGAGATGCGGGTGGCCGAGATCAAGCGGCTCTTCGACGACACCGTGCGGTTCTGGCGCACGTGGCTGGCCGGATCCACCTACACGGGCCGGTGGCGGGAGGACGTGCAGCGTTCGGCGATCACCCTGAAGCTCCTGACGTACGCCCCGACGGGCGGTCTGGTGGCCGCGCCGACGACGGCCCTGCCCGAGCAGGTCGGCGGCGAACGGAACTGGGACTACCGGTACACCTGGGTGCGCGACGCCTCGTTCTCCGTGCACGCCCTCCTGCGGCTCGGCTTCATCGAGGAGGCCGGCGACTTCGCGCACTGGCTCGGCGACCGCGTGCGGGAACGGGTGGGCAGCGACAGCGGCCCGATGAACATCATGTACCGCATCGACGGCTCCGCCGATCTCAAGGAGGACGTCCTCGACCAGTGGCGGGGATACCGGGGTTCCGCGCCGGTGCGGATCGGCAACGGCGCGGCCGAGCAACTACAGCTCGACATCTACGGGGAGGCGCTGGACAGCATCTTCGCCGCCGACCGGGCTGATCTCCCCCTGCCCTTCCAGGGCTGGTCGGCCATCTGCGGCGTCCTGAACTGGCTCGCGGACAACTGGGACCAGCCCGAGGAGGGCATCTGGGAGACCCGCGGTGGCCGGCAGAGCTTCACCTACGGGCGGGTCATGTGCTGGGTGGCCTTCGACCGGGGCATCCGCATGGCGACCGCCCATGGCCGACCCGCCCCGCTCGAGCGCTGGACGGCCGAGCGGGACCGCATCTACGAGCAGGTCATGGAACGGGGCTTCCACCCGTCGCGGCAGGCGTTCGTCCAGCACTACGACACCGACGTCCTCGACTCCGCCCTGCTGCGCATGCCGACCGTCGGCTTCATCGACGGCCGCGACCCGCGCTGGACCTCGACGCTGGCCGCGATGGACGACGAGCTGGTCACCGACAGCCTCGTCTACCGCTACAACCCGGAGGCGTCGCCCGACGGCCTGCGCGGCTCGGAGGGCACCTTCTCGCTGTGCACCTTCACCTACGTCGACTCACTCACCCGCGCGGGCCGGTTGGACGACGCGCGGACGGCGTTCGAGAAGATGCTGACCTACGGCAACCACGCCGGCCTGTACTCCGAGGAGATCGCCCTGACCGGCGAGCAGATCGGCAACTTCCCGCAGGCCTTCACCCACCTGGCCCTGATCGACGCCGCGCTCACCCTCGACGAGGCGCTGAACCGGCCGACCGCGGCGGCCGCCGGGGCGCGCCGTGGCTGAGCAGGTGGCGGCTGCACGGCCGTCGAAGGCGCTGCGGCGGGTGCTGGTCCCGCTCGCGCTGGCCCAGTTCATCTGCAGCTTCGCCGGCTCGAACATGAACGTGATGATCAACGACATGAGCAAGGACCTGAACACGACGGTCCAGGGCATCCAGGTCGCCATCACGATCTTCCTGCTGGTCATGGCCGCGCTCATGATCCCCGGCGGCAAGCTGACCGACCGGTACGGCCGGAAGCGGCTGTTCACCTTCGGCCTGATCGTCTACGGCATCGGCGCACTGCTGAGCGCGGTGTCCCCGGGCCTCGGTGTCCTGATCCTCGGCAACTCGATCTTCGAGGGCGTCGGCACCGCCATGCTGATCCCGCCGGTCTACATCCTCACGACCCTGATGTTCACCCAGGTCGCCTCCCGGGCACGCGCCTTCGGCGCGATCAGCGCGGCGGGTGGCGTCGGCGCCGCGGCCGGGCCGCTGATCGGTGGCCTCATCACCTCGGCGCTCAGCTGGCGGTGGGCCTTCGTCTTCCAGGCGCTGATCATCACGCTGATCGTCGTGCTGAGCCGCCGCGCGGTCGTGGATCCCCTCCCACCGGATCCGACCCGCCGCTTCGACACCCGGGGCGCGATCCTGTCGGCGGTCGGTCTGATCCTCGTCGTCATGGGCATCCTGGCAGCGGACAACAACGTGTGGCTGATGCTCGGCCTGCTGGTTGCCGGCGGCCTCGTCCTGCTGTGGTTCTTCCTCTCGGTGCGGGCCGAGGAGCGCGCCGGGGTGGAGCCACTGCTCTCGACGTCGCTTTTCCACAACCGCACGTCCAACCTCGGCCTCGTGACCCAGAACATCCAGTGGCTGATGCTCCTGGGCGTGTCGTTCACCGTCGCGGCCTATCTGCAGGTCGTCCGCGGGTACGACGCGATCCAGACCGGCGTCATCTTCACGGCGGCCACGCTCGGTGTGCTGCTGTCGTCGCTGGGCGCCGAGCGGTTCGCGAAGCGGCGGGCGCAGCGAACGCTGATCATCGCCGGCTTCCTCGGCACCATCGCGGGCATCGCGATCTTCCTCGCGATGGTGGGCCGCAACCCCAGCGTCTGGGCCTTCGCGCCGGGCCTGTTCATCATCGGCCTGGGGGTGGGCCTGATGCTCACGCCGTCGGTCAACGTGGTGCAGTCGAGCTTCGGCGAGGAGAAGCAGGGCGAGATCTCGGGGCTCTCCCGCAGCGTGTCCAACCTCGGGTCGTCCCTCGGCACCGCCATCGCCGGCACGATCCTCGTCGCCGGCATCACGGCCACCCCGTCGCGCGCCTACGGGCTCGCGATGGCCGCGCTCGCCGTCATCGGCGTCGTCGGACTGGTCGCCGGGATACTGCTGCCGCGCCACATCACGCCGGTGACCGATACCGCCGGCCCGGGCGGGACGGCGGCCGTCTCCCCCTCCGTGCCCGCGCCCCGGGCCCGGCCCGACGACCGTCCCGACGCGGCTGCGACGACACCGGCGGACGCGCGGCGCCGACCCGGCCGCGACGGCGAGCAGCCGCGCCCCTGAAGGCACGGGACCGGCTGTCGCTGGACTCGGGACCGCTGCCCAGCGTCCGGACCTGGCGCCGTTGCGCCCACTCGCCGTCGGTCGGCGTCACCGACCCCGGGGACCCGCCGCCCACCTCGGGGTGAGCGTTCTGGTGCTCTGCCCACCACGGGGGGCAGAGCACAACGACGCCGGGGAACACCCCCCGGCCGGCCGGCGCGATCCAGGCCCAGCGCCTCCCGCCCTCTTCCGCCCCCGGGGGACCCGCCACCCTGGGGTGAGCGTTCTGGTGCTCTGCCCACCACTGGGGGCAGAGCACAACGTTGCGGGGAACGACCCCGGCCGGCCCGGGTCAGACCGAGGCCGAGGACCGGGAGCCGGAGAAGGCGACGACGACCAGGCAGATGCCGAACACGATGATCTGGGCGCCCAGGATCAGCGAGAGGACGACGATCGTCGCCTTGGGCCACGCGAGCGCCAGGACGCCGATCAGGACGTTGAACGCCCCGGCCAGCACGAGCCAGCCCCACCCGGGGATCTCCGAACGGGCGAGGAAGGCCAGCGCGATCCGGCCGATCCCGTGCAGGAGCAGGGACAGTCCGATCACCAGCGCGAGGACCCGGAGCGTGGCGTGGGGCCAGAACGCGGCGAGCACGCCGCCGACCACGAGGAGCAGGCCGGGCAGAATCGCCAGCCAGCGCCGGTCGGACTCCCACCCGACGGCGATCTCCAGCGCACCACCGATCACCAGCGCCAGGCCGATCAGCAGGGCCAGCGTGTGGGCGGCGGCGTAGGGGTTGAACAGCAGGATGACCCCCACGACGACGGCCGCGACGCCGAGCACGCCCGCGGCCGTGCGACCGACGCCCGTGTGCCGGGCAGGAGACGATCCGGAGTACGTGCCGGCGGTCATTTCTCGTCCTCTCCGGAGGCGGTCGACACCGGTTCCCCGACGGGTTCGGTGGTTGCTTGCGCGGCGCGCTGAGCGGGGACGACGACACGGGCCGCGACGGCGGCGCCGTCGTCCTCACCCGCGCTGTACGCGACGGCGGAGCCGGCGTCCAGCTGCTCGAGGAGGTCCTGCTCGAGAGCCTCGCGCACGATGTCGGCGCCCAGCTCGGCGAACTCCCGCTCCACGTCGGCCACCCACCGGAGCTCGACCACCGCGACGATCGCCGACGAGTTCGGCGTCATCCGCTCCCCGAGTTCCCTCAGCCGCACGTCGGGCAGGCCCCCGTCCCGGGCCTTCGCCGCCAGCGCCCCGATCGCGCTGCCCCCCAGCAGCAGCCATCCCACACCGCCGGTCACCAGCCCGAGTCCGGCGCCCAGGACCCCACCGACGACTGCTCCGCGGCCGGCGGTCATGTCCTTGGTGTCGGTGATCCGCAGCTTCCCCTCGTCGTCGACGACGAGAGTGGCGGCCTGGCGGATCCCGATCAGGTGCTGCTTCTTGGCCTCCCGGAGCTCCGCGAGGGCGTCCCCGGCCGCTGCGGGGTCCGGCCACGCGGCGACGAGCAGCTCCACCGGTCCGTGGTGTGCACTCATTGCCTCTCCTCGCGGCGTCCGTCGTCGCGGCGTCGGCCGTCGACCCGCCGAGCGTCCCGCGGGACCGGTCACCCCGTGCTCATCCGCGAGGGATGAGGACGACCGGCGCCGGGCCCGGGCACGGTGGCCCCATCAGGACCAGAGGAGGGAAGGACGGAATGACAGAACAGGATGTACACGGCCCGATCGACTTCGTGCTCATCGAGTTCTCGGGCGACCGGCTGACCGGCGGGGGTGCGCAGGCGCTCCTCGACCTCATCGACCGGGGGATCATCGCGCTCTACGACGTGCTGGTGCTCGGGAAGGACGTCGACGGCTCGGTCTACGCGGTCGACCTCGAGGAGACGACCGAGCAGCTCGGGGGCTTCGGGGCGCTCGCCTGGGTCCGGTCCGGCCTGCTCACCGAGGACGACATGCGGGAAGCCGCCGCCGCCCTGGATCCCGGTCGGCTGGCCGTGCTGATCGTGTACGAGAACACCTGGGCCAAGCCGTTCGTGGCGGCCAGCCGGGAGGCCGGAGGCGAGCTGATCGCCAGCGCCCGGATTCCCGCACCCGAGGTCATGGCCGCGCTGGACGACCTGGACGCCCGGCAGCCCGCCGAAGCGACGAGTTGAGGGAGTCGACATGCCACTACTGCGCGGGATCGCTCGAACGGCGGTGGTCGCGGGTACGGCCACCGCGGTCAGTGGCCGGGTACAGCGCCGGCAACAGCGGCGCTTCGCTGCGAAGGACGCACCGCCCGAGCAGGACACCGGACAGCAGGACGCCGAGTACGACGAGGAAGCGGCTCCACCCCCGGTGCCCGAGCAGCGGTCGGCCCCGTCGACCGCCGACACCCTCGAGCAGCTCAAGCAGCTCGGCGAGCTGAAGGAGCAGGGCGTGCTGACGGAGTCGGAGTTCGCCGTCCAGAAGGAGAAGATCCTGCACCCCGCATGACCGCAGGGGCGGGCGCACGGGCCGGCCGGGTCAGGGGACGTCCTCCCTGACCCGGCCGGCGGCGTCGCGGGGCCCGTCCACCCTGAGCGCCGCGCGCAGGCGCTGGGCCCAGGGTTCGGGTGCGCGGTCGAACTCGGCGGCCACCAGGGTCGCCACGAGCACGATGAGCGAGATGCACAGCAGCCATCCGACGAGCGCGAGCGTCACGCCGAACAGCCCGTAACGGCTGCTGTAACCGGCGATCAGGCGCGGCATGTAGATGCTGGTCGCGATGCCGTACACCGCCGAGCCGGCCGCGGCCAGCACGCCCCCGGGCAGCAGGCGCCGCCACGGGAGCCGCCGGTCGAGCAGCAGCCACGGGACCGACGTCCACAGCACCAGGCTGGCGAGGACGGTGACCGGTGCGCCCAGCACCCAGTCGAGCGGCAGCGCGCCGACGAGGGAGCGGGCGACGTAGAACAGCCCGATCTCGACCAGCAGTGCGGACAGCCCCAGCGCGGCGTTCAGCGAGCCCCGGACGCCGGCACGCGGTTCGAGCCGCCAGGCCTGCAGGTAGAGCCGCTGCAGGCGCCGCGTCAGCGAGACGCCCGAGAAGACCAGCAGGACGACGCTCAGCACACCGACGCTGCCCTGCCCGGGGCTGGCGAACAGCTGCCCGACGGCGTCGGCGGAGCCCCCGGTGAGTCCGAACTTGTGGATGAGCGCGCGGGCGACGAGGTCGCGGTCGTTTGCAGGGGCCAGGGTGGACGCCAGCAGGAGCAGGGGGATCAGGGCAGTGAACGCCTGCGACGCCACCGCCATGGCGCGGTCGACACCCTGGATGTCGAGGAAGGAAACCAGGCACCGCCCGGCGAACGACGTCTCGAAGCGCCGGAACAGGCGGGCGTCCTGGAGTGTCAGCGTCCCGCTCCCTCCCCCTCGGACGTCGACCCACCCGCCGCGAGGCGGCGGGTGGGTCGACCTGCTGGGCTGCGGACCAGTGCTACCGGGCCGGGGTGCCGATCAGACGAGTGCCTTGTGCTTGAGCGTGTCGTACTCGGCCTGGGAGATCACCCCGGCGTCGAGCAGCGCCTTTGCCTGGGCGATCTGGTCGGCCGCCGACGACGGCTTCTGGGCGACGTCGCGGATGTAGGCCTCCTGCTGCACCCGCTGGCGTTCCGCCGCCTGCGTCGACCGGTCGGTCATGCTGCCGCCCCGGGCGATGAGGTAGATCAGCGACGTGATGAGCGGGAGGATGACCAGGGCGACGACCCAGACCGCCTTCACCCAGCCGGAGGTTTCCCGGTCCCGGAAGAGATCCCCGAGGATCGAGAACAGCACCATCAGATAGGCCACGAAGGCGAAGCTGATGAAGATGAACCACACGACGTCCCAGAACGACATCAGAGATCCTTTCCCAGAAGAAGCGGTCGGTGGGAAGCGTGGGCCGCGGCGGCTGCGCGCACCTCACCTCCGAGTGATGAGTCCTGGCCGGTCCCTGCTCGTCGGGACGGCCGCTCACGCCCCGGCGTCGGCGACGATGCGGCCGGCGGCGATCGCGTCGACCAGGGCCTGGTGGTCCCGCTCGTTCTGATCGGCGTAGGCGTCGGCGAACTCCCGGACGGCGACGTCGAAGGCCGGCGATCCGCCGACGTAGGCCGCCAGCGCGATCCGGTCCCCGGTCCGGGCGTGGGCGCGCGCCAGCGTCCACCCGCACACCTGACCGTAGGCCTGCATGCCCTCCGGCGGCGCGCTCTCTGCGTCGAAGGACCCCTTCCAGTCGCGCAACTGCCGGACGTAGAAGTCCCGGGTGACCCCGTCCGGCCCCTCGACACGCACCCAGCCGAGGAAGATGTCGCTGGCCGCCTGCATCAACCGCTGTCCGACCACGACCCGCTTGCCGCTGTTGCGGAACCGGCTGGGGCCGACGAACGCCTCCAGCACCGATGGTCCGGCCTCCTTCGCCTGCAGGAACAGCGGATCGAGGCCGTCCTCCATGAACAGCAGCATCCAGGAGCGCGTCCCGACGCTGCCGACACCGACCACCTTGCGGGCCATGTCGACGAGCCGGTACCGGTCGAGCAGCACCCGGCGCTCGGGTTCGAGCGTGTCGGCGTAGGCACGGACGATCTGCCGCAACTGGTCCTCGACCGCGGCCACCGGGACGCCCTCGTCGAGCAGGTCCCGCACGGGGACGACCAGGGGTGGTTCGGCGTTGAGCCGCGCCTCCCCGTCGCTGACCGTGGCGAAGCGGCCGAGTGCCCCCAGGTTGTCCCTCGTCTGCGCCTTCGCCGCGCTGCGCGCGAGATTCTTGCGCTGGACACCCCTGAGACGGACAGCGGTGATCGCCTCGATCTGGGTCACGTCGGCGTGGGAGTACCAGACGTCCAGGGCCGGCATCCCGGCGAACCCCCGCATCGCCTTCCGGTACGACCCCACCGCGCCGAGCACGATGTCGCGGCGCACCTTGACCGGATAGTTCGCGGCCCGCCCCGCGATCTCGAGGCTCGCCGCCAGGCGCTTGACATCCCATTCCCACGGCCCGGGCAGCGTCTCGTCGAAGTCGTTGATGTCGAAGACGAGGTGGCGCTCGGGCGAGGCGAACATGCCGAAGTTGGCCAGGTGGGCGTCGCCGCAGGCCTGCACCATCAGCCCCGATCGCGGGGTGGCGGCGAGATCGCTCGCCATCGGCAGGGCGGCGCCCCGGAAGTAGGCGAAGGCCGACGCCGCCATGCGCCCGTACCGGATGGGCAGCAGCTCCGGTACCCGGCTGAGACCCTGTCCCTCCAGGAGGGCCAGCGGATCGGGCCGGTCGGGCCCGAGGGCCAGCTCCGCGTGGCTGGACCGCGGCACCTCCGCCCGGGCCGCGCGGCCCTTCGCCGCCCGCTGTTCGCGGGTGAGCGGGGTCTCGGCGACGCCCAGTGGACCCCGCTGCGGTCGAGGGGTGATCATGCGCGTCATCGGCTCGTCCTTCGCGACGGCCCGCCCGATCCCCGGTCAGGGCCGCCGGTGCGGGTGCGGCCACCGTCGCCCGCATGGGGAGCCGGGGCATCCTCCGCGGCGGGTGAGCGCGAGGCGGCAGCCGACCATCCCCTGCGGATGATGCAGTCCGGCCCTGCCGGAAGGAACCCTGCGGCCTCGTGCGTGCCGGTCTCGAGAGCCACCTCGGCTCCCGCCAGGTCGCCCGGGTGGTCTACGGCGCGATCATCGGTCTCACGCTGATCGTCGCCCTTCAGGACCACCCGCCCGATGCCGTCGTGATGGCCGCCTGGCTGCTGCTGACCGCGCTGACGGTCGCCCTGGCCGAGATCTACAGCGACGTCGTCGGCACCGAGACCAGGGAACGTCGCCGCGTGACCCGGCACCGACTGGCACCCCTGCTCGAGGACGGCGGCGCCGTCGCCTTCGGTGTCGGATTCCCGGCCGTGTTCTTCCTGCTCGCCGCGGCGGGGGTGATCGGTCTCGGCACCGCGTTCGCCACCGCGAAGTGGAGCGGCATCGGCCTGATCGGCTTCTACGGCTTCTGCGCGGCCCGCTTCGCCGGTGCCCCCGTCCTGCGCGCCCTCGCTCAGGCGGCCGCGGTGGCGGCGGTGGGGGGCGCCCTGATCGCGGTCAAGGCGCTGCTCCACTAGGTGCCGCGGGTGTCCGCCTCATGCGCCGAGGGTGAGGGGCACGCGTGGGATCCAGGAGAGGCTGTCCGGGTGGACGGCGGCCGGCGGCCCGGTCGGGCAGACGGGCAGGACAACCTCGATGCCCTCGACGTCGCGCTCGGTGCCGGCGTCCTCGCCGCACGGGTAGCGACCACCACCGCGCGACCGCTCGTCTCGGCCGCCGCCGGGGTCCTGCGCCTGAGCATGCGGCTGGTGCCCGCCCAGCAACGGGCAGAGCTGGCCGGCCGCGGGGCGCAGCTGCGGGCCCTGGCGGAGCGCACCGCGGCCGAGACGCTCCGGCGGCTGCTTCCCCGGGTCGCCGCGGCCGCGCTCGACGCCCTGGACGTGACCGAACTGGTCCGCGCGCACGTCGATCTCGATGCGGTCGCCACGAGCCTCGACGTCGACGCCGTGGTGGCCCGGGCGGATCTCGAGGCGATCATCGACCGCCTCGACATCGACGGCATCGTCGCGCGGGCGGACCTCGACAAGGCGGCCTCGCGGCTGGACGTCGACGCCGTGGTCGCCCGCGCCGACCTGGACCGGGCCGTCGCCCGGGTCGACGTCGAGGCGATCATCGACCGGCTCGACCTCGACGCCGTGGTGGCCAAGGTCGATCTCGACGAGATCGCGGCCCGGATCGATCTCGACGCGATCCTGGACCGGGTCGACCCCGACGCGGTCGTCGCCCGGGTCGACGTGGAGGCAGTGCTCGCGCGCCTGGACCTCGCGGGGATCACCCGCCAGGTGCTCGAGGCGGTCGACCTCGCCGAGATCCTCCGCGAGTCCAGCGGCGCGGTCTCGTCCCAGGCGGCGCGCGTCGTCCGTACGGAGAGCATGCACGCCGACGACGCCGTGGCCCACTGGGTCGACCGGGTACTGCGCCGCTCGCATCCCGGGGAGCCGACGCCCCGGTGACCCGTGGGTACCCGGTTCATCCCTGCCGAGTGACGCTGCCGCGCGAGCGGGCGGCCACCGTGGGCGCGTCCCGGGCAGCGGGCCCGGACCGTCCGATCCGAGGAGCCCACCATGACCGACACCGGCCACCACCGTCCCGAGGCGGCGTCGACCCTCCCGACGTATGCACGCGAGGAGCACGAACCGACCGGCTGGACCGGGTGGGTCGTGTTCGCCAGCGTGATGATGCTGCTGGTCGGTTCCTGGCAGTTCATCCAGGGCCTGGTCGCGCTGTTCGACGACGGCTTCTACAAGGTGCACCCGAACGGCCTCGTCGTGCACGTCAACTACAACGTGTGGGGCTGGACCCACATGCTGCTGGGTGCCGTGATCGCGCTCAGCGCGGTGGGCATCCTGGCGGGGAACATCGTCGCCCGCACCGTCGGGGTCCTCTTCGCCGGACTCAGCGCGATCGCGAACCTCGCGTTCATCGAGGCCTATCCGTTCTGGAGCATCCTGATCATCGGCGTCGACGTCGTCGTGATCTACGCGCTGACGGTGCACGGCCGCGAACTCCGCGGCTCGACCATGTGACGGCCGAGGCGGCCGCCCGCGCCGAAGGACCCCGACCTCCGGCGGTGGCCGAGTGACGAACGGCCCGGGACAGGACCGCGGGTGCCCCCTACTTTCGAGCCGGGGGAGCGTCGTCGGCGTCCCCCGCAGGTCACGACCGGTTGGCGGGGGGCGCCGATCGCTTCCCGGCTCCGGGGGGTCGTCGGCGGCGAGAAGCAGGGAAGTTGCCGCCATGCCGACCAGCGTGCCGCACTCGAAGACGTCGATCCCCGACCTCCCGCCGGGCTTCGTGCACCGGCCCCACCTGCTCGCCACCCTGGACGGCGGGGCGGCCAGCGCGCTGACTCTCGTCAGCGCGCCGGCGGGCTCCGGCAAGACCCTGCTCCTCGCCGAGTGGGCCCGGGAGCAGCGCACTCCGGTCGCCTGGGTGACCCTCGACGAGGACGACGACGACGCCCACCGCCTGTGGTCGGCCGTGCTCGCGGCCCTGCACCGGTGCCTGGCGATCCCGGCGCCGAGCCGGCTGCACGCCCTCGCCGTGCCTCCGGCACCGGGTCCCGATTTCCTCACCGACGTCCTCGATGCGATCGAGGCCGCGCCGGTCCCCCTTGTCCTCGTCATCGACGACTGCCACCACCTCCGCGCTCCGGCCGTCCTGGCCGGTCTGCGGATGTTCCTGCGCAGGGGGCGGCCGCCGCTGCGGCTGGTGCTGGCCGGCCGCTCGGACCCGGCACTGCCGATCGCCCGGCTCCGGCTCGAGGAGCGGCTGTGCGAGGTGCGCAGCGCGCAGTTGAACTTCTCGCTCGCGGAGACCGTCGCGTTGCTGGAGGCATGCGCCCTCCGTCTCGCCCCGGAGCTGGTCGAACTGCTGCACGCGCGCACCAGCGGCTGGGCCGCCGGTCTGCGGCTCGCAGCCCTTCCCCTCTCCGACCACCCCGACCCGGAGCGGTTCCTCACCGAGTTCTCCGGTGACGAACGGTCCGTGGCCGACTACCTGGTCGGCGAGGTCCTCTCCCGGATCCCCGCCGCGGACCTCGACCTCCTACGGCGCACCAGCATCTGCGATCCGCTGCCCACCGCCCTTGCCGCGGAGCTGTCGGGGGACGAGCACGCCGCCGATGTGCTGGCCTCGCTCGAACGCAGCACCGGGCTGGTCGCCGCGTCCGGGCCACACCGCAGCGAGTACCGGGTCCACCAGCTCCTGCGCACCTACCTCGCCGCCGATCTCCGCCGCCACGGGCAGACCCTGGCCCGGGATCTGCACCGCGAGGCGGCTCTGTGGTGCGCCGCGGAGGACAGGCGCGACGACGCCCTGGTCCACGCCGCGCAGGCCGGCGACCCGGCACTGCACCGGAACCTGGTGCACCGATGGGCGGCCGACATGATCGGCCGCGGGGAGCACCGGCTCCTGCAGCAGGCACTGGCGAGCGGCCCCGGCGACGGCGATCCGTGGCTCCCCCTGGCGGCGGCCCAGAACGATCTGGCGCGAGCCGACCTCTCGACGGCACGGGTCCGCCTGCTGGGCTCCCGCGGTCCGGCCACCGACGCCGCACCGGAGTCCGGGATGGAGCCGTTGCGCCAGGCCACCGAGCTCCTGGCCGGGATCGCGCTCCCGGGCACCGGCGTGGGGCCCCCGCCCACCGACCCGTCGCTCGCCGCGCTCACCCTGGCCGGCCGCGGGGCCGCGCGGGTGTTCGCCTGCACACGTCCCGACACGGCGCAGGAGGTCCTGGCCGACCTCACGTCGGCCCGGGACCTCGCCCGGGAGCACTCCCTCGGCTTCCTGGAGATGCAGTCCCTCTGCCTGCTCTCTGCCGCCGCCGTGACCGCAGGGGACCACGCCCGAGCCGGCAGCCTCGCCACCGAGGCGGTGGCGGTGGCGGTCGGACACGGCTGGGGCGACTCGCCCTGGGTCGCCGCGTCGAACGCCGTCCTCGCCCACGCCGCGCTGGTGCAGGGGCGCCCGACTCGCGCCGCCCGGGCCGCGGCCGTGGGACTGCGACCCGACGATCGCGACCTCGACCCGATGATCCGCTTCGCCCTGCGGATCGCGCGGGGCGGCGCAACCTTCGACCTGGGCGACCGGGTCCCCGGTCTCCTGGAGCTCCAGCAGGCACACGCCCAGCTGGGCGCCACCCCGCTCCCCGCGCCGCTGGCAGCGGCCGCGGCGCTGCTCGAGCACCGGGCCGCGCTGCTGCTCGGCTCTCCCGCCGCGGCTGCAGCATCGCTGAGCCGGCTGGCCGCCCGGGACGTGGCCGGGCCCGAGGTGACGCTGATGCGTGCGTGGACGGACGCCGTCGCCGGCTCGCACCGGGCGGTCCGCGCCGGCATCGCGGGGCTGCTCGACGGCACGGAGCAGCCGGTGCTGCCCTCCACCGTGGTCGAGGCATGGCTGCTCGAGGCCTGGGCCGGGCTGCGGGTGGGCAACCGGCCGGCCGCACGGCATGCCGTGCAGACCGCGCTGGCCCTCGCCGAGCCGCTGGACGCGCTGCGCCCGTTCGCGCTGGCGGGGCAGGGCGTCCGGACGCTCATCGTCGATCAGCTCGGCCCCGGGAACTCGCGCGAGTTCGCCGTGCGAGCCCTCGCGGCCCGGCGCCGCGACCCGCGTCCCTCGGACGCCCGGCTGAGTGTGCGTGAGCGCGACGTGCTGACCCGGCTGAACTCCCTGAGCAGCCTGGGCGAGATCGCCGACGAGCTCACCGTGTCGGTGAACACGGTCAAGAGCCACGTGCGGGCGATCTACGGCAAGCTCGGGGTCACGACCCGCCGCACCGCAGTCCTCGCCGGGCACGAACAACGACTACTCGCATGAGCGCGAGCCTCGGCCCGACCGTCCGGATCGCCACCAGCAAGACCGCGGTGCCCGAACTGCCCGCGGACTTCTTCCCGCGCCCCGCCCTCAGGGAGGAACTCGACCGGGTCGATCCCGTGAAGGTCATCGCGATCATCGCTCCGGCGGGGTACGGCAAGACCCTCCTCCTCGCGGACTGGGTTCGTGCCGGGGGGCGCCCGACCGCCTGGGTCGCGCTCGACGGCGACGACAACGAGCCGCGGCGGCTGTGGGCGGCAGTGCTGACGGCGCTGCGTGGGCTGCCGGAGGTGCCCGAGGACAGTCCCCTGCGCCGCAGCGACCTCCAGGGCCCGGACGCGAGCGACAGCGAACTCGTCGACCAGCTCACCGAGGGCCTCGATCGACTGGGCGGCCCGGTTCGACTCGTCCTCGACGACGTCCAGGACCTGACCGGCGCGGAGAGCCTGCGCGGACTCGCCCGGCTCGTCCGTCGCCGGCCGGCCGGCGTGCAGCTGGTCCTCGCCAGCAGGTCGGATCCGCCCATCTCGCTCCCCCGCCTCCGACTGGAGGGCCGGCTCCACGGGGTACGCGCCGACCGGCTGATGTTCAGCCTCGACGACACCGCCGCGCTGCTGCAGGCGTCCGGGGTCGGCCTCTCCGCCGCCCAGGTCGCGCTTCTGCACGCGCGGACGGAGGGCTGGGTGGCCGGCCTGCGGCTCGCGGCGCTCGCGCTGCGCCGGTCGGACGACCCGGACGGCTTCCTCGCCGAGTTCTCCGGCGACGAGCACTCCGTGGCCGACTACCTGACCGGCGAGGTCCTGGAGGGGCTGCCCGGCGGGGCGCGGAACTTCCTGACCGAGGTGAGCGTCTGCTCGCCGTTACCGGCGGCCCTGGCGATCGAGCTCTCCGGGCGCCCGGACGCCGACCATCTGCTCGACCAGCTGGGCAACGACACGGCACTGGTCGAACGCACGGCGCCCGGCGTGCACCGGCTCCACGCGCTGCTCCGCTCGTACCTGTGCGCCAGCCTGGAGCGCAACCGGCCGGACCGGTTCCGGCTGCTGCAGGCCCGCGCGGCCCGGTGGTGGGCGGCCCAGGACGAGCGGGTGCACGCGTTCCGGCACGCCGTGCGGTCCGGGGACCGGGTCCTGCTGGTCAACCTCCTGCACCGGTGGGGGGTGTCGCTCCTGCTCCAGGGGGACGTCGAGCCGCTGCGCACCGCACTCGAGGCCGTCACCGCCGGCGAGGACCCCTGGCTGGCTCTCCTGGCCGTGATCACGCACCTGGAGCAGCGCGCCGTCCCTGCCGCCGCCACGCGCCTCCAGCAGACCGGGAACGCCTGGCCGGCGGCCCCGAGCCGGGAGCTGGAGGCGCTGCGTGCCGCCTCGGAGCTGCGGGCCGTCGCTGCGGGGCTCGACGTCGGGCGGCCGGCCCCGGTCAGCGACGACGGGTTGCCGTCGGACCTCCGGGCCCTGCTGCACGCCAGCCGCGGAACGGCCGAGCTGGTCGACCTGGCGAACGGCGGTCCGGACCGGGCCCGCGGTGAGTTCGAGCGGGCGCTGGACCTGGCCCGCGCGCACGATTTCGCGCTGCTGGAGGTCCAGAGCCTGACCCTGCTGGCGGCCGTGGCGGCCATGCTGGGCGACCACCGGCGCATGGTGGCGGTGGCGCGGAACGCGGTGGCCGCCGCCGCCCGCCATGGCCGCCACCCCTCCCCCTGGTCGGCCGGTGCGGTGGGGCTGCTCGCCTACGCCGCCCTGCTCTCCGGCGCTCCGGCCGACGCCGCCGCGCAGGCCGGCGCGGCGCTCCGCGAGGCGGGACATCTCCAACCGGAGCAGCTCTTCGTCCTGCACTCGGTGCACGGCGCAGCCGTGGCCGACCTGGGCGACCGGCCGGCCGGCCTCGCCGAGGTCCAGGCGGCCCGGGCGGCCTTCGACGACACGGCGGCGACACCGTGGCTGTCGGTGGCGATGGCCGTGCTGGAACACCGGCTCACACTCCTGCACGGCAATCCCCGGGCGGCCGACGACGTCGCGAGGTGGCTCGACAAGCGGACGCCGGGCGTAGCCGAGCTCCTCCTGCTGACCGCCTGGGCCGAGGTGACCACCGGCCGGCTCAGTGCCGCCCGGGCCGCGGTCGGCCGGCTGCGCGGTTCGCTGGACCGGGCGCTCCTCCCGACGACGACGGTGGAGCTGCTCCTGCTCGAGGCGGAATCCGCGCTGCAGGCCGGCGACGAGGAGGCCGGCCGCAGGCTGCTGGTGGACGCCCTCGCCAGGGGTGAGGCGGTCGGGGTCCTGCGGCCCTTCGCGCTGACCGGCCCCTGCGTCGGGCAGCTGCTCGACGCGGGGCAGCCCGGGGTGGACGAAGGCCTCGCCGCCCGTGTCGCCGCCGCCCGGGCCGCCGTCGACTCCGTGCCGGCCCCGGTGCTGACCGAGCGCGAGACCGCCGTCCTCGAACTGCTGCCGTCGCTGCTGACCGCCGCCGAGATCGCCGACGAGTTCACCGTCTCGGTCAACACCGTGAAGAGCCACATCCGGTCGGTCTACGCAAAGCTCGGGGTCTCCAACCGGCGCGAGGCGGTGGACCTGGCCGCCCGGCGCGGACTGCTCCGGTGACCGGTTCATCTGGCGCGGATGAGGCGGACGCCCCCGCTGCCGATGACGATCGGAGCGTCGGCGGGACCCCCAGTGTCCGGCCGAGGTCTGCGGCAGGAGACGGGCATGCCTTCACGGCGCTACGAGGTCCGGGTCACGGGGCGGCTGTCGCGGCGCGCCCGCGACGCCTTCGCCGGCATGGACGTCGACGAGGTACCCACCGAGACGGTGATCGCCGGCACGCTCGACGACCCGCAGGACCTCAACGGGGTGCTGGAGCTGATCCAGTCCCTCGGGCTGCACGTCGTGTCGGTCGAGCAGGTGGGCACGGCACCCGACCGGGGGTGAGCCGTCCCCCTGCCGCCGCTGTCAGCCCATCCCCTGGGGCACCCGGCGCGCGGACACGACCACGAGGTCGAGCGCCACCAACTGGGCGAGGATCCCCATCAGGTGCGACTCGTCGGTCACCTCTCCGTAGAGGCGGGCACCGGACGGCAGCTCCTCCAGGCGCATGTCGCAGAACGCCTCGCGCGCCTGCTCCGAGAGCCGGCCGTCCACGCGGAACTCGTACGTCGCCATTCCCCGGGCTCCTCGTCTCGCTCCGTCACTCTGCGCGGCGCGGTGCGCCTCGGGCATCGCCTGCCGAGCGTGATCCGGGATCCGCCGCGTCGGGATCACGCCCCCGACAGCCGTCGGCGCACGTCACGCTCGATCAGGATCAGCAGGAACTCCCGGACCCGGGCCGTGGCGTACCGCTGGCAGGAGGCGGCCAGGTGCTCCCGCACGGCCCGCTCGTGCGCCGGGTCACCGTTCGCGTCCGCCAGCAGCCGCGCCAGCAACTGCCCGAGTTGCGCCTCGGTCGGACCGGCGCTGCGCACGGGGCCGGGCGCGCCCGCGCGGCTCGAAGGTCCTACCCGCACCACCATGCCGCGACGTTAGGAGCAGCGGGCGCCCCGCGACTCACCCACGGAAGGTGGGAACCGGGGCCGGCGGTCACCTCACCCGCCTCGGGCGAGGCGCGAGGGCCGGCGGACGGCGGACGGTTCGCGTGCGTCCACGCAGGAGGAGTCATGTCCGTTCCACCCGTCGCCGTCGCGGCGTCCCGCCCGGTCGCGGACCGGCTCACGGCGGTCGGCCGCTCCCCCGGCCTCGTCGTCGCCGAAGGCGCTGCCGGCGTGGCCTGGGGCGTTGTCGTGCTGACCTGGCCGGCCGCGACCGCGCCGGTGCTCGCCTGGCTGCTCGGCGTCCAGTTGCTGCTCACGGGCCTGGTCCAGCTCACGGCGGCCGCGTTCGGAGCCGATCCGGGAGCGCGCGTGCTCCTGTGCGCGCTCGGGACCGTGTCGGTCGTCATGGGGCTGCTCTGCCTGCGCCCTCCGCTGCAGACGACGTTCACGCTGGGCCTGCTCGTCGGCATCGCGTGGGTTCTCGCGGGGGTGATGCGCGTCGTGCAGGGCGTCGTCATCGAGCGCGGCACGACCCGCGGCTGGCGGATCGGCTCGGGGTCGGTCGCACTCGCCGCCGGCGGCGTGCTGCTGGTCTACGCCGGCATCGGTCTGGTGGCGCTCGCGTCGCTGCTCGGGATTGCGCTGCTCGCCCAGGGCACCTGCCTGATCGCCACCGCGTTCACCGCGGGGAGTGCGCGGAAGTCCGCCGGCGCGCAGCCGGGCGAGCGGCCGCACCTGGTGACGACCGTGCCGCCGGTGCCCCCCGTCGCGCCGCGGGTGCCCCCCGTCGCGCCGCGGGTGCCCCTGTGAGGGCCGCCGGGGCTGTCCCGGCGGCGATTCAGGCGGCGTCGCGTGCGGAGTCCGGTGCCTCCGCGTGCCCGACGCCCACGTACGGGTGGACGTCGTAGACGACGACCGACCTGAACACGATGTCCTGCAAGGAGCGACGGGTCGGGCTGATGCAGCTCCAGAGCAGGCCCACCGGCCAGAGCACGCAGGCGAGGGCCCGCAGCGCCGACCGTGTCCAGCCCAGGAGGCGGTGCCCGCGGGAGAGGACCCGGACGCCGACCAGCTTCCCGCCATAGGTCCGCCCCGTCATCGCCCAGGCGACGGTGAGGTAGACCACCGCGATGAGCAGCAGGGCGACCACCGAGTTCAGCAGGTGGAGCTGCGGCCAGCGGAAGTCGGCCGGCGACCAGACGAAGCGGATGCCGGCCGCGGTGAGGTCGAGCAGGACCGCCAGGCCCGCGATGGCGACCGCGTCGACCATCGCCGCCAGTCCACGCGTCACCACGCCGGCGTGCTCGGTCGGAAGAGGGCCGTCCACAGCACCAGGCTGGGACAGCGCGGCCGCAGTTCCCTCACCTGATCAGGGCGAGACCACCCGCGCTGCTGCGTCCGTGGCGACCGCGGTGGCGAACAGCGCGCGGAGGCGGTCCGGTGCCAGGTCGTCGGTCAGCTCGGCCCGGAGCGCCTGGTCCACGATGCGGGCCGACGGGAGGTCGAGCCCCGCCCGCGCGGCCAGTTCGAGGGCGGCGGCGGTGTTCGCGATGCCCTCGACCGTGCTGCCGATCGAGCGGAGCGCCGCCTCGACGCTGGCCCCCTCCCCCAGCAGCCGCCCGAACCGGCCGTTACGGCCGTGCCCGCACGTGACGTAGAGATCCCCGCTGCCGGCGAGGCCGAGGACCGTCGCCACCCGGCCGCCCTGCGCCTGGACGAGCGCGGCCATGTCGAGCACCCCTCGGGCGAAGACCGCCGCCCGGGCGTTGGCGAACGAGCGTGGGACGGCGCTCTCGGTGAACCGGGCCGCCAGCCCCTCGGCGAGCCCGACCGCGACCGCCACCACGTTCTTGAAGGCTGCGGCCGTCTCCGCGCCGATCACGTCCGTGGTGGTGAAGACCGCCGTGGACGGACCCTCCAGGAGGGCGGCCACCTCCCTGCGGGCGGTCTGGATCCGCGATGCGACCAGCAGCCCGGTCGGCGCGCCGACGGCGATCTCGGCGGCGATCGCCGGCCCGGTGATCGCCGCCACCGGCACGGGGCCCAGGGTGGCCGCGACCACCTCGCTGGGACGCCGGAGCGTGCCCGGCTCCCACCCCTTGGTGGCGAGCACCCAGGTGGCCGGGGCGGCGTCCCGGGCGGCCCGGGCCAGTACCGGCGCCAGCCCTCCGCTCGACACCGCCACCAGGACGATCCGGGCGCCCGGCAGCGCACCGGGCCACTGGTCGGGAGCGAGGCAGGGCACGTGGGCGAAGGGCACCTGCAGGGCCGGATGCGGTGCACCCTCGCGCCACGCGTCGACGATCGCGCCGTCCCGATCGGTGGCGAGCAGCACCGTCTCCACGCCCGCCCGCGCCATGTGGACGGCCAGCGCCGTCCCCATCGCGCCCGCCCCGAGCACCGCCACTCGCCCGCTGCCGGCCATCTCCGCACGCTCCTCGGTCAGCCCTGCCGCGCCTCGTACATCGACTCGAACAGCTGCTCGTACCGCGCCTCGACGACCTTGCGCCGCACCTTCATGCTGGGCGTCAGCTCCCCCGCCTCGACCGACATGTCGTGGTCGAGGATCCGGAAGTCCTTGATCGTCTCCCAGCGGTTCAGCCGCGCGTTGAGGTGCTCCACGCCGGCCCGCACGTACCGGTGGACGGCGGGGTCGGAGACGAGCGTGGCGTAGTCGCCGGGCGGCAGCCCCTCGGCCCGGGCCCACTGGGTCACCGCGTCGGGGTCCAGCGAGATCAGCGCCGTCGCGTAGTTGCGGCCGTCGCCGTGCACGACCATCTGGCCGGCCAGCGGGCAGATCGCCTTGAACAGGACCTCGATCGACTGGGGCGCGATGTACTTCCCGCCGGAGGTCTTGATCAGGTCCTTCTTCCGGTCCGTCACCCGCAGCCGCCCGGCCGCGTCGAGTTCGCCGACGTCGCCGGTCGCGAACCAGCCGTCGGCGCTCAGCACCTCGGCGGTGGCATCGGGCAGGTCGTGGTAGCCGCGCATCACCATCGGGCCGCGGATCAGGATCTCGCCGTCGGCGGCGATCCTGACCTCGGAGCCCGCCAGCGGCAGCCCGACCAGGCCCGGCGTGGGGTGCTCGACGCTGCCCATGCAGGCCCCGCCCCCGGTCTCGGTGAGCGCGTACCCCTCGATCACCACCATGCCCGCGGCACCGAACCAGGTGACGACGTCCGCCGAGAGGGCCGCGCTGCCCGAGAGCAGGAAGCGGATGCGCCCGCCGAGCCGGGCGCGGACCCGCGCCAGCACCAGCCGGTCGGCCACCGCGTACGCGGCCGTCAGGACGACGCCGGGGGCCCGGCCATCGACGCGGGCACGCCAGAACCGGCGACCGACCGCGAACGCACCGTCGACGAGCCTGCGCCGGAGGCCGCCCTCCTCCTCGACCGCCTGCACGATCGCGGCGTGCATCTTCTCGAAGATCCGCGGCGGGCCTGCCATGAACGTCGGGCGCACCACGGCGAGGTTGTCCACGATCCGCGGGATCCGGCCGTCGATGGCGGTGGCGAACCCGATCTGCAGCTGCACGGTCACGAGCATCTTCCCGAACGAGTGCGCCAGCGGCAGCCACAGGTACTGCACGTCGTCGCGGTGCACGATGTCGAGGGCCTCGGCCGCGGCGCCGATGTAGGTCCAGCAGCGGTGGGGCAGCTCCACGCCCTTGGGCCGTCCGGTCGTGCCCGACGTGTAGATCAGCGTGGCCAGCTGCTCCGGCCGGACGGCGGCCACCGCGTCATCGACGATCGTCGGGTTCGCGGCGAGGTGTGCCGTGCCCGCGGCCAGCAGCTCGCCGAGGCCCATCACCCACTCCCCGTCGGCCGACCCGTCGAAGGTGATCACCCGGGTCAGGTGGGGCAGCCGGTCGCGCTCGGCGCGCAGCTTGGCGATCTGGTCGTCGTCCTCGGCGAAGACGACCCGCGACCCGCTGTCGGCCAGGACGTAGCCGACGTCCGCCGGACCGGTCGACGGGTAGACGGCGGTCGTCGCCGCACCGGCGCACATGACCGCCAGGTCGGCGTACAGCCACTCGACGCGGGTGCTGCTCGCGATCGCCACCCGCTCCTCGGGCCGGATCCCGAGGGCGAGCAGACCGGCCGCCAGAGCCGTGACGGTCGTCTCCGTCTGCGCCCAGGTCACCGACGTCCAGCCGCCGTCGGCCGGGAACCGGAAGGCCTCGCCGTCGGGATCGGCGGCGACCCGGTCGTAGAACATCCGCCCGACCGACGCCGCCGGCCGCAGGCGGCTGCCGGCCTCCGTGGCTCCGCTGGTGGTGGTCATCGTTCCTCGAAGCTCGGTCTCCCGGACATCGAGTCCATCCTCTGGTCGCCGCGCTCGGTGCGGCGCGTGCCGAAGGTCCTCTCAGCTGGTCCAGCGCAGACCGAGGATCACCGTGTCGTCCCGGCCGCCGTTGTCGGTCGGGATCTGCATCAGCTGGTCCAGGACCGCGGGCAGCGGCCGCGCCCCGGCGGCCAGCACCGTCGTCCGCAGCCGTTCCAGCCCGGTGTCGATGACCTCGCCGCGCCGTTCGACCGCGCCGTCGGTGAAGGCGAGCAGGGTCGTCGGCCCGGCGACGCGCGCCTCGGTGACCGTCGGTGCGACCGTCGTGGGCACCCCGACCGGGGGCGCGACGGGGCAGTCCAGGAACGCCGCGCGGCCGCCGCTGACCAGCAGCGGGCCGAAGTGCCCGGCCGACACGACCCGGAGCAGCCCCGCCCCGCGGTCGAGCTCGCCCAGCAGGACGGTGGCGAACTGGTGGTCGACGTGGATGTCGAGCAGCCCGCGCAGCCGGGTCAGCACGGTCGCGATGTCGTCGCCCTGGGCGACGTAGGCGCGGACGGCGAACCGGAGGGCGGCCATCGTCGTCGCCGCCGGCAGCCCCCGCCCGGAGATGTCACCGACGACGAACACGCACCGCCCGGACGCGGTCTCGACGACGTCGTACCAGTCGCCGCCGACCTCGAGTTCGTCGACCCCGGCGACGTAGCGGGCGGCGACCTCGATGCCGTCGACCCGCGGCACGTCGGGCAGCAACGCGTGCTGGAGGGTGCCGGCGATGCTGCGCTGCTGCTGGTAGAGCCGCTGGTTGTCGGCGGCGAGCACCTCGGCGACCTGCCGCCGGCGGGAGATCGTCTCCACCGTCACGGCCCCGGCGGCGGCCAGCAGGGCACCGGCGGCCAGCACGATCCACGGCAGGGCGGCCGAGAGCGGGCCGGTCAGGCTGCTGCGGGACGCTGCGACGACGGTGAACTGGCTGTCGCCGAACGGCACGCGCACCGTCACCGGGTTGCCGGGGACCGGCAGCGGCGCGGTCGCCTGGATCAGCGTGGCCGGTGACGCCGTGCGCCCGGCGAAGACGGCCAGGTCGAGCCCGCCGAAGGCGCCGTCCGGGGCGACGGAGACCCGGCGGTTCAGCGGCGCCTGGGCGTAGACCACCAGGCCCGACTTCTCCCCGGGCGGCATGAGCGCGTACCCCAGGTGGGCCTTCGGGCCGCCGACGACCCCCTGCACCGCCAGCTGCCCGGTCGGCCGCAGGCCCGTGAGGAAGGCCTGCGTGGCGTCCGCGCCGCCCACCGGGGCGGGGCCGTGCACGGCCAGCATCTCGGCGTGCGGCCCGGTGACGCGCCACAGCGACAGTGACATGCCCGGCGCGGCGAGCGTGCCGGCCGCGAAGCTGGTGAACGGGCCCGGCCGGCCGGCGGTGGCGTCGGCCACCTGGCCCGCGTCCGCCAGCTGGGTCTGGAGCACGGCCCCCTGGGTGGCGAGCAGCGTGGCGGCCTGGGCGGCCTGCTGGGTCAGCAGCCGGCGGTCGTTGGTGGCGTTGACCGTCGACGCCAGCCACGCCAGCGCCAGGCTGGCCGCCAGGACGACGACGGCCACGACGACGCTGAGCCGGCGCGGTGCGGCACGCAGGTGGGCGGACGCGTCGGTGCCCGGGATCGCGGGACGGGGGGACCTCGCCGCCGGGGTGGCCCCCGCCTCGGTCGGCCGCGGGGCGGGGACGCCGGTCGCCGCCGGCGACCCGGGCTCCCCGGCGAGGTCGACGAGAGCCCACACGACCTTGCGGCCGTCGTCCTCGCGCCGCCAGCCGTGCGCGCCGGAGATCTGCGCGACCAGGTACAGCCCCAGGCCACCGAGGGCGGGGTCGCGGTCCACGGCCGGAGCCGGCGGGGAGGCGCCGTCGGCGTCGCTCACCTCGACCAGCCAGCCGGACCCCGAGGCGGTCACCACCACGCCGACCGGCCCGTGGCCGTGGCGCAGCGCGTTGCTCACCAGCTCCTCGAAGACCAGCAGCAGCCGGTCCACGTCGTCGGCGCCGGCTCCGGGGGGCCGCCCGCCGCCGCCGAACTCCGTGCGCAGCTGCAGCCGGAGTGCCCGCAGGTCGGCGAGGGTCGTCGGTGCGCCGCGCCAGACCAGGTCCGCCGGGGAGTCCAGCCGCGGACGCGGCCGGTCCACCCACAGTGCCTCGCTCATGTGCCTCGTTCCGGAATCGGTGCCCCCGGGACGGCCCGGAGCACAAGTGGTCCGTCATTTTCCATCGGCACCCGGCCGGCACCCTTGAGCCGGGGCCGAGGTGATCCGGGACAACTTCGTCCGTAATGCGAGGTTACCCGCGGCTCACCCGGCCTCGGCCCACGACCGGACGACGGCGACATCGAGCGGAAAATCGACGGGAAAGGAACCGAACAGCAGCCGGCCGGCCGTGTCGGCCGCGGAGCGCACCTCCGCGGCCACGCCGTCGGCAAGGTGCTCGGGTGCGTGCACGAGGACCTCGTCGTGCAGGAAGAACACCAGGTGCGGCCGCTCGTCCACCGACCCGGTGCCGCCCAGCCGCCAGAGCCGGTTGCGGAGATCGGCCAGCCAGCACAGCGTCCACTCGGCGCCGGTGCCCTGGACGACGAAGTTGCGCGTGAACCGCCCCCAGGCTCGCCGGTGCCGGTCCTGCTCGTCGCGCGGGCCGACCCGGTCCGGCGGCTCACCGAGCGCGGCCGCCCGCTCCGCCCACGCCCCGGTGGGTGCCGGGGAGCCGCGTCCGAGCAGGGTGTGCACCACCTCACCCCGCTCCCCCGCCCGGGCCGCCGCCTCGACCAGCCCGATGGCGCGGGGGTAGCGGCGGGTGAGCCTGGGCATCATGCGGCCGCTCTCGCCGCGCGTGCCGCCGTACATCGCGCCGAGCATGCCGACCTTGGCCTGGGCCCGGGTGGCCACGGCCCCGCCGGCCACCATGCCCTCGTACAGGTCGGCTGCCCGCGCCGCCTCGGCCATGGCGGCATCCCCGCTCATGCCGGCGAGCACCCGCGGTTCCAGCTGGGCGACGTCGGCCACCACGAAGCGCCAGCCGTCGTCGGCGACCGCCGCGGCGCGCACCTGCGTGGGCACCGACAGCGCTCCGCCGCCGTTCGAGGCCCACCGCCCGGTCACCACGCCGCCGGGCAGGAAGTACGACCGGAAGCGGCCGTCGCGCACCCAACTGTCCAGCCAGGCCCACCCGTTGGCCTGCAGCAGCCGCGACAGCTTCTTGTACTCCAGCAGGGCCGGCAGCCCGGGATGGTCCAGCTGCTCGAGGGTCCACGAACGCGTGTCGCTCACCTCCAGGCCGGCGGCCTGCAGCGCACGCAGCAGCTCCGCCGGCGAATCGGGGTTCAGCCCGGGGGCGGCGAAGGCGTCGCGGATCTCGGCCGCCAGCCGCTCGAGCACCGGAGGGCGCCGGCCCGCCGGTGGCCGCGGCCCCAGCAGGCCGGTCAGCAGCGACTCGTGCACGTCGGCCCGCCACGGCAGCCCGGCGTGCGTCATCTCGGCCGCCACGAGGGCGCCGGAGGACTCGGCCGCGAGCAGCAGCCCGAGCCGGCCCGGCTCGGTCGACGCGGCCACGGCCGCCCGCTGGCGTTCGTGCTCGGCGACAGGGTCGAGCCGGTCGGCCGGATCCTCGAGCGGGAAGAGCCCGGGATCGGTGGCCGTGACGGGCTGCAACGCGTCCCAGCCCGGCGTCTCGCCGTCGGCGAGCAGGGCCCGGTCGACGAACGGTGAGCGCCGCAGGAGCGCGTGGCTGAGCCGCAGGTCGGTGCAGCGCTCGACCCGCACCCCCGCCTCCAGCAGCGCGGGGTACCAGCGGGTCGTGTCGTCCCACACCCAGCGGACCGGCTCGCTCTCCCGTTCCCGTTCCCGGACGAACCCGGCCAGGGCCTCGACGGGCAGTCCGGCCACGCGGGGCGGCCCGTCGTCGGCGTACTCCCGCGCCTCGACGGCGGCCCCGCCGCGGCGCAGCAGGACGATGCGGTTCACCCCCGGAGTGTCGCCGACAGGGCCGACAGCCTCCCGGAGGTAGGGCCGCTCCGTGGCCCGCGCACCTGACCCGCCGCGGCGCGCGGGCTGAAATCGCAGGTCCAGGGTCTGTCAGCGGTCAACAGGGGACCAACGGCCCGTGGGATCAGGCGGCTCCGTACTCCATGGTCCCGGTAGCGACACCGAGGACAGGAGACACGCCATGACCGCCACCGTGCATCCCGAGGGCAGTTCCGGGAACACCGCAGCCGGCGCAGTGCCGGACACCCCGGCCACCCTGACCGAGCGCCCCGCCGAGACGACGTCGCAGCGGTGGTTCCGCTACGTCGCCGCCGCGACACGGATCGCTCTCGGGTGGATCTTCCTGTGGGCGTTCCTGGACAAGACGTTCGCGCTCGGTCACGAGACCGGGGTCGACGCCAAGACCGGTGCGACGGACTACTTCGGACCGGCGGCGTGGATCCACGGCGGCTCCCCCACCCGGGGCTTCCTGACCTTCGGCACCAAGGGACCGCTGGCCGGCTTCTACGCGGATCTGGCCGGCAACGCGTTCGTGGACTGGGTGTTCATGCTGGGCCTGCTCGGCATCGGCGTCGCCCTGGTCCTCGGGATCGGCATGCGGATCGCCGCCGCCGCCGGCGCCCTGATGCTGGTCATGATGTTCGCCGCGTTCCTTCCCCCGGCGAACAACCTGTTCATGGACGACCACCTCGTCTACGCGCTGGTTCTCGTGATGCTGGCCCTCAGCGGCGCCGGGCGGACGTTCGGTCTCGGCGCGCGGTGGGAGCGCCTCCAGGTGGTCCGCGACCACCCCGTCCTGCAGTAGGCGCCCGGACACGGTGCTGACAGCATGTCGGCGTGCTGCTCGCCGACGTCGTCGCCGCCTCCGCCGCGGTCGCCGCCACCCGCGCCCGCACGGCGAAGGCCGCGGCGATCGCCGAGCTGCTGCGGCGGGCCGAGCCCGGCGAGGTCGAACCGGTCACCGCATGGCTGGCCGGGGAGCCCAGGCAGGGCCGCACCGGCGTCGGGTGGCGCACCCTGGCCGGCCTGGGCGCCGAGCCGGCGGCGGCCGCGTCGCTGACGGTGGCCGACGTCGACGCGGGCCTCACGGAACTCACGGGGACGGCCGGCGCCGGGTCGGCGGCCCGCCGGGACGCGCTGCTCGCCGGCCTGCTGGCGGCCGCGACCGCCGACGAGCAGCGGTTCCTCGGCCGGCTGCTCACCGGCGAGCTGCGCCAGGGCGCGCTGGAGGGCGTCGTGCTCGACGCCGTCGCCGCGGCCGCGGAGGTGCCCGCGGCGACCGTCCGGCGGGCGTTCATGCTGTCGGGCCGGCTGCCCGGGACCGCGGCCACCGCGCTCGCCGAGGGAACGGCCGGTCTCGCCGCGGTGCGGCTGGAGGTCGGCCGGCCGGTGCGGCCGATGCTCGCCGGCCCCGGTTCGTCGCTCGACGCCGCTCTCGCCGCCCTCGGCACCGACGTGACGGTGGAGTTCAAGCTCGACGGCGCCCGCATCCAGGTGCACCGCGACGGCGACGACGTCCGGGTGTGGACCCGGACGCTGCGGGAGGTCACCGACGGGGTGCCGGAGCTCGTCGACCTGGTCAGGACGCTGCCGTGCGAGCGCGCCGTCCTCGACGGGGAGACCCTCGCCCTGGACGACGACGGCCGCCCACGCGCGTTCCAGGACACGATGAGCCGCTTCGGCAGCGACGCGTCCGACGCCGGGGTCCTGCTCAGCCCCTTCTTCTTCGATCTGCTCCACCTCGACGGCCGCGACCTGCTCGACGAGCCGCTGCACGTCCGCCTCGACGCGCTCGAAGGGCTGCTCGCCGGCGACGCGCACGCCGCGCTGCGGATGCCCGGGGTTCGGCGGCCCGATCCCGGCCGGGCCGCCGAGGTGCTCGACGACGCGCTCGCCGCGGGCCACGAGGGCGTCGTCGTCAAGGCGCTCGACGCGTCCTACGCCGCCGGCCGGCGCGGCAGTGCGTGGCAGAAGGTCAAGCCGGTGCACACCCTCGACCTCGTCGTGCTCGGCGCGGAGTGGGGGTACGGGCGGCGCTCGGGGAAGCTGTCGAACATCCACCTCGGGGCCCGCGACCCGGCCGGCGGGGAGCCGGTGATGGTCGGGAAGACCTTCAAGGGGATGACCGACGAGCTGCTGGACTGGCAGACCCGGACCTTTCCGGCGCATGCCGACGAGCAGGCCGACTGGGGCGTGCGGCTGCGGCCGGAGCTGGTCGTCGAGATCGCCGTCGACGGCGCCCAGCGCAGCACCCGCTACCCCGGCGGCGTGGCGCTCCGGTTCGCCCGCGTCCTGCGGTACCGGCCGGACAAGACACCGGCCGAGGCCGATCCGATCGACGCCGTCCGCGCCCTGCTCGTCCCGTAGCGCGCGCCGCACCCGGCGGGGGAATTCCGGCTCCGGGTGCACCGTTCGCGCGGGCAGGAACCCACCGCCCCCGAGGAGCCGATCGTGCGCGCAGCCGTCTACACCGAGAACGGCACTCCGGCCGACGTCCTGACCGTCGCCGAGGTCGAGGAGCCGCACGCCGGCCCCGGCCAGGTGCGGGTCGCCGTCCGGGCGGCCGGGGTCAACCCGGCCGACTGGAAGATCGTCGGCGGCAGAATGGGCCGCGCCCCCGCCGGGCCCACCGTGCCGGGCATCGACGCCGCGGGCGTGGTCGACGAGGTCGGCGAGGGCGTGACCGGTGTGCGGGTCGGCGACGCCGTCTTCGGGCACGCGACCGGTGGGAGCGCCGCGGAGTACGCGGTGCTGACCGCATGGGCGGGCAAGCCCGACGCGACGCCGTTCGAGGTGGCCGGCGGGCTGCCGGTGGCCGGCGAGACCGCCGTCCGGGTGCTCGACCTGCTCGGGCTGGACGCGGGCAGCACCGTCGTCGTCGACGGCGCGAGCGGCGGCGTGGGCCTGGTGACGGTGCAGGTCGCCCGGGCCCGGGGGCTGCGCGTCATCGGCACCGCGGGAACGGGGAACCAGGAGTTCGTGCGCTCGCTCGGCGCCCTGCCGACGACCCACGGCCCCGGCCTGGCCGACCGGGTGCGGGCCCTGGCACCCGACGGCGTCGACGGCGGCATCGACACCGCCGGCAGGGGCTCGGTGCGCGACCTGATCGAGCTGACCGGCGACCCGGCGAAGGTGGTCACCATCGCCGACTTCGGCGCGGGTGAGCTCGGCGTGCAGGTCACGTCGGGCGGCGGCGGGCAGGCGGTGCGCCTCGCCGAGATCGCCGGGCTCCTGGCCGCCGGGCGCCTGGAGGTACCGATCGCCGGTACCTTCCCGCTCGACCGGATCGGCGAGGCCTACGCCGAGAGCCAGGGCGGCCACGTGCGCGGGAAGCTCGTCCTCATCCCCTGACCGGGCGCGCGGAACCGCCGAGCTGCTGCGGCTGCTCCCCGTCGGTGTCCTGCTCGCGCTGCGCTGATCCGTCGTCCGCGGCCGACCGGGCGAGCGCGAGCGTGGCGGCCCCCATCGCGACCACGAGAACCGCGATCAGCACCCACTCCGCACCGGTGGCGCCCAGCCGCTCCCCGAGCACCGCGATGCCGACGGCGACGGCGACGACCGGCTCCCCCACCGTGACCACCGGGAGCGACGCCCGCAGGTCCCCGGCCTGGAAGGCCGATTGCTGCAGCAGCGTGCCCCCGACCAGGAAGACGGCGAGCGCGTACGTCTCCCAGCTCCCCACGACGGCCGGGAGCCCGGAACCGAGAAGGTTCACCACGCTCTTGGTGAGCGGCGCCGCGAGCCCGTAGGCCACCGCCGTCGCCACGCCCAGCAGCAGCGCGCGCGTCGCGCCCCGCCGCAGCGCGGCGCCGACCAGGCTCCCGACGATCACCGCGCCGAGGACCACGCCGGTCGGCAGCCACGCGCGGATGCCGGCCCGGTCCACCCCTGGCGTCGCTCCGCCCACCGCCAGGAACACGGCGAGTGCCACCGAGAGCAGGACCGCCCAGGCATGGTCGGCCCGGCTCGACCGACGGCCGGCCCAGCGCGCCGACAGGGGCAGGGCAAACAGCAGCGTCGTGATCAGCAGGGGCTGGACGAGCAGCAGCGAACCCAGCCCGAGCGCGGCCGCCTGGGCGACGTACCCGGCGACGTCACTGACCGCGCCGGCCCACCACAACGGGCGGCGGATCAGCAGCAGCACCAGCCCGGGACCGCGCCCCCGGTCGTCGGGCACGGTGGCCGCCGACCGCTGCTGGGCCGCCGTGCCGAACGCGAACAGGAGAGACGCCACCAGCGCCAGCAGGACGGCGAGCCAGGCCACGGCCCCATGATCCCCGGCGCCGGCGTGGTCAGCCGCGGTCGGGCTCCAGCCCGGCCACCAGCGCGCTCATGTCGACGGCCTCCGGGTCCGGCAGCCGTTCGGCAGCGGCGTCCATCGTCTCCAGGACCGCGGCGGTCAGCCGGTCGGAGAGTCCGGCACCCTGGAGGGCGGAGCGGATCAGCCGGGCGTCCTTCGCCGCACCGGTCAGCCCGAAGCTGAGCGGGTACTCCCCCTCGATCATCAGCGCGCCCTTGGCGTGGGCGTAGGGGGTGTCGAGGGGGCCGCCCTCGATGGCGGCCAGGAAGTCGTTCGGGTCGAGACCGAGCGCCCGTGCCAGCGCGATCGACTGGGCGGCGCCCGCCGTCACCATGAACAGCCACGCGTTGGCCGCCATCTTCAGGCGGCTGCCCGCCCCGGCCTCGCCCAGCCACAGCGTCTTCGAGCCCAGCGCGTCGAACACCGGCGCCAGCGGTTCCCGCGCCGTCTCCGGCCCCGACGCGAGCAGGACGAGCGCGCCCTTCTCCGCGGGTTCCCGAGTGCCGAGGACGGGGCAGTCGACGAGCACGAGGTCGAGCTCCCGCGCCGCCTCGGCCGTCCGCTCCACGCCGTCCACGCCCACGGTGGAGCACTGCAGCCACAGCGTCCCGGGCGCCGGAGCGGCCGACCGGATGACCTCGACGGCGGCATCGGCGTCCAGCAGCATCGTCAGGACGACGTCGGCCCCCCGTGCCGCCTCCGCGGGCGAGACGAACGCCTCGGCGCCCGAG
Organism: Blastococcus sp.; assembly: GCA_035999465.1. GTDB lineage: Bacteria > Actinomycetota > Actinomycetes > Mycobacteriales > Geodermatophilaceae > Blastococcus_B. The sequence continues at coordinate 28,855 of DASYGS010000016.1, read as the reverse complement.
TCCGTGAGTGCCTGTGCCTTCGCGGCGTCGCGGTTCCACGTCCGCACCGGCAGGCCGGCCCGGCGCAGGGACCGGACCATGCCGGCACCCATCGTGCCCGTGCCGAGAACGGTGACGACCGGACCTGCGCTCTGCGTGTTCTCCATTCCGCCCGTGTGCCCGGTCCGGCCCCCGGATACTCGCGCCCCGCCCGGCCGGGCGCGAAGGCCTGTGCAGCCGGGCGGACGACGGGCATTCTCGGCACCGGGGCCGCAGGACACGGGCGGCCACGGTTCCGCACGCACGCCGCCCACCGCACCCGGAGGTAGTCATGCCCCGCACGCCGCAGGAGATCTTCCAGCACCACGCGACCGCGCTCATCGCCGGCGATCTCGAGGGCATCGTGGCCGACTACGACGACGACGCGCTGTTCATCACCCCGAGCGGCGTGCTGCGCGGCAAGGACGGCGTCCGGGAGGGCTTCACGAAGCTGCTCGGCGACGTGCCGAACGCCGCGTGGGACGTGCCCACCCAGATCTTCGACGGCGACATCCTCTTCATCGAGTGGAGCGCGGTGGCGGAGAAGACCCGCGTCGACGACGGGGTGGACACGTTCGTCTTCACCGACGACGGCATCCGCGTGCAGACCGTCCGCTACACCGTGCAGCAGACGGGCTGACTCACGACGCGGCCATCGGGTCGGCCAGCTGAACGGTGACGTCGGGCCGGCCGGCAACGGTGTTCGTGACATAGCAGACCCGTCTCGCGGGCTCGAGCAACGGCGTCACGAGGTCGGCCGCCAGGCTCGTGCGCACCGTGAGGGCCAGCGACCGAAACCTGGGGCCGGCATAGGTTCCGGTGGCCGTGACCACCAGATCCGGCAGGTCGACGCCGACCCTGCGTGCGGCCCAGGCAAGGGCGAGCGCGTAGCAGGAAGCCAGCGACGCGAGCAGGAGGTCGGTGGGCATCGGTCCCTGCCCGCTGCCCCCGGCCTCGGGCGGCTCGTCGACGGTCAGCCGGAAGCGCCCGGCCTGCACCGAGCACAGCCAGTCGCCCTGCCACGTGGCGACGGCACTGTTCGTCCCGCCATGCCCGGCGGCCTGTCCATCAGCCGACGTGGTCGCGCCCATGGTCGTGATCGTGGTCGTCGTCGTGCTCGTGGTCGTGACCCGCCGGACGAGCGGCGAACGCGGTGGACCGCTCCCCGACCTCCCGCGCCGACACCAGTCCGGCGCCGGCAAGAACCTGCTCCAGGGCCTGGAGCCAGCAGCGGTAGTAACCGAAGGATTCCCCCGGCTGCGCGGCTTCCTCCCAGGCGGTGATCCGCTCGATGAGTGCCGCCCGGAAGGTCTCGTAGGAGATCGTCCCGCCGTGTACGAGGGCCATCGTCAGCCCGAACGCCCGGCCCTCCCACGGCTCGGCGAACACGAGCTCGCCGTTCGAGCGCGGCGGCGCCGCCGGACCATCGACGTCCAGTTCGAGCGTCGGCGTGGTCACGGCAGGGCAACCTTCCGCACGCCGACCATCGCGTCCCGGGTGACCAGCGCGGCCAGTTCCTCCTCCGACATCGCCTCCGTGCCAGGCGGCCGCTCGGGCAGCACCAGGTAGCGCACCTCGGAGCTGGAGTCGTAGACCCGCACGTCGACGTCGGGCGCGAGCTCGGTGCCCCACTCGGCGAGGACGGCCCGCGGCTCCTTGACCACGCGCGACCGGTAGGCCGGGTCCTTGTACCAGGAGGGCGGCAGCCCGAGCACCGGCCAGGGATAGCAGGAGCACAGCGTGCAGACGACGACGTTGTGCACCCCCGGGGTGTTCTCCAGCACCACCATGTGCTCGCCCTGCGGCCCCTTGAAGCCCAGCGAGGCGATCGCGGCGGTGCCGTCCTCGAGCAGCCAGCGCCGGTATTCCGGGTCGGTCCAGGCCTTCGCGACGACCTTCGCTCCGTTCATCGGCCCGACCGCGGTCTCGTAGGTGCGGATGAACGTCTCGATCGTCTTCTCATCGACCAGCCCGCGTTCGAGCAGCAGCGACTCCAGTGCCTCCGCGCGCAACGCCGGGCTGAGGGTCGGGTCGGGGGTATGACGCAGTTCGGTCATCGCGCGTGCTCCAGGTAGCTCTCGTAGAGGTCGATGGTCACGCTGGCCGGCTCGGCGTCGGCTCCCCACAGCTCGCGGGAATCGAAGCGGACCTCGTAGACGTGCTGCGGGTTCTCCCCGGTGAACTCGGCGGCCGTGTCGGGGAAGACCTGGGCCGGCCGCAGCGCGACGACGGTGCCGGTCTTTTCCCGCGCGTACGCCGGCAGCCGTGTGTGCGGGGCCGGCTCGTCGGCGCGGGTGGTCACGGTGTCGCCGGCCGCGAACGTCGGCGGCTCGTCGACGGTCCGCAGGTTGCCCCCGCCGCCGCTGGGCATCGTCGGCTTGTGCGGCTCGGGCGCGGCCGGCTCGACGACGTCGGCACCCTGCAGCCGGCGGGCGCGGGCCTCCACGGCACCTGGGGCGAGGATGCCGCTGTCCAGCAGCAGGATCTCGGCACTGGCCAGCCACCGCCGGTAGTAGCCGGACAGGTACTCGTCCTCGGGTACGCGCTCGATCGCGTACCGGAAGGCGTGCAGGTTGGCCCCCGCGACGCGGTTGGCCAGCAGCGCGAGCGCGAACGTCTTCGCCTCCCACGCCTCGGCGAAGGCCGGCTCGTCGCGGTCGATCGGCGGCAGCGGCCCGAAGAAGCGGGTGCGACCGCCCATGTCGTGCACGCGTTCCATGACATCTCCTCGCAGGCGCGGTTCGCGGTCGGACGCGGGCCCGGTACGGCGGCAGGGAGGCGGCCGTACCCGGGACCCCTCGTCGGACAGCGGGCTCAGACGGTCCAGGTGTTGAGCTGGAAGGCGCCTTCCTTCCAGGCGGTCAGCGCGGAGTCGAGGACGTCGAGCGGGCTGAAGGCCTTCACCCCGTCGATGAGGTCGTCCTCCCGGAACCCGTACAGCGCGCCCATCGCGAAGCGGCAGGCGTAGATCGACGCGCCCTCCTTGAGCAGCGTCTTGAGTTGCTCGTTGACGGCGAGGTTGCCGGGGAAACCCTCGGCGCCCACCGAGGGGAAACCCCGGGTCCGCGAGGCGAGCAGCACACCGGGTCCGTAGAGGATGATGTGCACCTCGAAGCCCTTGCGGACCAGCCGGGTCGACGTCTTCAGGTTCACCAGTGCCACCGAGCCCTCGAACGGCACCGTGTGGATGAAGACGAACGCCTTCTGCCCCTTCTCGGCCTTGATGTCGGGGAAGACCTTCTCCTCGATGTCGTAGAGGACGTCGCCGTCCTGCGCCTTGGGGATGTCGACGGTCTTGCTGCTCATGGCGGTCCTCCTGGACTCGGTGGCTGAGCTCGATGTTCTTCGACCCTGTCGTCCTGCGTGTTCTCGTGCGCGCCCGTCAGACGGCTGGGCCGCTCCCCTGGTCGGGCTGGTGCCAGGTCCGGCGGTGGCTGCCCGGCATCGCGCGCATCACGGTCACGCGCAGCTTCCAGGGGAGGCGGTGGTAGACGGGCACGAAGACCTGCTGCCAGAAGCGGTCCACGCCCCGCGGCGGCAGCGGCGGGGGCGTGCCGTACCGGCCCGCCACGTCGCGCTGCGCGGCGATCATCAACTGGTGTTCGGAGACCTCGCGCAGACGGCGGGCGAGCGACGTCCGCGGCGGGGCCATCTCAGCTCCCCAGCCGTGCGAGCGCGTCCTGCGCGGCCATCGCGATCGGTTCGTTGAGTGCCCCGATCGGCGGGGAGTAGACGTTCTCCATCGTGGCCAGGTCGCGCAGCGTGATCCCCTTGCGCACGGCCATGGCGAGGAAGTCGGCCCGCTCCTTGATCCCCTCACCGCCGACCATCTGGGCCCCGATCAGCCGCAGTCCGTCGGGCTCGGCCAGCAGTTTCACCTTGACCGGTTTCACGTCGGGGAAGTAGCGGGCGCGGGAGATGCCCTGTGCCTGCCCGGTGATGAACGAGATGCCCAGCGCGGTCGCGAGGGTCTCGCTGAACGAGACGCCGCCGATCATCCACTTGCCCGCGACCATCGCCCAGGGGACGTACACCGGCTGGTAGGCCCGCCGTCCGCCGGCGGCGTTGACGCCGGCGACCTTGCCCTGCGCGTAGGCGTGGCTGCCCGACAGGCCCTGGATGGGCACGTTGCTGACCCCGTGCGGGATCTCGGCGCAGTCGCCGGCAGCCCAGATGCCGGGTACCGAGGTGGCCATGGTCTCGTCGACGACGAAGCCGCCGGCCGAGCCGACGGCCAGCCCGGCAGCGGCGCCCAGATCGGTGCGCGGCACCTTGTGACTGCAGACCACGACCAGGTCGCAGGCGATCTCGCCGTCCGTGGTGGCGACCCCGCGTACCCGTCCGGACCCGTCGCCGAGGATCGCCCGGAGCGTGGTGTTGAAGTGCAGCCGCGCCCCCATCTCCAGCCAGGACTCCTGGACCGGCGCGACGATGTCGGGGTCCGTGGCCATCGACAGCGCCCACGGGCTCGGGTCGACCAGATGCGTCTCGATGCCGCGGTGGCAGAGCGCGGTGACCATCTCCATGCCCAGTGGCTGTGCCTCGAGGACGACGGCGCTGCGGACCCCGTCGAGGACCTCGTCCCAGCGCATCGCCTCGCGGATGTTCTTCATGTAGTAGATGCCGGCGAGATCGGCGCCGGGGACGTCGGGGCGGCCGTAGTCCCAGCCGGTGGCGACGACCAGCGCGTCGTAGGGAACCGGCGGGCCGTTACCGACGCGGACGTTCCTGCCCCGGGCGTCGATGGCCTGCACCGCGGTCTGGTAGCGGATGTCGATGCCCTGGTCGGCGTACTGCTGCTTGGTGCCGAGGAACAGGCGCTCGAAGTCGGGGATCTCCCCGCCGTGGACGTACGGGATCCCGCAGGGGCTGTAAGCGGCGTCCTCGTACTCGGTGTAGACGGTGATCTCGGCGTCCCGGCTGGTGCCGCGGGCCGCGCCGGCAGCCCCGATGCCCGCGGCTCCCCCACCGATGATGACGATGCGCCTGGGTGGAGTGCGCTCGGCCACGAGGGCTCCTTCGCCGGGGTGATACCCGCATTGTCGTTCAGCATGGGGAACGAGGCGTGCACTATCCTGGGTAGCCCCGCACGGCGACGTCAAGGGCTCCGGCGACGGGGTTTCCGATCGACGTTCCGGCACGCTCCCGGCGTCAGTACTGCGTGCGAAGGACGTGAGAATGACCGAGGAACTCACCCGCATCGTCTCGGGCATCGGGCCCAAGCTGCGGACCCTGCGCAAGCAGGCCGGGCTCTCCCTGCAGCAGCTGGCCAACCGGTCCGACGTGTCCGCCGCGGCGATCCACAAGATCGAGCAGAGCGGCATGGTCCCGACGATCACCACCCTGCTCAAGCTCTCGGGCGCGCTCGGCCGCCCGGTGGCGTTCTTCGTCGACGAAGACGGGCCGACCGCCGATCCGACAGTGCTCGTCCGGGACGGCGAGCAGCGGCCGATCCTGACCTCGCACACCGGCATCGACCTGGCCGGGATCAGCGGTCCCTACGGCCGGTTCTACCTGGCCGGGGCCCGAGCCACCGTCGTCCCCGGCGCCAGCAGCGGAGAGCACGCGATGGAGCACCCGGGCGAGGAACTGGTGTACCTGCTCGAGGGCCGGCTGGACTTCGTGATCAACGAACAGAGCTACTGCCTGCGGCCCGGCGACTCACTGCACTTCCGCACCGTGCAGCCACACTTCTGGCGCAACCCGGGCACGACCGACGCGGTCGCCCTCTGGATGGCCCTACGCCCGCAGTAACCCCAGGGCTCAGGCGGGCGTCGTCGAGCGGTCCAAGGCCGCGTAGACCTCGAGGTGACGGCGGGCGCTGGCGTCCCAGGTGAACCGCCGCGTCACCGCGCGCCCGGCGTCCGCCAGTCCGGAGCGCAGCCCCTCGTCGGCGAGGACGGCGAGCAGCGCGCCGGCCAGGGCGTCGACGTCCCCGACCGGCACGAGCAGCGCGTCCCGGCCGGCGACGAGGTACTCGCGGAAGACCGGCAGATCGCTGGTGACCACGGGCAGCCCCGCACTCATGGCCTCCAGCACCGCCAGCCCGAACCCCTCCTTGACCGAGGGAAAGGCCAGCACGTCGGCGGCGCGGTACCAGACGGGCATGTCCACGTCGGGCACGGTGCCGACCTCGACCACGTCCCGGCCGAGCTCCAGCCCCAGCCGGGGCAGCTCGGCGCGGACCGCGTCGGAGTAGGCGCGGTAGTCCTGGAAGGAGTGCCCACCCAGCACGGCGAGCACCGGGCTCAGCCCGGATCGGCGGCGGATCGCCGCCACGGCGCGAACCAGGTTGTCGCTGCCCTTGCGCGGCTCCAGCCCACCCACCGCGAGCAGCAGCGGCCGGTCGGAGGCCCCGACCGAGGCCCTCAGCTCGGCTGCGCGCCGCGGTGAGCCGGAGGCGAACCAGGCGACGTCGACACCGTTGGGCACCACCGACGGCCGGACCCCGTAGTCGGCAGCCAGGATCTCGCGCCACACCTCGGTGACCGCCAGCACCACGTCGGGCTCGAGGATCGCCGCGCGCTGGCAGTCCTGCAGCACCCGGCTGGTGAAGTCGTCGACGTGGTGCACCGTGCGCACGACCGGGACCCGCTCCCCCGCGGCCTCGCGCACCCGGGCGGCGGCACGCGCGCTGATGCAGTCCTGGGCGTGCAGCACCAACCCCGGCGTTGCCGCCGCGAGTTCGGTCAGAACGGCCTCCAGGCAGTCGATGCTCCCGGCCACCTTCGACTCGAGGTCGGATGCGCCGGCGGGCGCCGGGACGAGGGTCACCGGGGCACGCACCGGCCGGAAGAAGCCGGCAGCCGGGTCGCCGAGCGCCACCACGCGCACCGAGACGCCGAGATCGTTCAGCGCCTCGGCGAGCGCCAGGGTGTGCACCACCCCGCCGCGCGGCTTCGTCGAGTAGGTGACCAGCGCGATCGGCCGGTCTGCTCCCGGAGCCCGGTTCACGTGCCCTCCTCGACGAGCTCAGGGCGGCGTAGCGCCAACGCCGCCGCAGCGTAGGCACCTCGGGCGTTCGTGTCGGCCACCAGGCAGCCGGCCTCCTCCAGCCGGGCCCGCTGTGCCGAGTACCGCTGCGGATCGGCCTCCGTGCCGAGCAGGTAGGCGACGATCCGCGGGCCACCGGCGGCAGTCGCCTCCGCGCACACGGGCGCGAGCCGTCCGGCCGGGTCCTCGGCACTGGCGTGGCCGAGGACGACGTCGAGCAGGACGACCGCGACCGTGGGGTCGGCCGCGGTCTCGCGGATCAATTGCAGACGGCTCTCCGGGTCGATCATCGGATGGGGCCGCCCCCGCGTGTACTCCTCGGCACCGAGGTCGAGCAGCACCGGCGCGCCCTCCGGCGCAGGCAGCGTGTGTTCGGGGCGCAGCGGCTCGTTGGACCAGACGGGGCCCAGCAACCGCTCGAGCACCCACTGCGCCTCGTAGCAGAGCGTGCCTCCGGAGAAGAGCCCGCGGACGGCGCGCCGGGCGGCCGGCAACTCCCGTGCCGCCACGGCCACCCGCTCGCGCAGCCCGGGATCGGTCGCGGGCGGGTCGGCGCCGGCCAGCGCCGCGGCGGCCCGTGCGCCCGCCTCCAGCGTGGGCTCCAGCCGCACCTCGCCCGCCGTTCGCAGATGGCGTCCGGCGGCGACCCCCAGCCCCAGGAAGACGGCGACGACGGGGGTGCCGCGGCACTCGGCCAGCACCGCTTCGGCGACGTGGGCGTCGGGCGGTTTCGACACCAGCAGCACCACGCCGGTCGCCGGATCGGCGTCCAGGGTGCGCAGCGCGGCGCGGGCCATGCGGCCGCCGACGCGCGCCGTCAGGTCACGCCCGCCGACACCGATCACCTGGGTCACCGGCACCCCCCACCGGTCGAGCAGGGTCGATGCCTCCTGCGCGCCGGTCCCCGCGGCGGCCACGACGCCGACGCCGCGGACCCCCTCAACCGGTTCCGCCGTGAGCACGTTGGCGAATCCCAGGCCCGTGCCCGCCAGGACGGCGGTGCCCGCGCCCGGGCCCATGACCAGGCGGCCGAGCCGCAGCCCCCGCTCCTTGAGCTCGACCTCCTCCTCGACCGGCACGTTGTCGCTGAACAGCAGGACGTGCAGGCCGGCGGTCAGGGCGTGGTGCGCCTCCAGCGCGGCGTACTCCCCCGGCACCGAGACGACGGCGACGGACATGCCCGGCTCGCGGCGCACCGCCTCGGCCAGATCGGCCGGCGGCGCCTCGGCAGTCGCACCGGCGGAGGCCGGCCGCCTCTCGGCGAACGCGGCGTCCCGGCCGGCGTCGAGCGCGGCCTCGAGCGTCTGGTCGTCATCGGCGGCGACGGCGAGCACCAGATCGTTGGCGTCGAGCCCGTCGAGCTCGGCGACGGAGAACCCGGCCGCGGCGAGGTCCTCCAGGCCGCGCGGGCTCGCCATGACGGCGCCGGCCCAACTCACCCCCGTCCGCTGGTCCATGGTGACGGTGGTGGCCATGAGCAGCAGCGAGTCCAGGTAGGTGTCGCGGTGCACCCGGAGGCCGCGGGTGGTCATGAGAGGTGCGCCACCGGCACCGGCGAGCGCTCGATGCAGGTACCCACATCAGGCGTCCCGTCGGCGGCGGCCCGCAACAGCGCCGCTGAGGTGATGATGGCGCGGTGTCCCCCGTGCCGGAGGAAGGTCAGGGCCGCGGTGATCTTCGGGCCCATGCTGCCGGGCGGGAACTGGCCGGCAGCCAGGTGCCGCTCGGCCTCCCCTGGGTCGAGCCGGTGGACCGGCCGCTCCCGCGCAGTGCCGTGATCGAGGAGCACGCAGTCGACCCCCGTGAGGAGGTAGAGCTCGCCGGCTCCGACCGCGGTGGCCAGGGCGGCGGCGGCCAGGTCCTTGTCGATGACCGCGTCCAGCGCCGTCAGCCTCCCGTCCGGCCCGGCGGAGACGGCGATGCCACCGCCGCCCGCGGCGAGCACGACGGTTCCGGCTGCCAGGAGGGTGCGGACCGCGGCGAGCTCGACGATGCCGATCGGCCGCGGGGAGGGCACCACGCGCCGCCAGCCACGGCCGGCGTCCTCGACCACCTGCCAGCCACGGTCGCGGGCGAGCTCCTCGGCCTCCTGCCCGCCGAGAAAGGGCCCGATCGGCTTGGTCGGGTGCGCGAACGCCGCATCGGTGGGGTCGACGGTGACGTGCGTGATGAGGGAGACGGCCACTCCAGCGCCACACTCCGCGTCGATCGCCCTCGCCAGGACGCCGCCGAGCTGCCCCTGGGTCATCGCCGAGAGCTGGTGCAACGGCTGCGCCGGCACGGTGGGCGCCAGCGCGTCCTGCTGCAGCGCCAGGTTGCCCACCTGCGGCCCGTTGCCGTGCACGACGGCCACCTGCCGGCCGGCGCGCACCAGGTCGGCGAGGGCTCCCGCCATCTCCGCCGCGTTCGCCGCGATCTCCTCGGCCCTGCCGAGCTGGGTCGGCCGGGTGAGGGCGTTGCCGCCGACGGCGACGACCGCGATCCCGACCCGCATACCAGCGGTCACGGCCGTCCCCCCGACCCGGCGGCCTCCACGCCGCGGCGGGCCCGGCTTCCGCATCGGATAGGAGACGGCATGTTGATGATGGTGAACCCACCGACCCGAGGAGCGCAATGAGCCCCGACGCCGTGGCACCGGACCCCTACGCCGGCCTGCCCCCCGGCGCGCCGGACCCCGACGAGGGTCCGGTACCCACGCTGCTGGCCGCCTCCTGGGAGCAGGCCGAGGCGCGGCTCTACCCGACCGTCCTGGACCGCCCGGACCTCTACCAACGCATCGTCCGGCTGGTCCGCGCCACCGCCGACCACCTGCGCCTGCTCGGCCCCGGCACCAGCGCCCTGGTGGCGGCCGCCGCCCGGGGGCCGGAGCTGGTCGCGGCGGTGGTCGACGACTGCGGCGTCCCGTCCGCGGAGCTCGACCTGGAGCTGCTGGCCCGCGCCGCGTTGGCCTTGCGCTACCGGGAGCTGCGCGGGGAGCAGGCCGGGCGCCGCCGGCTGCGGCGGGTCGAGGAGGGGCGCGCCGCCGCCGTCGCCTGGGTCGTCGTGGAGGAGAAGGGCGACCCCTCCGGCGACCCGTTCCTGCCCTACGCCCGCCTGGAGGTGGCTCCCGCGACCGGGCAGGGCCTGCTGATCACCACGGCCGCCGACGACGAGTACCGGGAGGTCGAGCACCAGCTCCGCCGGGTACGGATCGACACGGAGACCGGCGCGATCGTCGAGGACCCGGCCGATCCCGACGTCCTCACCTGTCCCGACGCCGCGGCACGGGAGGCCGCCGCAGAGCAGATCCGTCGCCGTCTCGGAGCCCCTTGACACGGGCGCCGCTCGTCCCGAGTGTTTCCTATGGTGAACGTCGGGGCCGGCGACAGTACGTGCCGGTGACGGCCCGGAGAGGGGCGGCACATGACCGTGATCACGGAGTCCACGGGCGGCATGGTCCCGTCGACCCCCTCCGTCGAGCACGTCGCCCGGCTGATCACCGCACTGCAGAGCGAGGGGCTGCGCGTCGAGGTGCCGCTCGCGACCCGCACCGGGGGCGCGGGCCCGGCCGACGCCGGGATGCTCTACGTCGAGGGAGTCCCGACCACGGTGCCGACCAGCGCGGACTACGTCGCCGCGTCCCGGTACGCGCTGCGCGGTGAGGACGACGGGAGCTGGGCCGTGTACCGCGACGGCGTCCGGCTCGCCTCGGCCTCCCCGGCCCCGCGGCCGCGCTACTACGACCTGAGCACCGCCGAGGGGGTCCCCTACTGGCAGATCGCACTGCTGCACCTGGACTCGGTGGCCAGCACCGTGCTGCAGACCTGCGCCTACTGGGGCAACGACGACCAGTGCCGGTTCTGCGGCATCGGCGTCACCCTCGCGTCGGGCCGCACGATCGCGAAGAAGACCCCCGCGATGCTCGCCGAGGTGGCCCGCGCCGCCCGCGACCTCGACGGCGCCGTCGACGCGACGCTGACCACCGGCAGCACCGCCACCCCCGACCGTGGTGCCATGTACGTCGCGCGCTGCGGCTCGGCGGTCAAGGAGGCCGCCGGGCTGCCGGTGCAGGTCCAGTTCGAACCGCCGGCCGACCTCGACGTGATCGACCGGGTCGCCGACCTGGGCATCGACTCGGTCGGCATCCACGTGGAGAGCTTCGACCCGGAGGTTCTCGCGCGGGTGGCGCCGGGCAAGGCCCGCTGGGGCATCGAGGCCTACTTCACCGCATGGGAGCGGGCGGTCGCCGCCTTCGGCCCCGGACAGGTGTCGACCTACGTCATCCTCGGCATGGGCGAGGACGTCGAGGTCACCGTCGAAGGCTGCATGCGGGCCATCGACCTCGGCGTGTACCCCTTCGTCGTCCCCCTGCGGCCGGTACCGGGCAGCCTCATGGAGCACTTCCGCCCGCCGCCCCGGGAGGCCGTGGAGGCCGTCTACCGCAGGGTGGTCCCGCACCTGGCCGCCCGCGGGATGTCCGCCGCGGGGGTCACAGCCGGCTGCGCCCGCTGCCAGGCCTGCTCCGGCCTCGGCGCCTTCGAGCGCTCGGACGGGGGGATCCGTGACGGACGTCCGTCCCTTCCGCTCCTTCACTGAGCTCGGCACGTGCTGCCGGCCGGCCACCGGGCCGGCCGAGCTCGCGGCACACCTCCGGATCCGTCGGGCCGTGTTCGTCACCGAGCAGGGCCTCTTCCCCGGCAGCGACCGCGACGGGAACGACGACGAGCCGGCCACCGTGCACGTCCTGGGCTTCGTGGACGGCGCCCCGGCCGGCACCGTTCGCCTCTACCCCGTGGCCGGCGCGCTCTGGCACGGCGACCGGCTCGCCGTACTGCCGGAGTTCCGCCGCTCGCGGATCGGCGCGCAGCTGGTGCGGCTCGCCGTGGCGCTGGCGGGTGAGCGCGGCGGCGCCCGGATGCGGGCCCGGGTGCAGCTGCCCAACGTGCCCTTCTTTGAGTACCTGGGGTGGACGCCGACCGCCCCGCCCGCCGACCACCTCGGGATACCGCACCAGTGGATGGCGATCCCGCTGGAGCGGACGTGAGCGGGCCGGAGCGGGTGCGCCCGCCCCGGTCAGCGACGCAGGTTGGTGACGCCCTCGCTGGTGAGGTCGAACACCGTCGCCGTCGTCCCCGCGCGGGCCAGCCGGACCTGCCCCGTGCCGTCGAGCTCGCCCAGCGCCGCCGCGGTGAGACCGCGGGCGCGGAAGCCGGCCAGGCAGTCCTCGACCCGGTCGGCCGGGCAGGTGAGCAGGAACGCGAACGCCGGGAAGCAGGACAGCCAGTCGGCCATGGGTACACCGGCGGGGGCCGGGAGGACGTCGAGATCGACGGTGACACCCAGCCGGCCGGGCTCGAGCAGCATCGCCAGCGAGCCGACCAGCCCCGCCATGCTCACGTCCTTGGCCGCGACCGCAGCACCGGCAGCGGCCAGCTCGGCCAGCAGCCGGACGTCGCCGGCCAGCTGATCGCCGCGCTGCTCGAACGACGGGAAGAAGAGGAAGTCGCTCCGCATCGCGCCGTCCAGGCAGCAGCCCAGCACCAGCACCTGCCCGGCCGCGGCCGCGGTGGCCGACAGCACCCGCTCCGCGCGGCCGATGCCGAACGCCGACAAGGCGGGCGGCCCGTCGCTGCGGGTCAGGTGCCCACCGACGATCGGGACGGCGTAACGGCCGGCGGCCCAGTGCATGCCCCGCAGGATCTCCCGGGCCAGCTCCTCCGGTCCGACGACGGTGTCGAGCAGGGCGACCGGGCGGGCACCCATGGCAGCCAGGTCGTTGACGTTGGCCAGCACCGCCGCTATGCCGGCGCCGTACGGGTCGGCGGCCACGAAGGCGGGCAGGATCGCCTCTCCACCGACGACGACCGACCCGCCGCCGTCGGGGAGCACGGCGCCGTCGTCCCCGGGGCCGGCGTACCAGTCACCGCCGCCGAGCACGTCGGCCACCAGGCCGATGTCGGCCTTGGCCCGCACGCCGGGCAGGGCGCGCAGGTGGCCGGCCAGCTCGGCGAGGTCGGCAGCCGGGTCGGGCTCGGCGAGGTCGGACACGGCGCGCTCCGATCGATCGGGAACCCGGGCACCGGGTGTGTCGGAAGGTGAATACCGCGCCCGGCTTTCTCATGGTGCCCCCGCGTGCGCGCAAACCGCGCCGCGGCGGTGTCACGCACGTCCTCGACAAGGGGTTGCCGCCCGCCGACGCAGCCCGGCTGCTGGGCGTCTGCGGGGAGTACGTCGACGTGTGGAAGTTCGGCTGGGGCACGGCCTACCTCGACCCCGGGCTGGCCGAGAAGCTCGCGGTCCTGCGGGAGCACGACGTGCTCGGCTGCACCGGCGGCACGCTGCTCGAGGTCGCCTGGCACCAGGGTGTGGTCGATCGGTACCTCGCGTGGGCCGAGGAGCTCGGCTTCCCGTGCGTCGAGGTGTCCTGCGGGGTGGCGCCGATCGGGGCGGCCGAGAAGCGGCGGCTGATCGAGACGGCCGCCGCGCGCTTCGTCGTCCTGGCCGAGATCGGCAGCAAGGACCCGGCGGCCGAGGTCTCCCCCGGCGACTGGGCCGCCGCGGCCGCCGCCGACCGCGACGCAGGTGCCACCTGGGTGGTCACCGAGGGCCGCGAGAGCGGAACGGTCGGCCTCTTCTCCCCCGGTGGCGACGTGCGCGGTGAGCTCGTCGAGGCCGTGGTCGATGCCGTCGGCGTCGAGACCGTGGTGTTCGAGGCGCCGCGCAAGGACCAGCAGGCGTGGCTGATCCGGCAGCTCGGCCCCGACGTCGGCCTCGGGAACATCGCGCCGGCCGAGACCCTCGGCGTCGAGGCGCTGCGGCTCGGCCTGCGCGCCGACACGTTCGACCTCGCGCCGGTGCGGGTGGGCCCATGACGACCTTCCCCGACCGCTACCGCGAGGTGTCGGTCACCGACGTCGACGTGCCGCTGGAGGCCGGACCGCTGCGGGCGCTGCTCACCACCCGGCCGGTCTACCGGCGCAGCGACTTCATGGTGGTGCGCCGCGGCGGGCGGACGGCGCTGGTCCGGCTGCGGCGGGGCGCCGAGACCGGGCTGTTCGCCCCGCTGGAGGACGTCGAGCTGCTCGCCGGGCCGGAGGAGACCGTCTACCTGCACCGGCCCGACCTCGACACCGGCGTGCCCAGCGCGCTGCTGACCGCCGCAGCCGAGGTGCCGGAGGCGCGCTGCGTCGTCGTCGAGGGCGCCTACGGGCACGTCAGCTTCGTGCTGGATCCGGCGCCGGTGCGCGTGCACGTGCTCGACGTCGTCCCGCCGCGCCCGGCCAAGCTGCTCGACCAGCTCCAGCGGGTCCTGGAGACCGCGGACGACCTGCCCGGCGTACAGCTCGTGCCGCACGTGGTCGAGCTGGCCGACCTCCTGCCGCCGGAACCGCACGGCACCTACCTCCTCCCCTGCCGGGGCGGTGGCATGGAGGTGGCCGGGGCCGCGGTCGCCTACCTCGACGAGGTGCCCCCGCGCGCGGACTGGACCCTGCTGGGCTGTGCCCGCTCCCGGGCGATCCACGACTTCCTCTACGGGGATCCCGGACAGCCCGTGCGCCAGATCGACATGTGCCCGCGGTCCCTCGCCGCGCGCGCCGACGTGCCCGCCGGGGAGGCGCTGGTGACCAAGTGCTGCCTGTTCGAGGACCGCATCGAGATCGACGGTCGCACTGTGGTCACGCCGTGGGGCGCCTCGTTCGGGCAGCTGCGGGAGGCGCTCGCGACCGTGGCCCGGCCGGTGGACGCACCCGCCGAGACCCCGGGGGCGGCATGAGCGGCGCGCGGATCGCGGACTCGGCGATGTACGGCCACCTCTGGGGCACTCCGGCCGTCCGCGCCGTCTTCGACGAGCGCGGCCGGCTGCAGAGCTGGCTCGACGTGCTCGCCGCGCTGGCTCGGGCCCAGGCCGCCGAGGACCTGATCCCCCAGGCGGCCGCCGGCGTCATCACCGCCCGTGCCCGCGTCGACCTGCTCGACCTCGACGTGGTGGCGCGCGAGACGCGGGCGAGCGGGCACAGCACGCTCGGCCTGATCCGGGCGTTGCGCGACGTCCTCCCCGCGGAGGCGCATGCCTTCGTGTACGTCGGCGCAACGGTGCAGGACCTCACCGACACGTGGACGTCGCTGGCTCTGCGGGCCGTTCTCGCGGAGGTACGCCGCGACCTGCTGCGGGCCGAGGAGCACGCGCTGCGCCTGGCGTTGCGCCACCGCGACACGCTCCTCGCCGGCCGCACGCACGGCCAGCCGGGGGCGCCGGTCACCTTCGGCTGGAAGGCGGCGTCCTGGGCCGACGAGCTCCGCCGGCATCTCGACAGGCTGCGCGAGGCGGAACCGCGCTGGCTGGTCGGCCAGCTCGGCGGCGGCGTCGGCAGCCTGGCCGGGCAGGGCCCGCGCGCGCTGGCCGTGCGCGCCCGCTTCTGCGCCGAGCTGGGGCTGGGCGAACCGGGCATCTCGTGGCTCACCGCCCGCGACCGTATTGCCGAGGTCGGTGCGGTGCTGGCAATGGTGGGCGGCACCCTGGGCCGCATCGGCAACGAGGTGTTCGAGCTACAGCGCCCGGAGCTCGGCGAGCTGCGGGAGCCGGTGACCGCGGGCACGGTCGGCAGCATCACCATGCCGCACAAGCGCAACCCCGAGCGCAGCGAGCACCTGGACACCCTCGCCCGGTTGATCCGCGCCTCTGCCGGTGTGCTGCTGGAGGGCATGAGCGGGGTGCACGAGCGCGACGGCCGCAGCTGGAAGGCCGAGTGGGTGGCGTTGCCCGAGGTCTGTCTGCTGTCCGCGACGGCCTGCTCGTTCGCCGCGGACCTGTTGGCCGGCCTGGAGGTCGATGTCGACGCGATGAGCCGCAACCTCGACGTCTACACCGGCAGCGAGCAGGTGCTGGCGCTGCTTGCCGGGCGCCTCGGCCGGCACGCCGCCCGCGACGCGCTGCAGACAGCACTGGCCGACGGCCGGCGCTCCGGCATCGCCATGGCCGAGACCCTGGTGGACGCCGGCCTCCTCGACCGCGCCGAGGCCGCGGCGCTGACGCCGGACGCGGGGGCGTGCGGCGAGATGGTGGACCTCGTCGTCGCCCGCGCGCGGGCAGCGGGGGCCCTCCGGTGAGCACCCTCGCGCTGCTGCCGACGCCGCTGGTCGAAACGCCCCGCCTGGCGGACGCGCTGGGCCTGGACGGACCGCTGCTGGTCAAGCGGGACGACCTGACCGGCTTCGCGGTCGCCGGCAACAAGGCGCGCCAGCTCGGGCCACTGCTCGACGATGCCCGGGCCCAGCACGCCGACGTCCTGGTGACCGGCGGGGCGCCGGGCTCCAACTTCATCCAGGCGGCGACGGCGGCTGCGGCATGGGCCGGGCTGGGCTGCGTGCTCGTGCTCGCCGGGCCGCCGGACCCGCAGCCCGTGCACCCGAACCTGGCCGCCGCCCGGGCCTGGGGCGCGGAGCTCCGGTTCACCGGCGACGCGGATCGGGACAGCGTCGACCGCGACCTCCCCGTCGTCGTCGCGGAGCTGGTCGCAGCCGGCCGACGCCCCTACGGGGTGCCCCGGGGCGGAGCCAGCCCGGTGGGCGCCTCGGGCTACCGGGACGCCGTCGACGAGGTGCTACCCCAGCTGGCCGGGCGGTCGCCGGTGGTCGTGGTGGCCACCGGCGCCGGAGGGACCCTCGCCGGGCTCGTGGCCGGCAACGTCGCACACGGCCGGCCACTGCGCGTGGTCGGCGTCTCGGTGAGCCGGCCGCCCGGCGACGTCGCCCCACGGGTGCTCGACCTCGCCCGGCGGGTGGCCGCGTCGCGCGGCGAGCCGGAACCGGTCGCCGCCGACGTGGAACTGGTCGACGCCCGCGGCCCCGGGCACGCGCTCCCCTCCGCCGAGGGCGAGGCCGCGGCGGCGACCGCGCTGCGCACCGCGGGGCTGGTGCTCGACCCCGTCTACACGGCGAAGGCGCTGGCGGCGCTGCCGGCGGTGGCCGCCGGGCGACCCGCGCTGTTCTGGCACACCGGGGGCATGCTCGACGCGGTCGCCGGCTGGCTGGCGGCGGCCGTGCCTGTCTCGGCGGGGGTGTCGCGATGACCGGCGGGCACCGGCTGGGGCGGCCGCTGGAGGGGCCGGCACCGGAGCTCGTCGAGTCCGGCTTCTATCTCGAGAACGCCGACGCGCCGCTGCTGCACGCCGGCCTCAACCGTGCCGACCTCGCCCACGTCCTGGACCTGTACGGCCGCGGTGTGATGCGCGAGGAGCCGGCCGGCCGCCTGCTGCGCGTGCTGCTGGAGGCCGACCGGACCGCACCGGACGAGTTCCCCTACGACCCGGCGTTCGGCGAGCCGTACAACAGCCGGGAGCGCCACTTCGTGTCCCTGCTGGGCAACGACGCCGGCTGGTTGCACGCCGGCCGGCCACGCCGGGAGGCGGTGCGGATCGCGCTGCGCCTCCACCTGCGCGACCAGGTGGTCGACCTGATCGAGGCCGGAGCCGCCCTGGCCGACACGATGGCCGCGACCGCGGCCGCACACAGCCACACCTGGATGCCCGACCAGACCTACCTGCAGCACGCCCAGCCCTCGACGTTCGGGCACTACCTGCTCTCCTTCGCCTATCCCGTACTGCGGGACGTGCGGCGCCTGGTCGATGCGCTCGTGTGGATCAACTCCAGCCCCGGCGGCGCGGGCTGCGTGAACGGCAGCCGGCTGCTCGACGACCGCGGGCCGGTGGCGTCGATGCTCGGCTTCGACGGCGTCATCGAGCACACCCGTGACGCGATGTGGCAGACCGACGGGCTGGTCGACGTCCTGGCCGTGGTCGCCAGCCTCGTCGGCACCCAGAGCAAGCTCGCCGAGGACCTGGAGATCTGGGCGTCGCTCGAGTTCGACTACGTGACCCTGGCCGACGGCTACAGCCGGGCCAGCGTGCTCATGCCGCAGAAGCGGAACCCGTACGCCCTGTCGATCATCCGCGGGGCGTCGGGCACCCTGATCGGGCGCGTGAGCGGCTTCCTCGCCGTCGTCAAGAGCCCGTCGGCGCGCAGCGACAACCTCATCTACGCCTACGGCGAGGTGCCGCGGGCACTGGACCTGGCCCTGCGCACCACGCGGCTCACCGGCGGGGTGGTGCGCACGCTCACGGTGAATGCCGAGCGGATGGCTGCGGCGCTGGAGTCGGGGTTCTCCCAGGCCACCGACCTGGCCGAGTACGTCATGCAGACCTGTGGCGTCGACTACCGCACCGCCTACGAGGTGGTCGGCATGGCGGTGCGGACGGCGCACGCCGCGGGCCTGCGTGGGATCGATCTGGACGGCGCGATGCTCGACGCGGCCGCCGTGCAGCACACCGGCCGGCCGATCGGGCTGACCGGCCGCGATCTCTCCGAGGTGCTCGACCCGCGCCGGATCGTGACGACGCGCACCGCCGCCGGAGGTGCCGCGCCGGCCGTGGTCGAGGCGATGGCGGTGTCCTGCCGGGAGCAGGCGGCCGAGCTGCTCGACCTGGCCCGACTGCGGCGGGCCGGTTTCCGGGCCGCGGAGCGCCGGCTGGTCCAGCGGGCGACCGACGTGGCGGAGGGGCGGGAGGGAACACGATGACGACCGAGCTGGTCCTGCCCGACGAGGTCGGCGTGGTCAATGTCGGGCTGCCGCTGTTCGCCGACGCGGTGCGCGCGCAGGGGTGCCCGGCGGTGCAGGTCGACTGGCGGGTGCCGGCCGGCGGCGATCCCGTCGCGCTGGCCGCGCTACGCCGGCTCTCGGGACCGCTGAACGAGCGGGTGGACGGGGCCAACGCGGAGGTCTTCCGACGGCTGGACACCGGTGTGCCGGTGCTGTCCGCCGTCCGCCCGGCCGGCGAGGTGGTGCCCGGCCTGACCGGCCGCTCGCTGCGGCATGCCGGGCCCGCGCTGGACCTGGCCGACACCTGCGACCCCCTGCGGCGTTCGATGCGCGCGGCGGTGGTCGCGGAGGGCTGGGCCGGCGACGTCGACGCCGCGGACGCGCTGCTGACCTCGGGTCAGGTGGCGCTGGGGCCGGCCAACGAGAGCGGCGGCGTCGTGCCGATGGCGGCGGTGGTCGGGCCGACCACCCCGGTGTGGGTCGTCGCCCTGCCCGACGCCGGTCTCACCGCCTGGGCGCCGCTCGGTCAGGGCTCGGGGGACGTCGCATGGTTCGGGCGGGACACCCCGCAGGCGATCAAGCGGCTGGTGCTGCTGCGCGAGGCGGTGGCGCCGGTGCTGAGCGCGGCGGTGGCCGCGACCGACGAGCCCGTCGACGTCCTGTCGCTGGCCGCGCAGGCCGTGGCGATGGGCGATGACGTGCACGTGCGCACCCAGGCGGCGACGAACCTGCTGCTCAAGCAGCTGCTTCCGGCGCTGATCGGGTCGGCGCACCCGCGCCGGGTGGAGGCGGCCCGGTTCCTGTCGGCCAACCACCTGCTGTTCCTGACCCTGGCGATGGCCGCCGCCAGGACGCTGACCGCGTGGGCCGGGCAGGTGGAGGGGGCGTCGGTGGTGACGACGATGGCGCGCAACGGCACCACGTTCGGCGTCCGGCTGTCCGGTTCCGCCGGGTGGTTCCGCTCCCCGGCCCCCATGGTCGGCCGGGCGCTGTTCCACCCGGGGCGGGGTCCGGAGGACGGCGCACCGGACATCGGCGACAGCGCGGTGCTGGAGCTGGTGGGGCTGGGCGGCGCGGCGGCGGCGGGGTCGCCGTCGGTCGGCCAGCTGGTGGGCGGCACCGCGGCGGCCGCGGAGCTGACGCACGAGCTGGAGCGGGTGTGCGTGGGCCGGTCCGGCCGGATCACGATGGCGATGGCCGACGGACGCGGGACACCGCTGGGCGTCGACGTGCGGCGCGTGGTGGAACACGGCATCACGCCGAAGGTGACCACCGGGATCCTGCACATCTCCGACGGCAGCGGGCAGATCGGCGCCGGCGTCGCGGAGGCCCCGCTGGGCTGCTTCCGCGCCGCGTTGCTGGACCTCGACGCACGCCTGACCGGCAGGCCGCAACCCACGCCGATGCAGAGCTGAGGCGAGCCGGGCCGGCGGCACCCCGGCCGATCCACGGAGGAGAGCACGTCATGTCCCGTCCACCACTCCCCCCCTTCACGCACGAGACAGCCGTCCAGAAGGTGCGCCTGGCCGAGGACGCGTGGAACACGCGGGACCCGGAGCGGGTCGCCGCCGCGTACACGGTCGACTCCCGCTGGCGGAACCGGTCGGAATTCGTCACCGGAAGGGCGGAGATCGAGGCGTTCCTCACCCGCAAGTGGGCACGCGAGCTGGAGTACCGGCTGATCAAGGAGATCTGGGCGTTCGAGGGAAACCGCATCGCCGTGCGCTTCGCCTACGAATCCCACGACGCCGCCGGCGACTGGTTCCGCTCCTACGGCAACGAGAACTGGGAGTTCGACGAGTTCGGCCTGATGAGCCGCCGGCACGCCAGCATCAACGATCTCCCGATCGCCGGGGGCGACCGCCTCTACCACTGGCCGCAGGGCCGCCGCCCCGACGAGCACCCGGGGCTCAGCGACCTCGGCCTCTAGGCGCGGGACGTCGCCCCGTGTCGTCCCCGTCTCCGCCGGTTCCGCGCATGGGCCGCCGCGAGTGGCGGGAGGTCGCTGTCCTGCTCGGGATCGTGGCCTCCATGACCGTCACCGGCGCGACGATGCTGCTCGCCCTGGTCGTCCCCCGGCACCTGGATGTCGGCGGTCAGGTCTTCGGCCTCGGGCTCGGCGTCACCGCCTACACGCTGGGCGTACGGCATGCCTTCGACGCCGACCACATCGCAGCCATCGACAACACCACCCGCTCGCTGCTGGCCACGGGGCGTCGCCCGGTGTCGGTCGGGTTCTGGTTCGCCCTGGGCCACTCGACGGTGGTCGCCCTCCTCGCGGGCGGCACCGCCCTGGGCGCCCGGTACCTCGCGGGCCTCACCGATGACCGGTCGGCCGTCCGCCACGCACTCGGGGTGGTCGGTGCCGGCGTCTCGGGGTCGTTCCTCTACCTGATCGGAGTGCTCAACCTCATCGCCCTGGTCGGCATGGTCCGCGTCTACCGGCGGGGCCGAACCGGCTTCGACCAGGGGGCACTCGAGCAGTTCCTCGACCGGCGAGGCGTCCTGAACCGGCTGCTGCGGCCCCTGCTGCGGTCGGTCCGCCACCCGACGCAGATGTTCCCGATCGGGCTGCTGTTCGGCATCGGCTTCGACACCGCCACCGAGGTGACGCTGCTGGCGCTGGCCGGCTCGGGCGCGAGCGTCGGGCTGCCCTGGTACGCCGTCGTCGTCCTGCCTCTGCTCTTCACCGCCGGCATGACCCTCTTCGACACGCTCGACGGAGCGTTCATGACCGTCGCCTACCGGTGGGCGTTCGCCGTGCCCATCCGCAAGCTGTACTACAACCTTGCGATCACGGGTCTGTCGGTGACCGTCGCCCTGCTGATCGGCACGGTCCAGATCGTCACCGTGCTGCACCGGCAACTGGGCTGGCGCGACCGCATCAGCGGCTGGGTCGCGGACCTGGACCTGAACAGCCTGGGCTTCCTCCTCGTCGGCGTCTTCGTCGCCGTCTGGGCCGCGGCGGTCGCCTACTGGCGGCTCGCCGGTGTCGAGCGCCGCTGGGGGGCCGACGGCGCCACGCCGTGACCGGCCGTGACAGCCGGGACGACGGCACCGGACTCGATCAACGGCAGAACACGTCAGAGCCCGTGTGCCCGACCCCGCCGACGAGGCCCGCGTGGTGGTCGAGGAGCAGTTCCGCCCGACCCTGCCGATCCTGCCGTTCGACGACGAGGACGACGCGATCGCGCGGGCCGACGACACCTGGTCGGGGTTGTGCTCGTCGGTGTGGACGGCCGACCTCGAGCACGCTGCGGCGGTCGCCGCCCGGCTGCGCGCAGATCGCGAAGGCGGGCAACGCCACGGTGATCGGACTGGACGACGCGCCGCGTGGCTACGCCGAGTTCGACTCCGGCGTGGCCAGGAAGTACGTGATCGACCCGCACGGGGTCACCGGCGCCGCCGCCTGACCGCGGCTGCTCCCCCGGTGCGCCGGTTGACGGGACGCGCGCACCGGGGTAGGGCTCCGGCATGGAGAGTCGCGAGCTGCTGCTGACCGCCTTCGACAACATCGAGAACGCCGTCCGCCGGGCGCTGGACGGCATCGACCCGGCGCTGCTGACCGCCCGGGTCGACCCCGACGCCAACACGATCGCCTGGCTCACCTGGCATCTCACCCGGGTGCAGGACGATCACGTCGCCGAGGTCGCCGGCCGCCCCCAGGCCTACACCGACGACGGTTGGGCCGACCGGTTCGCCCTGCCGTTCGACGCCGCCGCCCTCGGCTACGGGTTCAGCAGCGCCGAGGTCGGCGCGACCCGCATCAGCGACCCCGCCCTGCTGCTCGGCTACCACGCCGAGGTGCACCGGCGGACCGCCGCCTTCGTGTCCGGGCTCTCCGACGCCGACCTCGACCGGATCGTCGACGAGCGCTGGGATCCCCCCGTCACCCTCGGCGTCCGGCTGGTCAGTGTCGTCTCCGACGACCTGCAGCACGCCGGGCAGGCCGCCTTCCTGCGCGGGGTCCTCGAGCGGGGGTGACCCGTCGGGCCGTTCGCCTCTGCGCCGGCCGCGCCGGGCCGCGCAGGCTCCCGGGCGACGCTGTTCCCGGATCGTCCCGGAGGCCGGCCGATGACCGCACCAGGCCCACGAAGCAGCCCGCTGGACCGCGCCCTCGACGTGTTCCGGGTGCGGCAGTACTTCGACGTGCTGGCCCGCGGGCGCGATCTGCTCGACGGCGTCCGGCGTGACGCCGGTTTCCTCGACGACGTCCGGCGGGCGATGCTGCCGGGAACCGCACCCCGGCGGCCGGCGACGGGCTCACCGTTCCCCGCCCTGGGCACCGCCGGGGGAGCCTCGTTGCCCGGCCGGGTGGGTGTGGTGAGCACCGGCGGCAGCGGCGCCCTCGCCTCCCTGGTGGGGGTGGCCCGCGCCCTCGAGGAGACCGGCACGACCGTCTCGGTGTGGTCGCTGTGCTCGGGCGGGGCGATGTTCGGCTTCCCGCTGGCCGCCGGCCTGTCCCCCGACGAGGTGGCGGAGCTGGTGGCGTCGATGGATCCCCGCGACTACATCGACATGTCCTGGCGCGACCTGGCCGCCGCGGTGGCCACCGGCGGCCGCGGCTGGGCCGGGCTGCTGCGCGGCGACCGGCTCGAGCACTTCTTCCTGGACCAGCTCGGCGACCGCACGCTGGGCGAGCTGCCCACACCGGCCTACGCGCCGATCTGGAACATCGAGACCAACACCGTCGCCTACCTCGGACCGAGGACCCGGCCGGAGCTCACGGTGGCCCGCGCCATCCGCATGGCGGTGTCGCTCCCGCTGTTCGTCCAGCCCGCCCGGCTCGACGGGCGCGCGTGGTGCGACGGCGGGATCGTCGACATCTTCCCCGTCCATCCGGTGCTCGACCTCGAGCCGCCGATCGACACCGCGATCGGGGTCAACGCGTTCTACCCGCACGAGTTCGGCGGGGAGGACGCCTCCGGCTGGGAGCGCCGTCGGCTGAGCGTGCTGGCGATCGGCAGCCAGGTGCGCACCAGCCAGCAGGTGCAGTTGGCCCGGGAGAACCTCGCGCGGCTGCGGGCGGCGGCCGACGTGCTGCTCGTCGAGCCGGTTCCCTACGGGAAGGTCTACGGGACCGGGTTCTACGAGCAGTTCCTCGACACCTCGGAGTGGCCGGACTTCATGCTGGCCGGCCGGGAGGCGACCCTCGAGGCGCTGCGCGCCCGCCGTCCCGCCGCGCGCGTGCCGGCCGGTCAGGCCGGGGTCACCTCGTAGGTGTGCCCGGCGGCCCGGAGCCGCCCGACGAGGACGTCGCCCAGTGCCGTGGCCGGGGTGAGGGAGCCGGCGCGGTCGGGCAGCCGGTCGGTGTCGACGGCCAGCGCGAGGGCGCTCTCCCCCAGCATCACCGCGGTCGCCGCGTAGCCCGGGTCGCCCGTCCCGGCCACGGTGGCGCGGTAGCTCCGGCCGCTCTCGGTGTCGGCGGCGACGACCATGCGGAACCAGCCCCTCTCCCGCACCGCCTCGCTCGGACCGCGGCCGGGCGCCGGCAGCACGCGGTCGAGCAGCGCCCGGGTCGGCGGGAAGGTCATCGCGGCGAGCGCTCCCGCGAGCCCGGCGGTCACCGCCGTCGCGGCGACCGCACCCATCGGGCCGCGGCCGCAGCCCATGACCTCGCCGTAGCGCAGCCCCCGCCCGTAGCTCCAGTCCTGCAGGGCGTTGCTGCGCCGGACGATCCGCGTGTTGAACGACGCCATCACGAACGGCGCCGTCCACCGGCCGTCGGGGGTGCGGGCGGGCCGCCCGGCGTCCGCCGGTTGCCGGGTGTCCGGCTCGGCGTCCCGCTGCGGGCTCAGCGCGTGCGGGTCGGTCAGCAGGCGGCGCAGGGCCGGCTCGCGCTGGACCGCCTCGACCTGGGCGCGCATCGAGTCGATGGTGCCGCCGCTGAACCCGCCGCGGAGCGACGCGACCAGCAGGACGTCGCGGAGGCCGCCCGCGCCGTCGGCAGCCGCGCGCTCGGCGAGCAGCAGCACCGCGAGGTCCGACGGCACGGAGTCGAAGCCGCACGAGTGCACGATCCGGGCGCGGGACCCGCGCGCCGTCGCGTCGAAGCGGTCGATCGCCTCGCGGACGAAGAGCGCCTCGCCGGTGAGGTCGGCATAGTGGGTGCCGGCCCGGGCGCACGCCTCGACCACCGGCAGCCCGTAGCGGGCGTAGGGCCCGACGGTCGTGACCAGCACGCGGGTCGATGCGGCGAGCTCGGCCAGGGACGCCGGATCGCCGGAGTCGGCCTCGAGCACCCGCCAGTTCCGGCCCGCCGGCGGGAGCCCGGCGCGCGCCTCCTCGACCCTGGCCCGCGAGCGGCCCGCGAGGGCCACCCGGAGCCCGGCCGGCGCGTGCTCGGCCAGGTAGGCGGCGAGCAGCCTGCCCACGAAGCCGGTGGCGCCGTAGACGACGAGGTCATGGGTGCGTGCGCTGTCCGTCACCGGGTCATCCTCCCGTGCGCAGCGACGTCCGGCGCGGGGCGGCCGTGCGGTGCCCCGCCGACCGGTCCACCGACACCGGCATCAGGTCGAAGTGGATCGTGGTCGGCCGTCCGTCGGGGCCCCGGGCGAACGCGATGCGCAGACCGCCGTCCATCCCGAACCGGCCGAGGTCCAGGCGGAACACGTCCGGGTCGGCGCCGTCGTCCGGGAAGAGCTCGAAGCCGCCGAGGAGCTGCGGCACGGGCGTGAGGAACCTGAGGCGCAGCCGGCCACCTCGGACGAAGACCTGCGCACCGGCGCCCATGAACCCCCGCATCCGGACGTCGGAGAGCGGCCCCCGCAGGCGGTACCGGCCACAGAGGTCCGCCCAGACCTCGGGGTGCTGTGGCACGTCGGGGCGAACGGCGTCCGCCGACACGCCGAGCAGGCGGCCGAGCAGGCCGCTGGTCTCGGCCGGCAGCCACAGCGCGCCGCGCCGGGTGCCGTTGGTGAACGCCATGACCGCGACGCCGTCGTCGGGGGCGAGGAAGATCTGGGAGTCGAAGCCGGGCAGCAGCCCCTGGTGCTCGACGACCCGATGGCCGCCGACGGTCGCGCGGAAGAACGCGAGACCCATGCCCGGCAGCCGCGGATCGGGCTGGTACTGCGGCGCGAACATCGCCGCGAGCGTCCCCGGCCGCAGCACCGCGCCGTGCTCGTTGGCGCCACCGCCGAGGAGGGCCGCGAGGTAGCGGCCGATGTCGCGAGGGGTGGAGTACGCGTTCGAGGCCCCCGCCGTCACCCAGTGACGCTCGGCGACCGGGACGACGCCCCGCCGGCCCAGCCGGTACCCGGTGGCCAGCCGCGCCCGGTCGACCTCGGCCCGGACGAGCGTGCTGTCGGTCATGCCCAGCGGCTCGAAGACGTGCCGCCGCAGGTATCCGGCGAAGGGTTCCCCGGTGACGTCCTCGACGAGCTGCCCGAGCGCGGTCGGCCCGTGATCGGTGTACCGGAACCTCGTGCCCGGCTCGGCCACGAGGCGCAGCGCGCCCCGGTAGTAGGCGGCGGGGCCCGGCACCGGTCGCCGCGCCGGCACGCTCTCGCCGAAGTCACGGCGCAGCGCGCGCGAACGGAGCACCTCTCGGGAACGCCGGCGGTGTGGGTGAGCAGGTGCCGCACGGTCGCGGGGCGCCACCCGGGCTCCGTGGGGAGCAGCCGGTAGGCCCGCAGGTACTCGGCGGCCGGGGCGTCGATGTCGACCAGCCCGCGCTCGGCGAGCTGCAGGACGGCGACCGCGGTGAAGGTCTTGGTGATCGAGGCGACCCGGAAGACGGTGTCCTGCGCGACCGGTCTGCGCGAGGTCACGTCGGCGAACCCGCGCCCGGCGAGGAACGCGACGCCGTCGGCGCGGACCACCCCGAGCGCCAGGCCGACCGCGGGCCGGCGGTTCAGGATCCCGTCGACGGCGCTCGTCAGCTGATCGTCGTCCAGCATCGGCGTGCCCCTCTCCCGCACCCGTCCCGGGACGACGGTGCTCCCCGGACGCTGCCGCGCAGAGGAGCCGAGCGGCCCGGCCCCGCGGGCCCGACGTCCCTGGCCGGCGGGCGCCGCCGCCGGTGGGATCGGCCCCGGGAGGCAGCCATGGACGTGACCGTGTGGCTGGTGTGCGGGGTCACGGCGATCGTGGCCGGCGCGCTGGCCGGCCGGAGCCGGCGGGCGATGATCGTGGGCCGGATCGCGGTGGGCGTGCTGATGCTGGTCGGCGGGGCGGTCGTCAACGCCACCTACCTGTGGTTCGCGCACCGGGACTACGCCCCCTTCGCCGACCCGGCGCACTTCGGGTGGGTCACGGACACCTGGCATTCCGTCGTCGCGCCCCACCAGGCCGTGTTCATCAACCTGCTGATCGTGTTCGAGGCGGTCGTCGGCATCCTGATCCTCAGCGGGGGACGACGCACGCAGGTCGGCCTGGTCGCCGCGATCGGGTTCCACGCCGCCCTGTGGCTGTTCGGCTGGATCGAGACCGTCTACGTCCTCGTGATGCTGCCGCCGCTGGTCCTGCTGCTGCTGGCCGAGCGACGCCGGGCCCCCCGCGCGAGCGCGGCCCGGCTCAGCTCGGCAGCCAGCTGATCTCCGACATCGACCGCCGCTGCCGCGACGCGTCCCTGGTGGTGATCGTCGTCGGCGGCTCGGCAGCCACGGGGAGACGCCCGAAGGCGGACATCGAGGTGACCTGCCAGTGGCCGGGCACGTCGAACTCGGCTCCGATCCCGGCCTGGTCGAACGCGCGGAACTGGCGAGCGAACAGTCCGAGGGACTGCGCCTGGACGGTCATGTGGGCCACGGCCTGCCCCAGGTCGTAGAGCGAGAACTCCGAGAACTCCCAGTCGGTGTCCTCGACGTACCGATGGCACAGGTTGACCACCAGGACGCTCGCCGTGGGCGCCCACCGGGCCGAGCTCGGGGCGAGGTGGCGGAGCAGCCGGGCATGGACGGCGTCGCCGCGCCGTGCGGTGAGAAAGGCCCAGGGCTGCGAGTTGCCGGCCGACGGCGCCCAGCGCGCGGCCTCGAGGAGCGACTGCACCGCGGCCTCCGGCGCCTCGTACGTGCCGTCGAACATCGTCGGGCTCCACCGCCGGGCCAGGAGCGGGTGCAACGACAGCTCCGGTTCCTCGAGCACCCGATCCCCTCAGTGTGTGACCTGTCCGCGCCACCCCGCGTGACGCCCGGGGCAACACCGTCGCGCCCCGGCCACATTCCGCCGTCCTCAGCGTCTCGCCTTCTTACGGTGAGCCCGGGACGTGCCTGCCAGCTGCCACACATGGAGACGGGCGATGGAGCGCGACGAGCACAACCAGTACTCGCCTGCCGGCGAGGTGGATCGGTGGGGTGACCTGGCTCAGGGGCTGACGCACAACAGGGCCGGACGACGCCGGGCCGTGCGCATGCTCGTCGGTCTCGCTGTCGTCGTCGTGGTCGCGCTCGGGTTGGTCTACCTGCTGTCCGTCAGCGGGCTCCTCGTGGGCCAGTAGGCGCGGTCGAGTCTGACTGTCTCGACGGTCGGGAAGTGCGTGTCAGCGGTCGCACACCATCCATGGTGGGGCCTTCGGACCCGTCGGTACCGTCGCGCTCGTGACGCAGCCCCGACCGGTTGGCCGCCAGATGCAGGCGAAGTCCGCGTTCGCCGGCGCGACGGTCGAACTGGAACGGACAGCTCCACTGGACGCGGACGAGGACGTGCTGCTGCATGGCGCGATGCGCCTGCGCGGCGCGGGTCTGCTGCCGCGCCCGGTCGTCCTGCGTCTGACCGCCGGGCGCCTCACCGTCCTGGCGCACTACGCGTTCCGCCCCGACCGCGTCTGGGACCTCCCTCGCGGGGCGGTCCGGGACGCAGAGCTCGTAGGTGACGCGCTTCATGTGACATGGGTGTCCGACCAGGCCGGCAACACGGCCGTTCTGAAGCTCACCGGCTGGTCCGGGCGCTCGGCTCTCGACCGCGCCCTTCGCGACCCGGGTGCGGTCGCCGGCGTGCTGCTGGCGTGGCTGACCTCACCGGACGGGCAGCTTCCCGTCCTGCAGCCACCCAGCCACCGTCAGAGCGAGCGTTGAACCGCCAGGCCCGTCGTCGGAGCGATTCCGGGCCTCGGCGGTTCAACGGTCACCTCAGCTCGGCGCGAGGTGGGCGAGTGCGGCGCGCAGCTGCACCCGGCCGCGGTGGATGCGGCTGCGGACCGTGCCGAGCTTGACCCCGAGCGTGGCCGCGATCTCCTCGTAGGTCAGGCCCTCGATGTCGCACAGCACGACCGCGACGCGGAACTCCGGCGACAGCGCGTCGAGCGCGGCCTGGATCTGCGGGTCGAGA
>DASYGS010000103.1:0-2235 GCA_035999465.1 Blastococcus sp. | reverse complement strand
CTTCTCCCCCAGCGCCCGCCGCACCTCGTCGGCCTCGGCCAGGGTGCAGCCGGTCATCCGGGCCACCACCTGCAGCACCTGCTCGTGGAAGACGACCACGCCCGCCGTCTCGGCGAGGGCGAACTCCAGGTCGGGGTGCGGATAGACGGCGTCCCGCCAGCCGTTCCGGGCCATCAGGAACGGCGTGACCATGTCGCTCTTCACCGGCCCGGGCCGGAACAGCGAGATGTCGATGATCAGGTCCTCGAACGTCTGCGGCCCGAACTTGCCGACCAGTTCCCGCTGCCCCGGCGACTCGATCTGGAACATGCCGAGCGTGCGGGTGCTGCGGATCAGCTCGAAGGTCGGCTCGTCGTCACGCGGGATGGCGTCGATGTCGACGGTCTCGCCGTCGACCCGGGCCACCTCGTCGATGGCGTGGGCGATCGCCGACTGCATCCGGATGCCCAGGAGGTCGAGCTTGAGCAGCCCGAGCTCCTCGACGTCGTCCTTGTCGAACTGGCTCATCGGATAGCCGAGGTAGCTGTTCTCCACCGGCGTGCGGTCCAGCAGCGTGGCGTCGGACAGCAGCACCCCGCACGGGTGGAGCGCGATGTGCCGGGGCAGACCGTCGAGCCGGGAGACGAGGTCGAACAGCAGGTCGAGATCGCCGGTGCCGCCGGCCCGTTTCGCCCCGTACCGGCTGGCCCGCAGCTCCGGCAGGTCCTTGAGGGCGGCGTGCACCTGGTTGGCGCGGATGTGCGGGAAGGCCTTCGCGACGGCGTCGATCTCCGCGGGCGGCAGGCCGAGCGCGGCGCCGACGTCGCGGATGGCGTGCCGGACCCGGTAGGTGTCCATCATCGAGATGCAGCTGACCCGGTCGGCGCCGAAGCGGTCGATGACCGCGTCGTAGACCTCCATGCGCCGGGCGGACTCCACGTCGATGTCGATGTCGGGCAGCTGGTGGCGCAGCGGGGAGAGGAAACGCTCCATCAGCAGCCCGTACCGGATCGGGTCGACGTCGGAGATGCCCAGCAGGTAGGTGACCAGGCTGCCCGCACCCGACCCCCGCGCCGCGGCCCGAACCCTCAAGCTCTTGATGAGGTCGACCACGTCGGCGACGGTGAGGAAGTAGGAGGGGTAGCCGAGGGAGTCGATGACCTCGAGCTCCTCGTCGAGCCGCTGCCGCACCCGCTCCGAGAGGGGCAGGCCCCGCCGTCCGAGGCCGGCCTCGCACCGGGCCCGCAGCACCTGCGAAGGACCCATCCCCCGTTCGGCGGGCGTGGTGACGACGTCGAGCTCGGGATAGCGGACGCTGCCGATGCCGAGGTCGTCGCGGATGTCGACCGCGCACTGCTCGGCCAGCCGGGCGGTGCGCTCGAGCAACCGCAGGGCGGCGTCGCGGTCGGGGCCGACGAGGTCCTCGGCGACGGCGCCCATCTCCTTGCCCGACTTGAGGTACCCCTCCGCCGTCCGCCGGTCGACGTGCCGCGTGGCGAGCGGGACCAGCCGCCGGGCGGCGTCCAGCACGTCGACGGTCGGGGCGTCGAGGGCGTCGACGTAGCGGACGGCGTTGCTGAGCACCACCGGCACGTCGTGCTCGGCGGCGAACCGCAGCATCGCCTGGGCCCGCTGCCGGTCGCCCTGGCCGCGGTGGTGCACGACCTCGAGCACCAGCCGGCCGGGGCCGAAGGCCGCCCGCCAGGTGTCGAGGTGGGCGAGGGCGAGGTCGGCGCGGCCGGTGGTGAGGGCCCGGCCCACCGCGGAGTCGGGGCCGAGCAGCGCGATCAGCCCGGGAGCATGCTCGGCCGCCATCGCCAGCGAGCTCACCGGCTCGCCGCGGGTGCTGCGCAGGTGCGTGGCACTGGTGAGCCGGCACAGCGACCGCCAGCCGGCGCCGTCGCGGGCGAGGAAGGTGGCCCGGGGCAGCCGCGGGTCGACGCTGGCCCCACCGCGGGCGGGCACCCGGCGACCGGAGGTCTGCAGCCGGGGACGCGTCCCGCCACCGATCGGCGAGGCCAGGGCCGGCGCCAGCGTGGTGTCGAGGGCAGGGGCGATCGCCAGGTCCACGCCGAAGATCGGCCGCAGGCCGGCCGACCGGCAGGCGAGCGCGAACTTCACCGCGCCGTAGAGCCCGTCGCGGTCGGTGAGCGCCAGTGCCGTCATGCCGTGCTCGGCGGCCCGGGTGACCAGGTCGGCGGGGTGGTTGGCCCCGTACCGCATGGAGTACCCGGAAGCGACGTGCAGATGGACGAA
>DASYGS010000087.1:0-1652 GCA_035999465.1 Blastococcus sp. | reverse complement strand
GCCCTTCTTGTGTGCCATGTCGGCGTCAGCCCTTCGAGATGTCGCGGACCACGACGCTGGTCAGGGGCTGACGGTGCCCCTGCCGCTTGTGGTAGCCGGTCTTGTTCTTGAACTTGTGGATGTGGATCTTCGGGCCCTTGCGGTGCTCGACGATCTCACCCGTGACGGTCACCTTGGCCAGAGCCGCGGCGTCGCTGGTGACGGTCTCGCCATCGACCAACAGGATGGCCGGGAGAGCGACCGTGTCGCCCGCCGCACCCGCCAGGCGGTTGATCGTGAACGTGTCGCCCACGGCCACCTTGTGCTGGCTGCCACCGGCCTTCACCACTGCGTACACCACTGACTCCTCGATCGCTTCTCTATGTCCAGCACTACTTGTTCACGATGTCCTGCGCGCACGACCGAAGCGGGCGCCGGGTGCTGGACGGGCTGCGGACGCCGTTCCCGGCAGCACCGATCGGTGCCCTGCGGGTGGCGGTGCAACCCGACCAGCGTACCCGAGCGACGTCCGACCGGTCGACCAGGGGCCGGGCCGGGCGGATGTCCCCCGAACGCTGCGGTCAGACGGGCGGACCGGCCGGACGGCTCGCCGCACGGCGCCGCCGCGGACGGGCCGCCACCGGCTCCGGCTGCGCCGCCGGCTCCGCGGCCTGCTCCGGCTCGGCGGCCGCCTCCGGCTCGGTGGTCCCGGTCTGGACCTCCTCCACGGGGACGGCGGCGTCGGCGGCGTCCGCGGCCGAGAGCTCGGCCACCTCCGCGTTCCCGTCGCCCGGTCGCGCCCCGTCGCCCGAGGGCGTGCTGCCCGCCGCGGCGTCGGGCGCCGGGGCCACGTCGTCGTCCTCGCGCGCTCCGGTCAGGACGGCGGCGTCCTCGGCCGCGCGGTCCTCCCCGGACTGGCCGCGGTTCCGGCGACCGCGGTTGCGGCGCCCTCCCCCACGGCTGCCCTCGGCCGGCTCGCCGTCGCCGGCGGCCGTGTCGGTGTCCGGCGTCGCCGCCGACTCCTCGGCCGTGGGCGCCCCCGAGTCGTGGCCCGAGTCGTGGCCCGCATCGTGGCCGCCGTCGTGGCTGCTGTCGCGCCCGCCCGAACGGTCCCGGCGGTTGCCGCCGCCCCCGGAGCTGGCGCTGCCGGACCCGCCGCCCGAGCCGTTGCCGCCGGAGCCGTTGCCCCCGCTGCGCCGCTTCTCGTCGACCGGGTCGAGGTGCACGAGCACGCCGCGCCCGCGGCAGTGGTCGCAGGGCTCGGAGAAGACCTCGAGCAAGCCCTGGCCCACGCGCTTGCGGGTCATCTGCACCAGGCCCAGCGAGGTGACCTCGGCGACCTGGTGCTTGGTGCGGTCGCGCCCCAGGCACTCGGTGAGCCGGCGCAGCACGAGGTCGCGGTTGCTCTCGAGCACCATGTCGATGAAGTCGATGACGATGATGCCGCCGATGTCGCGCAGCCGGAGCTGGCGGACGATCTCCTCCGCGGCCTCCATGTTGTTGCGCGTGACGGTCTGCTCGAGGTTGCCGCCGGATCCGACGAACTTGCCGGTGTTGACGTCGACGACCGTCATGGCCTCGGTGCGGTCGATCACCAGCGAGCCACCCGACGGCAGCCAGACCTTGCGGTCGAGCGCCTTGGCCAGCTGCTCGTCGACGCGCAGGTTGTGGAA